>JAJDOF010000108.1 GCA_022340305.1 Gammaproteobacteria bacterium
GCTGTATCGAGCATCCCGCAGCCGCGAATCAGATTTTCCTGGCGGGTGATGGCCAGGATGTTTCGACAACCGAGTTGTTGTATAGCCTGGGCAGGGCATTGGGTAAGCCGGCTCGATTATTGCCATGCCCGGTCAGCCTGCTGTCGATGGTGGCCGTGTTGCTGGGCAAAAAGGAACTAGTCGAGCGCCTGACCGGCTCGCTACAGGTCGATATTTCGCAGGCTCGCGCATTACTCGGATGGGAACCCCCGATTACGCTGCAGGAGGGTCTGCGCAGGGTTGCAGAGGATTTCAAACAGCATTCAGATCCGTAATCAAGATACTCAGGTGAGCACCGCTCGTACCCGGTCGCCATGCCCCTTGCCAATGGCAGTCGCAGCAATCATCTTGAAATAAAGCCTGAGACTCATGCGCTTGACCATAACCTGGTCGTAGCGCGCGAGCTTGCGCGGGGTGGACATGTCCACCTCGTTGACCTGCGCAATGCCGGTAATCCCGGGGCGAAGCGCGAACACACCACGCCTCAACCTTTCCTGAATCAGTTCTGTCTGATTTGGCAAGCAAGGTCGGGGGCCGACCAGACTCATCTGGCCCATCAAAACATTGATCAGCTGTGGAAGTTCGTCGAGCTTGGTCTTGCGTAAGAAGCGCCCGAGCCTGGTGATTGAGGTCGGATCGACCAGATGTGTTCCCACCGACCGGGTCCCGATAGCCATGGTGCGAAATTTCACCAATGTAAAGGGCTGCTGTTCTCTACCTACGCGTATTTGCCGGAAAAAAGGTGATCCATGATCTAGCAGGCTGAGGAGAATGACGACCAGGAACACCGGAATTCCGAAAATCATGCCTAACAGCGAAAACAGGATGTCGAATGCTCTTATCATTTTGACTTTTGTGGTTTCCGAGGCCCTGCAAATACAGCCGTATATCGGGTGGCCGCAGTTGACAGGAGTCGCGCAGTTTACAAGTAAAATACCCGATTCGCTAAGGATGATTTGATGGAAATATGCTAACCTGCTGTTCCTGCTGATGACGACCCAATACGAAACCTATGCCTGGCGCGATCTGCCAGATAATGCGATAGCCTCATGATTGTCAGTAAAATCCTGTCTCTGCCACGTAATATCAAGCGATCCATCGTTTTATCGATGGATTTGTTGATTGTGCCGTTCGCGTTATGGTGTTCTTTCTCGTTGCGACTCGGCGTATTTTTTGCGCCGCAAGACTTGACCTTTGTGTCCGCCGAAGCGCGGAGTGAGGTCCTTTACCTGTTTCTTATCGCGCCCGTTATCGCGATCCCGATTTTTATTAAATTTGGCCTGTATCGCGCAATAATCCGCTTTGTCGGATTTGTCGCAATGTGGTCGATAATCAAGTCCGTCAGCCTTTATACGGCGGTGATTGCTGTCGTCATTCTGTTGAGCGGAATGCCGGGAGTACCGAGATCGGTAATCATCATTAACTGGCTGGTGCTTATTTTGTTGATCGGCTGTACGCGAGCAGTGGGACGTTGGTGGTTAACCGGCAGCTTCAACCCGGCTTCACGGGGTATAGCGAAAAGCAAGGTTGTTATATATGGTGCTGGTCATGCGGGTGTCCAGATTGCCTCCGCACTGGCTAGCGGGTCGGAATTGCAACCGGTTGCGTATATCGATGACAACCCGGCACTGCAGGGTAACTATATTGAGGGCTACCGGGTGTACCCGTTGAGCAAACTTGGCAGTTTGATCGAGGACTTCGGGGTCAGGGAAGTGATCATGGCGATGCCGTCAGTATCACGCTTCCGGCGCAGCCAGGTGATCGCCCTCCTCGAACCCTATACAGTGCATGTCACCACGGTTCCCGGGCTCCATGACCTCGCCAGCGGTAAGCTCAAGGCAGATGATATTCGCGAAGTCGGTATCAATGATTTGATGGGAAGGGTGCCTGTTGAACCGGATCAGGAACTGCTCAATGCCAACATTAAAGGAAAGGTGGTCCTGGTAACCGGTGCCGGCGGAAGTATTGGCTCCGAGCTGTGCCGACAGATCATCAGGCTAAATCCGAGCGCTTTAGTACTTTACGAACGCAGCGAGCACGACCTCTACCTGATAGAGAACGAAACGCTCCACATGCAACAAAAACTCTATCCCGGTAAGCCGAATCGGATTACGCCGATTCTCGCTTCTATTCTCGATCAAAATCGCATGGAGGCTGTTTGCCAGGCTTTCGGGGTGGAAACCATCTACCATGCCGCTGCCTATAAGCATGTGCCAATGGTCGAGAAAAATCCTTCCGAAGCGGTGCGAAATAATGTGCTTGGAACCTACCGTGTGGCGCTGGCCGCGATCAACTCCAATACCGAGACATTTGTCCTGATATCCACGGATAAGGCGGTAAGACCCACCAGTACGATGGGCGCAACCAAACGATTTGCGGAAATGATTCTGCAGCAACTCGCGCAGAGAAAGAAATCCACTACCCGTTTTACCATGGTGCGCTTCGGCAATGTGTTGGGTTCGTCGGGCTCGGTTATACCGTTATTCCGCGAGCAGATTAAGAACGGAGGGCCGGTGACCGTTACGGATGCGAGAATAACGCGCTACTTCATGACTATTTCTGAAGCGGCTCAGCTGGTGATTCAGGCGGGTGCCATGGGTGAAGGTGGAGAAGTTTTCGTACTCGATATGGGTGAACCGGTAAAGATACTGGACATGGCCAAACGATTGATACACCTGAGTGGTCTCGAGGTGAAAGACGATGAAAACCCCGAAGGTGATATTGAAATTGTCTACTCGGGTTTACGTCCCGGTGAAAAGTTATATGAAGAACTGCTGATCGGTGAAAACGATATGCCAACCCGGCACCCGCTGATAATGGCGGCAAATGAAGAGGGACTTTCCTGGGAGGTGTTGAATGACTACCTGGTGCAGTTTGAACAGGCGGTCGAATCACACGATGTCGAGAGAAGCAGGGCATTACTTGTCGAGTCGGTTAAAGGATTTGCGCCGCAGTGTGATGTCGCTGATCTGGTCCAGCAAAAGAATCGGAAGTCTGCGGGCGGGTCGCCGATAGACAATATTATTCAATATCCGGGCTAGCATAGCGCATGCCTCCAGATCTCTTTTACCGCTCTCTTTGAAAACGCTGGAAACCCACGCAGACACCGTGTATGTTGCGCGCTTTTGCCCCGGCATTGATCTAGAATAGGCGCATGAGCGGTAAAGTATATATCAAGACCCATGGTTGCCAGATGAACGAGTACGACTCGGCAAAAATGCTGGATGTGCTCGCGGCGGGCTGCAACCTGTCGGTTACCGATATCGAAGCCGAGGCGGACGTGCTGTTGCTGAATACCTGCTCGATTCGTGAAAAAGCGCAGGAAAAGGTATTTTCACAACTGGGGCGCTGGAAAAAACTGAAACAGCTGAAACCAGGCATGGTGATCGGCGTCGGCGGCTGTGTCGCCAGCCAGGAAGGCGAGGCGATTCGCCTGCGCGCACCCTTTGTCGACCTGGTGTTTGGCCCGCAGACCCTGCATCGTTTACCGGAAATGCTGCATCAATCGCGCAGCAGCGGTAAGGCGGTGGTCGATGTCAGTTTCCCCGAGATCGAGAAATTCGATCATTTACCCGAACCCCGTTCAGATGGCGTCAAGGCCTTCGTTTCGATCATGGAAGGCTGCAGCAAGTACTGTACCTTTTGCGTGGTGCCCTATACCCGCGGCGAAGAGATCAGCCGACCGCTCGACGATGTCATTGCCGAGGTTTCCAGTCTGGCCGGGCAGGGCGTGCGCGAAGTCAATTTGCTGGGGCAGAACGTCAATGCCTACCGCGGCGAGATGGATGATGGTGACATCGCCGATCTGGCCTTGCTGATTCATTACGTTGCCGCCATCGAAGGGATCGACCGGATCCGTTATACCACGTCGCACCCCGTCGAGTTTTCCGATAACCTGATCGAGGCCTACGCCAGCGTTCCCGAACTGGTGAGCCACCTGCACCTGCCGATACAAAGCGGTTCGGATCGCATCCTGTCGATGATGAAGCGCGGTCATAGCGCGATCGAATACAAGCACAAGATCAACAAGTTGCGCAAAATCCGACCCGATATCAGCATGTCCTCCGATTTTATCATTGGCTTTCCCGGTGAAACCGAGGCCGATTTCCGCGCAACCATGAAGTTGATCGAGGATGTCGGTTTCGACATGTCGTTCAGTTTCATATATAGCCAACGGCCCGGAACCCCGGCGGCTTTCATGCCGGATGACGTCAGCCTCGAAACCAAGAAACTAAGATTGCAGGAATTGCAGACTAAACTGCTGGAGCAGGCGAATCGGATATCGCGGCAGATGGTCGGCACAACCCAGCGTATCCTGGTCGAGGGTTATTCGCGAAAATCGGAACTGGAGATTTCGGGGCGTACTGAAAACAATCGCGTGGTCAATTTCGTCGGTTCCAGGGACCTGATCGGTGAATTTGTAAGGGTCGAGATCACCCAGGCGCTCAATAACTCGCTGAAAGGAATTCTGGCGGAATAGGTCCTGATGCCCACGATCAACCTGGCAAATATGACGCAGGAGCAAATCTCCAATTTCTGTGGTGTCCTGAACCGCAACGTCAAGGCGATTGAGCAGCATTTCGGCCTGAGTTTGCGCTTCAAAGACGATCGGCTTGAACTGGTGTCGCCGGACACCGTCGCGCAAACCGTCATCGACACGGTCGAGCATATCCTCGAGCAAAGCCGCAATAGCGCGCTGCCTTTGCAGGAAGTCGAGAAAATACTGAATGTGGCCGACAAGCATTCGCTTGTAGATCTCGAGCGTTACGCGATCAAGCTGCGCAGCATGTACATCACCCCGCAGTCCGAACTGCAATGCCGCTACCTCGAGCGTATCGCAAAAAAAGTCATTAATTTCAGTATCGGCCCGGCCGGCACCGGCAAAACCTATCTCGCCGTGGCCGCGGCGGTGCAGGCGCTGGAGAACGAAGAGGTGAGCCGCCTGATACTGACGCGCCCCGCGGTCGAAGCCGGCGAGAAGCTCGGTTTCCTGCCCGGTGACCTGGCGCAAAAGGTCGATCCCTACCTGCGCCCGGTTTACGACGCGCTGTATGAAATGATTGGCTTCGATAAAGTGGAGAAAATGATCTCGCGCCATGTCATCGAGGTCGCGCCATTGGCCTATATGCGCGGGCGCACCCTGAATAACGCTTTCGTGATCCTTGACGAGGCGCAGAATACCACGCCGGCGCAGATGAAAATGTTCCTCACCCGCATCGGCTTCGGCTCGCGCGCCGTGGTGACCGGCGACATCACGCAAACCGACCTGCCCGACCAGAAAACCTCCGGGCTGCGCCACAGCATCGAGATCCTGAAGCAGCTCGAGCAAATCGGTTTCACTTATTTCACTTCGCAGGACGTGGTGCGCCATCCGTTGGTGCAATCCATAGTCGAAGCCTACGACAAGTTTGAGAATGGCGATCGTCATTGACCTGCAAAACGATGCTGGATGTGCAGATGTGCCTGCGCTGCCTGAATTTGAGCGCTGGGTGACGGCCGCCTTGCAGGCTAGCCATGCGCAGCTCGAGCAGACCATCTGTGTGGTTGACGAGGCCCGGAGTCGTGACCTGAACCATCGTTTTCGTGCTAAGGATACTGCCACCAACGTGCTGGCGTTCCCGGCCGATAACGATTTCCTCGACTACGACTGTCTCGGCGATCTGGTGATTTGTGCG
The DNA here is from genome assembly GCA_022340305.1 of Gammaproteobacteria bacterium. Taxonomy (GTDB): domain Bacteria; phylum Pseudomonadota; class Gammaproteobacteria. The sequence continues at coordinate 5,715 of JAJDOF010000108.1, forward strand.
CCACTGGTAGCCACCGAGGCACGACAACAGGGCAAACCGGTGGATGCGCACTGGGCCCACCTGGTCGTTCACGGGATGCTGCATTTGCAGGGCTTCGACCACCAGGCGGACGCGCAGGCGACCCGCATGGAGACGCTCGAGGTAGAAATTCTTGATACCCTGGGCTATACAAACCCGTATAATGCTTGACGCTAGGATTGCTGACGAGGGCGAAGATGGCTGACGCTGACAACAGCGGGTCGACAAAGGGGTGGCTGGATCGTATCTACAGCGTTTTTACCGGCGAGCCCCAGGATCAGAAACAGTTGCTGGAACTGCTGAAAAACCTGCAAGCGGCGGAACTCTTCGGCGCTGATGAATTAACCATGATCGAAGGCGTGCTGCAGGTTGCCGACATGCAGGTGCGCGACATCATGATACCGCGCGGACAGATGGTGGTCCTCGATCACGAAGACAGCTTCACGGAAATCATTGAGAAGATCACCGAATCGGGGCATTCGCGCTTCCCGGTTATCGATGACGACAAGGATGACGTGGTCGGTATTCTGCTGGCCAAGGACCTGTTATCGGTGTCCCACGAGCAAAGCCAGAATTTCGAAATCAACGAGTACATCCGTTCAGCATCGTTTATCCCGGAAAGCAAACGCCTGAACGTCCTGCTGAAGGAATTTCGTCTGAATCGCAGTCACATGGCGATGATCGTCGATGAATACGGTGGTGTTTCCGGGCTGATTACCATCGAGGACGTACTCGAGCAAATCGTCGGCAAGATCGATGATGAACACGACGATGAAGACGATGAGGTCGATATCCAGCCGCATGGGGTAAATCGCTACAGCGTGCGCGCGCTGACGCCGTTGCCGAAATTCAACGATTACTTCAATACCGGGTTCGAGATCGAGGATGTCGAAACCATCGGCGGATACCTGCTGCGCCAGATCGGCTATCTGCCCGAGCGCGGTGAAACGATTACCCTGGATCACCTGACGTTCAAGGTTATGAGTGCCGATAGCCGCCAGGTCCACATGTATCAGGTCATCGATAACGGCGGGCTTACCGCTGGACACCACTAAACTTTTGGACCGCCTTCGTCCGGTCCTGTCGCTGCTATTGGGCGCGCAGCTGGCGCTCGCATTTGCACCGTTTTTCCTGTGGCCACTGGCGATCCTGATCCCGGCCGTTTTGTTCTGGCTCAATCGCAACGAATCTTCCCTGCGCCGCTTGTTTGCCAGCGGCTGGTTGTTCGGTGTCGGTTATTTCGGCTGTGGCGTTTACTGGATATATAACAGCCTGCACGATTTCGGCATGGCGCCGCCGATAGTCGCCGGCGCTATCACCGCCTTGATGGTGGTCTACCTGGCGTTGGCGCCGGGCTCCATTCTGTTGTGCTGGCGGCTGGCGCAAAATTTCCTCGGCAGTGCTGCCATCTGGGTTTTGCCATTACTCTGGTTCGGTATCGAGTGGCTCAAGGGCTGGATCGGCACCGGCATGCCCTGGCTCAGCCTGGGGTATTCGCAAACGCCGTCGCCACTCGCGGGTTTTGCACCGCTCGTCGGTGTATACGGGATCGGCGCGCTGTGCATCCTGATGTCAGTGACGCTGGTAGTGCTGCTCGACAAAAGGCGTTATCCATGGGTCGCCCTGCTGTTGGCAGTACCCACAGCGGGGTATGCATTGCAACAGGTCGACTGGACCGAAGCCATGGCAGCGCCGCTGAAGGTCACCATGGTACAGGGTAATATCCCGCAGCAGCTGAAGTGGCGACGGGATCAACGCGACAACATATTCAATACTTACTGGCGCGAAACCAGCCAGCACTGGGACAGTGATCTGATCATCTGGCCCGAGACGGCGTTGCCGGGTCATTCGCTGCAAATCAGTGACAGCCTGCTGCCGGCGCTGCAGGCGGCGGCGCGCGAGCACGATACCGTGATACTCAGTGGACTGGTGTACGGCGCCGCTGAAGGCGACAGGTTTCACAACAGTGTGATGCAGTTTGGCAAGCAGCGCGGGCTTTACCACAAGCGTCACCTGGTCATGTTCGGTGAGTACTACCCGATGCGCTGGTTGCTGGACTCCCTCAGGGGTTTGATCAGTATTCCCTATTCTGACCTTGCGGCAGGACCCGAACAACAGGAATTGATGCAGGTGGGGGATTATCGACTCGGGGTATCGATCTGTTTCGAGGACGTGTTCAGTCGCGATATTCTGCTGGCATTACCGCAGGCGAACCTGCTGGTCAATGTCAGCAACGATGCCTGGTTCGGTAATTCGACGGCGCCACATCAGCACATGCAGATCGCGCAGATGCGCAGCCTGGAAAGTGAGCGGGTGATGATGCGCGCTACCAACACCGGCATCACCGCCTTTATCGATCACAAGGGCCGGGTGCTGTCGGTTAGCGATCAGTTTACCACGCAGTCGATAAGCGAGGTGGTGCAGGGGCGCAGCGGCGCCACGCCGTTTTACTATTTCGCCAGGATCCAGTGGCTCATTGCACTGCTACCGTTGGCCGTGTTGTTGCTCGGGGTCAGGCGCAGGACAGATTAAAACGTTCCAGTTCCTCGACCAGATCACTGGTAACTGTCCAGATTGCCTCTGAGTTGCTCGACCACCAGTGTATATGAGCACTTTCGACGCCGGAATCGGGCAACTCAGAGGTGGGCTGAATAGTTACGACAGGTTAAGCTTTGCCTCGGCCTGGGTCTGGAGTATCCTTTCCCCTTTTTTCACACAACACATCGAAACGCCACACTCTATGAAACATTACGACCCCAAAACCCTGGAGGCCGAAGCACAGCAATTCTGGGCGGATGAGCGCATATTCGAGGTCGACGAAGACCCGGGCCGGGAAAGTTATTACTGTCTGTGCATGTTTCCCTATCCCAGTGGCAAGCTGCACATCGGGCACGTGCGCAACTACACGATTGGCGACGTCATTTCGCGTTTCAAGCGCATGCAGGGCATGAACGTGTTGCAACCGATGGGCTGGGATGCCTTTGGTATGCCTGCCGAGAATGCGGCGATCAAGAACAACGTGCCCCCGGCCGCCTGGACTTACCAGAACATCGACTACATGCGTAGCCAGTTGAAACTGCTCGGTTTCGGTTACGACTGGAAGCGTGAACTGGCGACCTGCAAACCCGAGTATTACCGTTGGGAGCAGTGGCTGTTTACCCGCTTGATGAAAAAGGGTATCGCCTACCGCAAGACGGCGCCGGTTAACTGGTGCCCGGTGGACCAGACCGTGCTCGCCAACGAGCAGGTCATCGAGGGTCGCTGCTGGCGCTGCGATAGCGAAGTCGAGCGGCGCGAGATCGCACAGTGGTTCCTGAAAATTACCGACTACGCGGACGAATTGCTCGCCGATCTCGAGCAGGTTGACTGGCCCGAGCAGGTCAAGACCATGCAGCGCAACTGGATCGGACGTTCCGAGGGTATGGAAGTCGAGTTCGAAGTGCCCGGCCGGGAATCGTTGATGGTGTATACCACGCGTCCAGATACGCTCTACGGCGCCACGTTCATGGCGATTGCTGCCGAACACCCGCTGGCGCTCGCCGCCGCGGCGCAGAATCCGCAAATCGCCGAATTTGTCGAGTCCTGCCGCAAAACCAAAACGTCTGAAGCCGCGCTGGAGAAGATGGAGAAGCTCGGCATGGCGCTCGGCATCGACGCCGTCAATCCGGTCAATGGCGAGTCGATCCCGATCTGGATCGCCAACTTCGTTTTGATGGGCTATGGCACCGGTGCGATCATGTCGGTGCCCGCACACGATCAGCGTGACTGGGAGTTTGCGCGCAAGTATGGCATCGACATACGCCAGGTCGTCGAACCGCTGGACGCTTCCACGGTCGATCTCGAACAGGGAGCCTTTGTTACCAAGGACGGCCGCAGCTGTAATTCGGACCTGCTCAACGGGCTGGAGTTCGGCGCGGCTTTCGACGCCATTGCCAACAAGCTCGAGGCCGACGGCAAGGGCCAGCGCCAGGTCAATTACCGACTGCGCGACTGGGGTGTGTCGCGCCAGCGTTACTGGGGCGCACCGATACCGGTGATCAACTGTGACAGTTGCGGCATGCTACCAGTGCCGGAAAGCGACTTGCCGGTGGTGCTGCCCGAAGACGTCGAATTCGAAGGCATCGGTTCGCCGATCAAGCGCATGGATTCGTTCAAAAAGGTCAACTGCCCGCAATGCGGTGGCGCGGCCGAGCGGGAAACCGATACCTTCGACACTTTCATGGAGTCTTCCTGGTACCAGGAGCGGTTTACCTGTCCGGATCAGGGCAGCGCCATGCTGGATCAGCGTGCGGATTACTGGTCTCCAGTCGATTTGTACATCGGTGGAATCGAGCACGCGATATTACACTTGCTGTACGCCCGCTTTTATCACAAGTTGATGCGCGATGAAGGTCTGATCGCATCGAACGAACCCTTCAAACGCCTGTTGACCCAGGGCATGGTATTGAAGGACGGTAGCAAGATGTCCAAATCCAAGGGCAATACCATCGATCCGCAGGATTTGATCGATCGCTACGGCGCCGATACGGTGCGTCTGTTCATCATGTTTGCGTCACCTCCGGAACAGTCGCTGGACTGGTCTGACACCGGCGTGGAGGGTGCCTACCGTTTTCTCAAGCGCCTGTGGACGGCGGTGCAACAGCACGTTGCAGCCGGCCAGGCGGGCAGCGCCGATACCGATGGTGAACTGAATGATGCACAACAGGCGATGCGCCGCAAACTGCATGAAACCATCCGCAAGGTCACCGACGACTATGAGCGGCGGCTGACTTTCAATACCGCTATCGCCGCCAATATGGAATTGCTCAACAGCCTGGTTCGCTTCGACGATGTTTCAGGCTCCGGGCATAAAATTCGCCAGGAAGTATTCGACAGCATGGTATTGATGCTGGCACCGATCATACCGCATGTCTGTCATCGGCTGTGGCTGGATCTCGGCCACGACAGCCTGATCATCGATCATCCCTGGCCCCAAGTTGACGCCAGCGCGCTGGTTCAGGAAAGTATCGAAATGGTGATCCAGGTAAACGGCAAACTGCGTGGCAAGATACAGGTCGATGTCGATGCCGATCGAGGCAGTTGCGAAGCAGCGGCACTGGCAAATGAACAGGCGGCTCGCTTCATCGGTGATAGCCCGATCCGCAAGGTGATCGTGGTGCCGGGGAAGCTGGTCAATATTGTCGTTTAATTCGATGTTTCGATTCGATACCCGTAACCTTCGCTACCGCAGCCTGCGAACCTGTCTGCTGGTGTTGCTGGCCAGCTGTTGCCTGTCAGCCTGTGGGTTCAGGCTGGCGGGAACCGCTGAGCTGCCGCCACAGTTGGCATCGATATACCTGGTGACCAGCGATTTCAGCGATCCCCAGCGCAACCAGTTGCGCCGCAGTCTGCGCAATGCCGGCGCCAGCCTGGTCGAGCAGCCGGGTTCGAAAACGGTGCAGCTAAACGTTAGCCTCAAGGCCTCGCCGGACCGGGAAATGGCCAGCAGCGCGAGTACCGGGGCGATCGTCAAGCGCATCAGTCGTAGCCTGAGTTTCAACGTCAAGGCAGCCGATGGTAAAGTTCTGCTGGAAGCGCGTACCCTGCGTCAGCAAAAAGATGTTTCCCTCGACGATGACAACCTGCTTGCCTCGGACCGGGAGAAGGAGACGGTAGCCCGGAACCTGGAACAGGCCCTGTTCGATCAACTTATTCGTCAGTTAACGCTGATTTAATGACTAGTTAAATTTACCCGTTGGCAACAAGTGTTTATAATTCGTCCATCCCGGACATGGTCGGCACGATGTCGGCGGCAATGTTGACATGAAACTGTTGACGTTGAATGAGGGAATCGAATCAGCGAGATCATCGAAAACAAAAATGTCAGAACCGAATGAAGCGACACCATCGCCACGCCGTAATCCGTTAATCTGGATCGTGGTGATCGTCGTCGGCGTGATCCTGGCTATTTTTTTGAGTGGCGAGCGTGGCGAGGTACCGATCGCCGTGCCGAAAGCCAGTCCGGCGGTTGTTACCCTGAGCACGGATGAGGCAGCGTCGGATATTGTAGTCGGTACGATCGAACGCAGCCTGCTGGTACCGCCTGGTATGCGCGCGCGCCAGTATATCGAGCAGATGCGCGCCGCCGGTAAGCCCTATCCATTGTCACAGGCCTTTGAAAAAGCACAGCAATTCCGCACTGAAGGCAGCCTCGCGGACGCTCATTTATTGTTTTTCTTTGCTGCCCGTGAAAATCATTTGCCGGCGATCATGATGATGGGCGAAATGTCTGACCCGATACGGTTTCGTGCGCAGGATTCATTGCTTGATCAGGCCGATGCCATCCAGGCCTACAAGTGGTATAACAAGGCCGCCCAACTGGGGCAGCCGAGCGCTACCGAACGACTCGACGAACTCGGCCGCTGGGCGAGTGAAGCTGCTGCCACGGGCAATTCCGAAGCCCGGCAACTGCTACTTAACATTCAATAGGTGACACGATGCAGAGCAACACCAGCCGCGACCATTTCAGCCGCAATAATTCCAGGCGAATAAGCTCCAGCCTGCTGCTGATGTGTTTGCTGCTGGTGCAGACGACGAGCCTTTATGCCACCGCCAGGCCGCTACTGATGGAAGGCAAGAAGACACTGTATCAACGCGTCCTCAGTATCCCCGATGCGCGCCTTTATGAAATCCCGGTTGGCTCGGCTACCTCCAGCGAAATCGTTCCGTTCAGTGTGCTCTACGTATACGAGAAAAGCACTGACTGGATCAAGGTAGGCTATGACAGTTTCGGCAATACAGCGGGATGGGTCGCCAGCGATAAGGCCATCGTCTGGAACCAGGCGTTGACCGTCTCCTTCAAGGATCCGCAGGATATTCAGCGGGTTATGATGTTCGCCGAAAAGGATAAATTGCAGCAGCTGGTCGATGACTACGACACCGAGGGTTACCAGGCGCTTTACGATGCTATCGTCAACAATGAGATCCCGGACGACTCGCCGGTCATCGCGATTCAACCCGAGGCGCATCTCGATATCGGTGAAAGTTTTTACCTGGTGCCGATCAAGCAACACGAGGATGTGTTCCTCGGCAACGAACAGGCGCGCCTGCTCCAGATCGCCAGCGTGCCGCTCGACGATAGCTCATCTGAATCCAGCCCTGTCACCATGGCGGCAAGCAAACGCAGCTATCGCAGCGGTATCCATTTTGTGATCGATTCAACCCAGTCGATGGAGCCCTATATCGCTCGCACCCGCGAAGCGGTCGCCCGGGTTTACTCGGCCATCGAAAAGCAGGGCCTGACTAACCAGGTCAGCTTTGGTCTGACCGCCTATCGCGATAACACGGCCGAGATACCGGAACTCGAGTACCTGACGCGTCATTACGTTAGCCTGCAGCAGGGCACCAACGTCGACCAGTTCTTCGAGCGGGTGAATTCGTTGAGTGCGGCGCAGGTTTCAAGCAGGGACTTCCGCGAGGATGCCTATGCGGGTATCAAGTCGGCTATCGAGGATACCGACTGGACCGATTTCGACGCACGTTACGTGGTGCTGATTACCGATGCCGGGCCGCGCGACAGTCATGATTCGCTGGGTGCGACCCGGCTTGGTGCCCAGGCATTGCGGCAGTTGGCATTTGATAAGGGCGTTTCGATCTGGGTGTTGCATTTGCGCACCCCGGAGGGCTCGGCAGATCACGAATCTGCCGAATCACTCTACAAGCAGTTGTCCTTCTTTCCCGGCATCGGAGATTTTTACTACGGAGTCAATCTCGGCGAAGTGGACGAGTTCGGTAACGTACTGGAGACGCTGGCCAGGCAGATTACCCAGCAGGTAATGGCGACTACCAATGGCCTGCCGCCGATACCGCTGCCACAACAGCCAGTTGCAGTTGCAGTTGCAGAGACGCCACTCGAACAACTCCAGGGTCGGGTCGACAAGCTGGGCAATGCGCTGCGCATGCGTTACCTGCAAAAGAAATCCGGGCAACCCCCTCCGGCAGTATTTGACGCCTGGATGGTGGACCGTGACTTCAGGAATCCCGAGCGTTCGGCGGTCGATGTACGGGTGCTGCTGACGCGCGACCAGCTCAGCGATCTCAAGCAGGTTATGCAACAGGTTCTCGAACTCGCAGAGGAGGGTGTTCTCAGCCCGCAAAGCTTCATCGACGACCTGAAAAGCCTGGCGGCCACGGTAAGCCGTGATCCATCGGCGGTAGGTAGCAGCACCTCGGAAGCGGGGACTAACCTTGCCGACATGGGATACATGCGTGAATACATCGAAGATTTGCCCTATACCGGTGAGGTCATGGGACTGACCCTCGAAACCTGGGAAGAGTGGTCGGCCAAGGTGCAGATCGAGTTCATGCACCGGCTCGAAAGCAAGATAAATTATTACCAGGCTTTGCACGATCACACCGATCTGTGGGTGACTCCGGGAGGCGGTTCGGTTAACGGTAATTCGGTATTCCCCGTTGCCCTCGAACTGCTGCCCTGACGTCCGTGACGGTCGTCTACTCGCTGAAGAACGTCAGCAAGGAACGCCTCATTGACGGTGTCGGTTTCCGTCTGTTGGTGCCCAACATTCAAATCCACGCCGAGGAAAATATTGCACTGATCGGGCACAGTGGCTGTGGCAAGAGTACGCTGCTGGACATGCTTGCGCTGATACTGCGCCCCGATAAATCGGATAGTATGAATCTGCATCCGGTGCATGGGGATAGCCACGATGTCGCGCGGCTTTGGCAGGGCGATCGCTACAGTCAGTTATCGCAGATTCGCAAGCAGCACATCGGTTACGTATTGCAATCCGGTGGCCTGTTGCCTTACCTCACGGTGCGCGAAAACATCGAGCTTCCGCGTCGACTGCTGGATCTGCCCGATGACGATTCGATCGACTCGATCTCCAAGGTGCTCGGAATCAGTCGTCAACTCGACAAGCTGCCGGGGCTATTGTCGGCTGGCGAACGCCAGCGCGCGGCCTTTGCGCGCGCGCTTTCGCACCGGCCGTCGATTTTGATTGCCGATGAGCCGACCGCGGCGCTTGACCCGATTACCGCGCACAAGATTATGGCGGTGGTAATGGAGGTTATTCGTGGACTCAAAATCACTTTGATTACCGCTAGCCATGACTGGGCCCACGTCTACAAGATGGAGCTGCGTACCCTGAAGCAGGAAGCGAAAGCGCTCGAAGGCGGCAAGATCTACCAGTCCAGCTTCAGCGATTGATGTCTCGATAATGTCCCAGTTCAACAATATCGTTCGCCTGAGTTTTCGTGATTACAGCCACGAGTGGCGCATGTCGGGTTGTTTTATCCTGGCACTGGCATCGGTGCTGGCGCCAATGATGATACTGTTCGGGCTGAAATTCGGGATCGTAACCACGATGGTCAGCGGGTTGATTGAAAATCCGGCAAATCGCGAGATCAGCCCGATCGGCAGCGGGCGCTATGATGACACCTGGATTGACGCGCTGCGCGACCGTCGCGATGTGGCATTCATCATTCCAAGAACCCGTGCGCTGGCCGCGACCATCCAGCTCAAGAGTTCGACGGCTAAGCGTATCCTGTCTACCGAATTACTCGCTACCGCGCCAGGGGATCCATTACTTGCCGGGGTTAGCCGCTTGCCGAAGAATTATTTCGAAGTCATTCTCAGTCACAGCGCCGCCGATAAACTCAATGCCAAGGTCGGTGATGAAATCGATGCCAGCCTGGCGCGCCAGTTCAAAGGTAAACGCGAGCGCGTACATTTGCCCCTGGAAGTCATCGGCGTCACCGGCGCCCAGGTCATTTCGCGCAGCGTCGCATTTGTGAATCTCAAATTACTGCTTGCCAGTGAGCAGTTCAAGGACGGGCGTATGGTGGTAGACCTGGGATGGCGGGGTAATATCGGCACCCCGGATGGGCGGGTATATCCTTCGTTTCGGCTCTACGCGAAGTCCATTTACGATGTTGCCGGGCTTGTTAGCGTGCTTGAAGAACAAGGTAGCAACGTGAAGGCAAACGTCGCCGAAATTTCGACGGTGCAGTCGATCGACGATAATCTCACCGTCATTTTCTGGATTATCGCTTTTGTCGGCGCCACAGGCTTTGCCTTTTCGCTGGGGGCAAGCCTTTGGGCCAACGTAGATCGCAAACGCAAGGAATTGAGCGTATTGCGCCTGGTAGGTTTCAAGAGCGCACGCATCGTCTTGTTCCCGGTACTGCAGTCCTGTTATACAGCGGTTCTCGGCTGGTTACTCGCGGTGCTGGTTTACCTCGCTTTCGAATATCTGCTCAACACCTTCCTGGCACCGCGCCTCAATCTCGACCGTACCTTGTGCTTTTTACTGATCGAGCACTTTCTGTGGGCGCTGGCGTTGACTTTCGTGATTGCGATTTCGGCCGCAATTCTCGGCGGCTTACGAGCCGCCGGAATTGAACCATCCGACGGCCTGCGGGATATTTAACCACTGTAAGTCTTTTCCTACAAAGAATAGTGCTGCAGCCTACATTAAAAAAAGCCTTGCCGAGTAGGGGAGGCCCGCTGCTACGCATACCATAGAAATCGTGTGCGGATGGATTCGCAACACGGAGATGTAACCTGGACTCATTCCAGCGCATCGCAGGCAGGATGCCTTGCAGCAAGCTGTGAATGATCAAGCAGGTAATCTTCGGGTCCTCTTACCTTCGGGTTTGAGGACCCTTTTTATTGGCAGCGTTTTATGGCATTTACGCTCGCCAGCCAAAAGGCTGCATTGCCAATAATGACGCGCTGTAATCGCTTGTCGTCAAGACTGTGGTAGCATTGCCGCCCATGCAGGGATCTCAGATCACACAACAGTTAAAGCCGGTTTATTTGCTGGCAAGTGCCGAGCTGTTATTAACGCGGGACTGGCTTGATGACGCCAGAACTGCGCTACGTGAAGCCGGTTTCGAAGATATTTTGAACCTGCAAAGCGATATCGGATTCGACTGGCAATCGTTGTTGCAGGAGGGTGATATGTTGTCACTGTTCTCGAGCTGCAAATGCCGTATCGTGACCTTGCCGAGCGGCAAACCCGGCCAGTTGGGTAGCAAGGTTATTCAGGAATTGTGTGAAAATCCGGGTGAGGGTAATGTCTATATATTCGTCACCCCGCCACTCGATGGGCAAACTCGCAAAACCAGTTGGTGCAAGGCGATACAGGCGGCTGGCGCAATCGTCGAAATCAAGCCGGTTTACGATAATCAGCTGGCCGAGTGGTTACGCCAGCGAGCGCAGTACAAGGGTTTCAGTATCGATAACCAGGCGGCTCAGTTTCTTGCCGTCTGCACCGAGGGTAACCTGTTGGCGGCGGACCAGGAACTGGAAAAGTTGTCGATTCGTTTTGCGGGCCAGGACAGCATCGATTTTGAAACCATCCAGACTTCGGTCGCGCAGTCGGCACGTTATAGTCATTTTCTGCTGGTTGACGCCTGCCTTGGCGGCCAGAGCCGTCGTGCCCTGCGTATATTGAAAAGCCTGCAGGCCGAGGGCTATGCCAGTACCCAGCTACGCTGGGCGCTGCAGAATTCGCTGCAACAACTGGATCGACTCAAGCTGGCAGAATCGGGTGGAACCCTCGGTGATCGCAGCTGGCAGGAACTGCGCATCTGGCAAAGCAAGCAACGGCTTTATCGGCTGGCTTTATCGCGCCTGAGCGGCGCGCAGATTGAGCGTTTCCTGCAAAGCTGTGCTACATTAGATCGCCTTGGCAAGGGGCAACAGGACAGCGATTTTCCCGACCAGGAATGGTTCGAGATCAAATCGCTGGTGATCGAGTTCAGTGGTGCCAATTCAGTGGTGTAACTGGTAGTTAATATGAGTGCAGCGTTAAAAGACGGGCTTACGACGGATTTGTCACAGTACATGTCCGCACTCGGGATTGCCGCGCGAGCGGCAGCCAGTGAACTTGCCTGCGCCGATCCGCAGCATAAGAACCAGGCATTGCTTGCGATCGCCGAGGTTCTTGACCAGCGGCGTGAATTTATCCTGGACGAAAATGCCCGGGATCTCGGCGCAGCGACCAAAGACGGCCTCGCGAGCGCAATGCTTGAACGCCTCGACCTTGGCAAGGATCGTATCGACGCGATGATCGAGGGATTGCAGCAGGTTGCTGCGCTTGCAGACCCGGTCGGAGAAATCAGCGAATTACGTTATCGGCCTTCCGGTATCCAGGTCGGTAAAATGCGTGTGCCGCTCGGCGTTATCGGCATCATTTATGAATCGCGTCCGAACGTAACCATCGATGCCGCGGCCCTGTGCCTGAAGTCGGGCAATGCCAGTATTTTGCGCGGAGGCAAGGAGGCATTGTATTCCAACCAGGCGATATACAGTTGCATCCAGCAGGGGCTGCAGCAGGCAGGGATGATCGACACCGCGGTGCAGGTGGTCAATACCATCGATCGGGCGGCCGTCGGGCACATGCTGCAAATGCAGGACAGCATCGACATTATTATTCCGCGTGGTGGTAAGTCGTTGATTGAGCGAATCAGTGCCGAGTCGCGGATTCCGCTGATCAAGCACCTCGATGGTGTTTGTCACGTTTATATCGATGCAGCGGCGGATCAGCAAAAAGCACTCGACATAGCGATCAATGCCAAGACCCGGCGTTACGGTGTCTGTAATGCGATGGAAACCCTGCTACTGTCTGCTGCTATCGCGGCCGAGCTGTTACCTCGAATTGTCATGGCCATGTCAACCCACGGTGTCGAGCTGAGGGGTTGTGAGCAGAGTTGCCGGATCGACAGCGAGCACATCAGGCCGGCTGTTGAAGACGACTGGTATACCGAGTATCTCGCCCCGATTCTGTCGGTTCGCATCGTCGATGACCTGCAACAGGCGATCGAGCACATCAATCACTACGGTTCAAAGCATACCGATGCCATCGTTACCGAAAATTACAGCCATGCGCGTGAATTTTTGCGCCGTGTCGATTCCAGCTCGGTGATCGTCAATGCCTCGACCGGATTCGCCGATGGTTTCGAATATGGTCTCGGTGCCGAGATCGGCATCAGCACGGACAAACTGCACGCTCGCGGCCCGGTTGGGCTGGAAGGACTGACCTCGCAAAAATACGTTGTCTTCGGAGACGGAAACCTGCGCAGTTGATTAACCCGGTAACAGTATGATAGGAATACTGGGTGGAACTTTCGATCCGATTCACCTTGGGCACTTGCATATCGCCAGCCAGGTTACGACGCGACTGGGCTTGCAGCAATTGCAGTTCATGCCCTGCGCGCAGCCGGTGCATCGTGATCGTCCGCGTGCCAGCGCAGCGCAGCGTTGCTGTATGATAGAACTGGCTATTGAAGATCAGCCTGCATTCGTGTTGAATACCCTCGAGTTGCAACGTGGCGGGCCGTCCTACAGCGTCGACAGTTTGCGTGAGATTCGACGACAAAACACGCAGAACCTGGTGCTGATACTCGGCGCTGATGCTTTTAATGGCTTCGCCGACTGGAAGTCGCCCGGTGAAATCCTCGAACTCGCCCACCTGGTGGTTTGTGGCCGACCCGGCTTTGAAATTGACAAGGCGATATATGGCGATCACCGTGTCGAGGCGTCGGGCGAACTCGCCAGCCGCCGTGCGGGTGGCATCCTGGCATTGACAATCGATGCGATCGACTGTTCGTCGAGCAGGGTTCGCGAGGCACTGGAATTGGGTAATACACCGCGGCAGTACCTGACTGCAAAAGTTGCGGATTACATTGACGAACATCACTTATACCGGAAACCTTGTGACTGATTTAAAAACCAGCGATTTACAGACAGAAGCAACAAAGAAATTAGCGCTTACCGCGCTGGAAGCACTCAAGGCCGACCAGGTGGAGGTGCTGGATGTGCGTAAGGTGGCCAGTTTCACCGATTACATGATCTTCGCCAGCGGCAGCTCCAGGCGCCACGTTTGCGCCATCGCGGAATCGGTTGTCGAGGCGGCCGAGGCGGCCGGGCAAGCGCCGGTTGGTGTTGAAGGCGAAGATATCGGTGAGTGGGTACTGGTTGATCTCGGTGATGTCGTGGTGCACGTCATGTTGCCCGATGTGCGCCGCTACTATGAGCTGGAAAAGCTCTGGGGCGAAGAACTGGCTGCCTCCTGAGATATCTCCTTGCATGCAGATACAGTTGATCAACGTTGCGCAGAAGATGCCGGCCTGGGTCGACGCCGGTTGTGCGGATTACCTCAAGCGGATGCCCCGCGAGCTGGGCCTGACACTGATTACGGTGCCGTTGGCGGCCTCCGGTTCACGTCAATCGGCCACTCAGCGCCGCGCGCGTGAAGCCGACTCAATTGCTGCAAAATTACGCCCGGGAAGCCTTAATATCGCCCTTGATGACAAGGGCGAAGACTGGAGCAGTAGCGACTGGTCGACGCAGTTGCAACGCTGGATGGCGGAATTTACCCATGTGAACCTGATTATCGGTGGACCGGACGGTCTTTCATCACAATGTCTGCAAGCCTGCCAGCGGCGCGTGTCGATGGGCCGTATGACAATGCCGCACGCCCTGGTAAGGCTGGTTTTGCTGGAACAGTTATACCGTGCCTGGACAATTTACCAGGGTCATCCCTACCATCGCGAATAGGTGGCTTGCGAATTTCGAACTGGCAGCCGGTCGGACCTGGTGAATCGCAGTGAGGTGCGTGGGAAAGCGAGTCCATTTTTTTTGCGGCGCAGGGCCTGCCCCATGAGCGTAGCGAATGCTTTGGGCATAGTGGAAACGGCGCAACGACAAATCTGCCAGGAGCAGAATTGGGCCGCGCAACGACCCCGCGGGGGGGTGTGCGCCAGGGAGGGAGCGCATCAAAAAGATCGGGAAACAGGCTGATTTGCGCCGTCGCAGTAGATTATCCCTAAGTCCGACAGGCTGCTATCATGCCGCGATGATTTATCTAGCCTCCCGATCGCCGCGCCGCGCTGAATTACTACGTCAGATCGGTGTCGAATACGTAGTGTATGCCAGCGACATCGATGAGCGCCAGTTGACTGCGGAATCACCGGAAGACTACGTATCCCGGCTGGCTCAGACCAAGGCCCGGGTGGCCGCCGCCGAAATTGCACAAAAGCATGCATCCTGGGTGGTACTGGCAGCGGATACTACCATCGCTATCGATGGTGAGATTATCGGTAAGCCGGCCGACTCCAGTCAGTGCCGGTGTTTTCTGCGTCGGTTGTCTGCCAGGGAGCACCTGGTGTTGACGGCGGTCGCCGTGGCAACAAGCGCAGGCCTTGATTTTCGCCTGACCCGCAATCGAGTCAAGTTCCGCGAACTGAGCGAAGTCGAGATGGCAAGCTATTGTGAGAGCCCGGAACCCATGGACAAGGCTGGAGCATACGCTATACAGGGTAAGGCAGCGGTGTTCGTGGAGCGACTGGAAGGCAGCTACTCGGCGGTAATGGGATTACCGCTGTGCGAGACGGCCGAGTTGTTGCGTGCGGCCAATATCGAGATTTTTTGAATATGACAATAAATGAAGAAATACTGATCAACATTACCCCCCAGGAAACCCGGGTGGCGATCGTGGAAAATGGCGCTTTGCAGGAAGTCAGTATCGAGCGCCAGGCCAGTCGCGGTATTGTCGGCAATATCTATAAGGGTAAGGTCAACCGGGTACTGCCTGGAATGGAGGCCGCTTTTGTCGACATCGGCCTCGACAAGGCCGGTTTCCTGCATGTATCGGATATCGATACCGTCGCTACCCACAGCAGTGGTGAAGAGAACGCCACGCGGCCGGTGATCAATGAATTGCTGCACGAAGGACAAACCCTGCTGGTGCAGGTGGTAAAGGACCCCATGGGTACCAAGGGTGCACGACTCACCACCAGTATTTCGGTACCATCGCGTTACCTGGTGTATATGCCGAATTCAACCAGTGTTGGCATTTCGGTCAAGATCGAGGACGAGACTGAGCGCGAGCGTCTGAAGACACTGCTGGAGGCCTGCCGTGCCGAAAACCAGATTGGTGGCTGTATAATTCGTACCGCCGCGGAAGGGGTCGATGAGAGGGAATTGCAGCGTGATATCTCGTTTTTATCCAAGGTTTGGGGCGCATTGCTGAAGTCTGTCGACACCATTCCGCCGGGAACCATTGTTCACGAGGACCTCCCATTATCGATTCGAACGCTGCGCGACATGGTTGGCGTCGATACGAATGTGGTCAAGGTTGATTCGCGCGAAACATTCCAGAAGATGAGCGATTTTGCCAGGCGCTACATTCCTGACCTGCCGTGCCGAATTGAGCACTATCCCGGTGAACGGCCACTGTTTGACCTGTACAACATCGATGATGAATTACAGCGTGCGCTGGCACGCCAGGTTGGGCTGAAGTCGGGTGGATACCTGATCATCGATCAAACCGAGGCAATGACAACCATCGACATCAATACCGGGGCGTATGTTGGCCATCAGAATCTGGAAGAAACCATTTTCAAAACCAACATGGAAGCCTCGCAGGCAATCGCGCGGCAACTCAGGTTGCGTAACCTGGGCGGCATCATCATTATCGACTTCATCGATATGGAGCGCGAAGACCACAAACGCCAGGTGTTGAATTCGCTGCAGAAATATCTCGACAAGGATCACGCCAAAACTCAGGTCTGTGAAGTATCGCCGCTAGGGCTGGTGGAAATGACGCGTAAGCGTACGCGGGAGAGTCTCGAGCACGTGTTATGTGAAACCTGCAAGACTTGCCATGGTCGAGGATCGCTAAAGACAACGCAAACAGTGTGCTACGAAATATTTCGCGAAATTCTGCGCGAGGCGCGATTCTACGAGGAAGCCCAGCAGTTGCTGGTGATGGCGAATCAGGATGTGGTCGATCGTCTGCTGGACGAAGAAGCTGCCAATCTCGCGGAACTGGAAACCTTTATCAAAATTCCAGTCAAATTGCAGGTGGAGGCGCATCTATCGCAGGAGTCTTATGATGTGGTGCCTGTTTAGCCGTCGCCGGCCAGCAAAATGGAAGGGTTGAAAAGACTGGGTCTGGCTGTGTTCGTCAGTGCCGTCATCCTGCTGGCCCTGATCATGGGTGGGATGCGCCTGGTGATCAGCAATATCGATTTTTTCAAACCCGAAATTGGCTATTTGCTGGAACGCGATGTCAGCAAGGGAATCGTGTTCAATCGTGTCAGCGGATCGATGAATCGCTTCAATCCGGTGCTGCTCATCGAAAATGTTTCGCTAAACCTGCCCGACCGCTCGCAGCCGTTGTTCATCGACCGTCTCGAGGTTGAGTTCGATTTTTGGAGTAGCCTGCGAAACCGTGCTCCCGTGGTACTGGAGGTCAGCGGTAAGCTCGAGAAACTGGAACTGATTCGGGATGTATCTGGATTGTGGTGGCTAAACGAGTATCAAATCGGTAGCGGTGAGGCTGTTATGCCCGGATTCTCGCAGTTCCTCGAATTGCTGCCGCGCTATTTGCAGCTCGACCTGCGGCGACTGATTATCCGTGATGAGACGCATCAGGAAACACATCAACTGTCTGGCCTGAGTGCTCGTATCAATCATCGCAAGGGCAAGTTTTTCACTCAGCTGAGTGTGGGCTTGCCGGCCGAGTTCGGACGCAGCCTGTTGCTCAAATCGGTAATAGACCCGACCTCCAGTTTGATCTACCTGAATTCATCTGATCTGCAATTATCCCCGGTGGCACGTCTTTTCGGCATCGATACGCGGGGTCTGAAAAGTGGCGGACTCGACGGCGAAGTGTGGCTCGACATGTCGGAGTATCGAATAACCGCGGTAAAAGGTGATCTCCTGCTAAGGCAAGGTATCCTGCAGGTCACTGCCGATAAGTCGCCACTGTCGATCGACTACCACGCAAAATTCAACTCCGCGGCGGGTAAACGGCATTGGCGCGTCAGCAGCAAGATCGATGGCCTGGTAATCGACGGCGACAAGGTGCCGGGGTTTGCTGCGCAGGTGGACATTCCCGTCGCAGCGGGTACCGATAAACTGTCTGCCTGGATTGACCGATTGCCGATCTCGAGCTTGCCGGTGGTCGCGGGTCAATGGTTACCCAATACGCTCGACAAGCAGATTTCTGATGGCCGGTTGCAGGGACTGATGCGCAATGTACTGTTCGAGATCAACTTCGATCAGGCCGAAACATTCAGGCTGGCCGCAAGCATTGAGGGCCTCAGTAGCCAGCGCTCCGCACATGTCCCGGGTGTGACCAATCTGAATGCAGACCTGGTGATGGGCAACAACCGACTTGCAGCGACATTATATGGCGAAGGTGTCAGTCTCGATTTCGGCGATCAGTTCCGTGGGCCGTTAGAAGCTGATTCGATCAGCATGCAGGCAACACTGGATCGTCAGCCATCGGGCAATTTGTTGCTGGCAGTCGATGACATTCGGTTGCGCAACCCGGATCTCAGTGCTATCGGTCGCCTGCGCCTGGAGACGGATGGGGATAACGCTCCGTTCATGTACCTGCGTGCCAGCTTTAGTGACGCAATCGCGAGCAGAACCGGGAAGTATCTTCCCGTCAAGCTGATGTCCGCCAAGATTACCGAATGGCTGGATCGAGGCATAATCGGTGGTTTCGTGCCTGCCGGAGACTTGCAGTTTCATGGTCGCCTGCGAGACATTCGCAAGCTGGCACGTGAGCGCGCGGTTGAGTTTTTCGTGGATTTCGGCGTTCGCAATGCCGAGATATTTTTTGCGCCGGGCTGGTTGCATGCGAAAAATGGGACGGGTCGAATACTGTTCCATAATGTCGGCGTCGAGTTCGATCTCGAGCAGGCCAGCTTCGACAATATCCATGGATTGAAGGTCCAGGGCGGGATAGCCAATTTCCAGCAGGCCTCGCTGGATCTGGCCATTCAGGCTGACGCAGCAACCGGGGACGCGGTGCGGGTGTGGCGCGATACGCCGGTGGGTGCACGCTTTCGAGACGTACTGGACAGGTTGCAGGATTTCAACGGTGAGGTTAGTTGTGCCATCGACATTCGCCTACCCCTGGGCTCTGGCCAGGACGAACGCAAGGTGAGTGTCGAAGTCGATTTGCAGAACTCCGCTGCGCGCGTACCCGGCTGGGGCCTCGACCTGTCGCAGATCACGGGTCGGATCAAGGTCACCGATGCCAGCGTTGCCGCGAGTAATATCTCGGCGCGTTTTTTCGGTGATCCGGTCACGATCGACATCGATAGCGATGGTCCCGGAGTGAATACACGGGTGGCGGTGCAAGGAAACCTGGCCTCGGCAAACCTGTTGCGGCGTATGCCGCCATACCTGGCCGAGGCAGTATCGGGTAACAGTGACTGGCAATTGCATCTGGACATTGCCGGAGACGCAGCGCCGCCGGGATCTCCCTATTTACAAATCAAGGCCGCCAGTGACTTAAAGGATACCAGTGTCGCGATGCCGCTACCCTTTAACATCAACGCTGCAGAGGCGATCAGTATCAGCACCGAGGTGAATTTTTATCCACAACAGATACGATTCAGCAGCAAACTGGGAGCCAACATCCTGGGTCGTGGCTCCCTGGCGAGTATCGATGATGGTGAATTCCGTCTTGAGGCGTTAGAAATCGCATTTTTCAGCGAGCTGGCGGCAGCGCAGACTGCAGGCATCAATCTCCATGGCCAACTTGCCGAGCTAAATATTGACGACTGGCTGGCATTTCTTTCCGGCGGTGGCGCAGACGATCCAGCATTGCTGCGATCGGTCCGTCTCAGCGTGGATCGGGCGCTAGCCTTCGGTCAAAAAATGGAGTTTCTGGTGTTCGAGTTACAGCAAGTCGAGCAGCGCTTTACTGGTGTGGTCGATGCATCGATTGTTCAGGGCCGTTTCGACTTCCCGCTTGAAATATCCGCGCAGGATCCGCTGAAAATTGATCTCGATTTCCTGGATATTAAAAAACTGGATCAGGAATCCGAGCAGACGTTCAAGCCTTCCAGTCTTCCCGCTGTGCGTCTCGCCAGTAAGTCGGTTCGCTACGCTGATATGTTATCCAGCGATTTGCTGTTCGAAGCTAGCCCGACCGGGGAGATCCTCAAGGTCACCGGGTTCAGTCTGCGTCACGACGCGCTGCAACTGAAAGGTAGTGGTCAGTGGCAATACGACCCGCTCACGCACAGGCACCTGTCCAGCGCCAAGGTCAATCTCAAGGGCTCCCAACTCGGAGAGTCGATGGCCAAACTCGGCTTCGGCAACAGTATGTCGGGCGGCAAGATGGAATTTAATGGAGACTTCAGCTGGCCTGCACCGTTCTTCGACTTCAATCTGGATACGCTGGCAGGTGAGGCGCGCATGAAAATTACCGACGGTGTGATGAATAATGTGGAGCCGGGTAGTGGCCGATTTGTTGGTTTGCTGAGTTTGACCGCGTTGCCGCGGCGCCTGGGGCTGGATTTTTCTGATGTCCTCATCGGCGGCATGGCCTTCGATGAAATTACCGGTAGCTATCGTATTGGCGCTGGCATCCTGTATACCAAAGACACGCGCGTGGATGGTCCTGCGGCCAGGATCAAGATTAGCGGAAAAACCGGTATAATAACCCGCGACTATGACCAGGTTATTCGTATCGTACCCAAAATCAGGCAGACCTTGCCATTGATCGGTGCGGTTGCCGCCAGCACTACGGTGGGCTGGGGGTTATTGTTGTTACAAAACCTTTTTAAAACAGCTATCGACGACGCCGTCGAGGTAGAATATCACGTTACCGGCAGTTGGGATGATCCCGAAATAGAATTGATAAAGGCAGTCGATGAAAAGCAGCGAGCATTACCGAAGATTGACAAATAGCCTCTGCGCTTTTTGCCTGGTGTTTTTTACCCTGGCGGCGCAGGCGAACACCTCGCGTATCTTTGTCCTCAGTGCCGATGAGTGGGCAAGGCCGCGCAGTGGGGCTGTGATTGCAGAATTCCAGGCGGTACGTGCGGCGGTCAGGTACTGGGACAAGGTCGATAATGCGGTCATCATCGTGCACTATCCTGGCGAAGACAGCGGCGAACTATGGGCAGCCGAACTGCGTGACTGGTTGATATCCCTGGGTGTGCCCTCAGATTACATTCGTCTGGTCGCGGGTACGCAGGCTGCCGACGAAATCAGGTTGCTGGTTGGCGACCGCAACGAACTGGAGCAATAGCAAAACATGTCATCAATACTGGAAACCGTTGGTCGAAACATTCTCGAGCCGAGTGAACTGGGGATCGATCAACTCGGTGGATATCTCGATGCGCTGCAGGGCAAGTTCATCGATGCCGGCGATCTGTACTTTCAAACCAGTCAGCAAGAGTCCTGGGTAATGGATGACGGTATTCTGCGCGAGGGTAGTTTCAATATCGAAAAGGGTGTGGGCATTCGTGCCATGTCTGAAGAAAAAACCGGCTTTGCCTATTGCGATGATCTGCATGCCAACGCGATTACCCAGGCGGTAAACAATGCCCGTGCGATCGTGCGCCAGGGGCAGTCACGCAGCCACGGAATTTCGCTCGCAAGCCACTCGACCAGGGCTCTGTATACTTCGGAGAACCCGGTCGATGGTCAGCTCGCAGAGGACAAAGTCGCGCTGCTCAAAAAACTGGACGTTTATACCCGTTCCCTCGATACGCGTATCGAACAGGTCATCATATCCCTGTCTGGCGGTATCGATCATATCCTGGTGGCGGCGACCGATAATACCCTGGCTGCCGATATCCGCCCGCTGGTGCGCCTCAATGTCACCGTGCTGATGTGCCACCAGGAAAGGCGAGAGCAGGGTACTGCCGGCGCTGGTGGGCGACATGCCTATGATATCTTCTTCAATAGCGATAAACCTTACGAACTGGCGCGCGAGGCGGTGCGCCAGGCATCGACCAATCTGGAATCGGTTGCGACTCCGGCGGGTGCCATGCCCGTGGTACTGGGGCCGGGTTGGCCGGGTGTGTTACTGCACGAGGCGGTTGGCCACGGGCTGGAGGGCGATTTTAATCGCAAGGGAACCTCTGCATTCAGTAACCGCATCGGCGAGCAGGTGGCTTCCAGCCTGTGCACGGTAGTTGACGATGGTACTCTGCCGGATCGTCGCGGCTCACTCAGCATCGACGACGAAGGTGTGCCCGCGCAATGCACGACCCTGATTGAAAACGGCATTCTCAAAGCCTACATGCAGGACAAGATGAACGCTCGACTGATGGGCACCCACTCAACCTCCAATGGTCGGCGTGAATCTTTTGCCCACCTGCCGATGCCACGCATGACCAATACCTACATGTTGCCCGGCGAGAGCGATCCGCAAGAAATCATTCGCTCGGTGAAAAAGGGACTTTATGCGGTTAACTTCGGTGGTGGTCAGGTGGATATCACCTCGGGTCGCTTCGTGTTTTCACTGTCCGAGGCTTACCTCATCGAGGACGGCAAAATTACTGCGCCCGTCAAGGGCGCCACGTTGATCGGGTCGGGCCCTGAAGTCATGGGCAAGATATCGATGGTTGGTAATAACCTCGAACTGGACCAGGGCGTCGGGGTTTGTGGCAAGGAAGGTCAATCGGTGCCGGTTGGCGTGGGTCAGCCCAGCCTGAAAATCGATGAAATTACCGTCGGTGGCACCGATTAGCCGGGCGCTGCTGCGTCACGGGCTGCTCGCCGGGCCTGGCGGTGCGCGTCAGGTCACCGATAATGCACTGATTTCCATACCGGATTCGCCGCTTTGCAGGGTTAGCAGCCCGAGAAACTCCCCGGCGTAGCTGGAGCTGGTCAGACGCCATATTATGGTGACCGATTTTTCACGATGAATCGAATCGATAAATTCGAAATCATCCTCGATCGTTGTCAACAGTGGAAAGTCCTCACAGCTCTCACGGAAGTGATCTTCCGAAAGTTTCGACAGCAGGTCATTGGAAAAGCCGCGCGAAAAACGGGCATAGTCGCGCTCGCGTGCTGCGGCGATGATGTTTTTCCAGATGGGTTGCGCTACGGAGCGCAATTGTTCCTTTTGCAGGCGCGAAAATTGAGTCATGTGGTTTCCACAGGGGTTGAGGTTTCAGACTGTAATGCGGCGTGCGCGTCTTCATAGATCGATAGCATCGCTGGAATGACCAGCAAGATCAACAGGGTGGCGAAGGCAAGGCCAAAGGCGATCGATACGGCCATCGGAATCAGGAACTGGGCCTGGCGCGAGGTCTCGAAGAGCAATGGTGTCAGCCCGGCGATGGTCGTCATCGAAGTCAGCAACACCGCACGCAGACGTTGACAGGCTGCTTCCACCAGCGCCTCGTCTATGGCCATACCGCGAGCGCGAATCTGCCGATAAAAGATCACCAGGATAATCGAGTCATTGACGACGATGCCGGACAGGCCAAAAAAGCCAAACATCGACAGGATAGTCAGGTTCATGTCCAGCAACCAGTGGCCGAGGACCGCACCGGTCAATCCCATTGGAATGGTCAGCATGACCAGCAATGGCCAGCCATAGGATGAGAACACCCAGGCCAGCACCAGGTACATCAACACCAGTGCGATCAGCGCGCCGAGGCGCATGTCGGCAAAGGTCTCACGTTGACTGGCGGAACGTCCCTCGACGCTGATCTGTACGCCGTATTTGCTGGTGAGCGCCGGTAACGTGAACTGTTGCAGATCGGCGACGATCTCGGCGGTATTGTTAAGCGCTGCGTTAACGTCGGCGGAAACGTCGACCGACAGCATGCCGTTGAAATGACGCAAGGTTTCGAAACCTTGCGCGGAGCGCCAATCGGCGACGCTTTCAAGGGCGACAAAATCGCCATTGGCGAGCTTGATCGGTAAATGCAACAGGCTGTCCAGACGACGTTGTTCGGCATCTGGGAGTTGCAGTCTGACCTCGACTTCGTCAGCGCCTTGCTGAAAGCGTTGCAGGATAATGCCATCGTAGGCAGCGCGCAGTTGCCGTCCTATGTCGGTAATCGATAGCCCCATGGCTTCGCCCGCCGGACTCAGTTGGTAGATCAACTGTTCCCTGCCATAGGGCAGGTCGTCGTCGATCGCGCTGACTCCGGAGATGGTCTCCAGTGTTTGCGCGAGATCCAGTGCCGCGGTTTTTAGCCGATGGGCAGACGATCCGGTAAGTCGCAGGTTGAGTTCGCGTCGCGCCGGACCAACGGTACGCGAGGTGATCTGGAAACTCTCGACGCCGGGTGGAACCGTAATGCGGGATCGCCAGTTGTGGATGAAGGTTGCGTTGTCGGTACGCCGTTGATCCGAGCCGACCAGTTCGACGTACAGTGAACCCACCCGTTCACCGTTAATAGCCCTGCCACGCCCCACGGTGGAGGCGTGCGAGCGGTAGTAGGTCGATACGACCGTTTCGTCGATCTGCGCAATCGTATTCAGTAACTCGTCCTCTACCTGCTCAACAAAGCGGTCGACAACCGTACTGTCGGTGCCGGAGACAAAGCGTACATTCGCATAAACCGTGGTCGATTCAGGAGAAGGGAAAAACTGCCAGCCGGTCTTGCCACTGACGAATAGTCCTGCGGCAAGCAGCAGAAAACCGATAGCACAGGCGATAGTGGTCCAGCGAAACTCGATGGCAAGGGTGACCAGGTTGCGAAACCAGTGATCGCGCAGGCGGGCAAAGCCGCGATTGAGCCACTGGCGAATGCGCGATGGCTTTACCTCTCGACCCTTGACAAAGGCATGGCGCAGATGACCGGGCAAAATCAGGAAACTTTCGATCAGCGAGGCCACGATGACGCAGATAATGACGATTGGTATCGCAATCATAATACTACCCATACGTCCGCCGATCAGCATTAACGGCAGAAAGGCGGCGATGGTCGTCAGCGATGAGGCGAGTACCGGGGCGAGCATGCGCCTGGCACCTCCCTCCGAAGCCATCAGTGGGTCCTCTCCCATATCGAAATGCGCCTGGGCGTCCTCGCCGACAACGATTGCATCATCGACAATAATGCCGAGCGCCATGATCAGGGCAAACAGGCTGATCATATTGATCGACCCACCCACCAGGTACAACACCGCCAACGTCGCCATGAACGATACCGGGATACCGACCGCAACCCAGAATGCTACCCGCGTCGACAGGAACAGGTACAGAATAATCAGGACCAGCGCCAGTCCGCTGGCGCCATTTTTTACCAGCAAAAGGATGCGATCCTTGATCAGTTGCCAGCTCTCATTGAATACCTGGATTTTAATATTTGCCGGTAACTGTTGGCGGGCATTGTCGAGCCAGTTCTGCAGGATCTGCGCTGCTTCCAGCGAATCGCCAGTTTCGTTACGCCGCAATACCATCACCAACGCGTTGCTGCCGGCAAGACTAATGGTCGGCGATCCGGGTAAATGTCGCTGTTCGATGTGCGCGATATCACCGAGGTTTATGCGCTTGTCAGCCTCGCTGATGATCGCGAGGCTGGCGAAGTCCTGGGGAGTTCTGCGCTGGTTCTGGCTACGGATTTCGCGCGCGCCGTCCTCTTCACCAATCTGGCCAGCGGGCAGATCCTGGCTGTCGGCATCGATTCTGCGCGCCAGTTCGTCGATCCCGATGCCGAGGCGCTGCATTTGTTCAGCGGCAATTTCGATTTTTATCTGTTGCTGGGGCAGGCCCTGAATGTCGATCTTGTCGATGCCGGCATTGATCAATTCCTGTTCGAACTGGCGCGCGAGCATGCGCAATTCTTCGATGTGGGTCGGTCCACTGATGAGCAGGCGCGCCACCGATTCGTAACGCACGAGTT
Organism: Gammaproteobacteria bacterium; assembly: GCA_022340305.1. Taxonomy (GTDB): domain Bacteria; phylum Pseudomonadota; class Gammaproteobacteria. The sequence goes on from JAJDOF010000108.1 coordinate 31,365, forward strand.
GGACTACCTTTGGCTGTTCGGCATCGTCGGGCAGGTTCTGAAAGTCGTCCACCTGCCTTTTGACTTCATCCAGTGCCAGCGACATATTGGTTTTTTCGTCGAATTCGAGCGTAATGCCGGAAGACCCGCTGGCCGAGGTCGACGTCATTTCCTTGAGGTGGTCGACGCTGCGTAACCTCTGCTCTAACGGGATGGTTATTCCCGCTTCAATGTCTTCGGCGCTTGCACCGCTCCAGCTGGTACTGACGCTGATCTGGTCGAGTTCAAAGTTAGGAAAGAATTGTACATTCAGTTTTTGCAGCGCGATGTAACCGGCTAACAGCATCATCGCCATCAACAGGTTGGCAGCCACACGGTGGCGTGCAAACAGACCGAGCAGACTAGTCTGCATGTTGCACCAGTATCGCGGCAGATGACACCGGACAGATGCGGCTGAACGCCGGGCTGGACCGAAATCCATAGCTTGAGCTATGGATAGAACCGTGCCGGGAGCGGCGAAGGCCAAGTTCAGGCGTATCTGGACAAGTCAGAGCCGGCATAGGGCACGGGCCGATGGCTAGTGCTGCGAACCTGGAACGACGAAAATACGATTCAATATTGCCATTTGAACACTCATGAAATGGGCCGAGCCCGACTGGTGCAACATGCAGGCTATTGCTCACTATGCTTTACCTTGAGGCCTGATATGGCATTCGGCAGGTGAGTGGCGGCAATCAGTTCACCGTCGTCGATCTGCTGGCTGCGGATCAGTACCTGGGCCGGCTGGCCTTCAGTCCTTGACTGGCCGATAGTCTCAACGTCTACGGCCACCAACCGGTCCCCGACAACCTTATAAATTCTCGAATTTCCATATATCGCCTGGTAAGGAACAGCAAACACGTTGCTCTCTGCGGGTAGCTCGAGGTTTAGCGCCAGTAACTCACCGGGGCGAAATTGTGTGACTGCGCCGTGCAGTGAGAAATAGGCGTCAATTCCCGTGGCTTCGGCTTCACCGGCGAGGCGCAACAGCGGGAAGCGGCCGAGCTCTGCGCGATTGGCAATGTCGGCAGACAATACCTGTCCGGCAGCGATTGAGCGCTGCACCGATGGGATGTAACTGGTGGGCAGATGAGCTCGTATTTCGAGTGCGTCGAGTGGAAACAGTGATACCAGTATCTGACCCAGCGAAACACGATCGCCGGCTGCGACAGCGACTTCGCTGACGATCGCGTCAAACGGGGCGCGCAGATCCGACCGTTCCATCGCCAGCCGGGTCTCTGCCACCATCGCCTGGTTGCGATCGTGCCTTGCCTGCAGAATACGCAACTGTGTCGGATAGCTGTCGACTTCGAACTGGCGCGCAGTGACTTCCAGCTGACGTCTCCCCAGTTCACTGCGTGCGGCATTGAGCGCCGTATCTGCGCTCAGGTTCTGTTTCTTCAGCTGGACCAGACGTTCCACTTCGGCATCGGCCAGCGATGCCAGTTCGCGTTCGGTCTGCAGTGCCGACTGGTTGGAGCGATGGCGGATTTCCAGCTCGGCAATCTGACTGTCAATGTCACGCAGATCCGCTTCAGCCTGCAACAATGCAGCGCTGAAGTCACGCCGGTCCATGGTTACCAGTGGGTCGCCCCGGCTGACGGCCGCACCATTACGCACGAACACACGTTCGATGATGCCGCCGCCGGGTGCTGCGGATTTCAGTAACTCGGGTGATTCGATGCGGCCATACAGTGTCAGGTTGGGCGATAGTGCCTGTCGTCGCGCCGTCATGACATCAATCTGCCAGACTTTTTCAGTCAGTACCGGGCGATCCCGTTGGGTTTTACTCGAGACCAGCGAATAGTAGACGCCAGCGGATAACAGCAGCACCAGCATCGGCAGCAATAGCCTGACGGTGGACCTTGCAGTCATTGGTAGTTGTTACAGGACGATGGTAGGTGCACAGAAATCTTCTCAGTCGGACCGCGTGGGCTCGGCAATTTTCTCAAAACGGGCTTCAGCCCGGTTCTTGGTAACTTCGTCGGGGTCAAAGATTTGACCATTCATTGCGATGTAAATTCCCGCTGGCAGAATTTGTACCGCGGCACTGGCGATGCCGAGATTGAACATGGCGTCGCTATAACGCATACGTGCCGGCTGCATGGCGCCGAACAGCACGATCGTCTTGTTTTCAATTCCTTGCAGGTCTTTGGCCGTGGCAACCATGGTGTCGGTGCCGTGGGTGATCAATACCATTGATTCTGTTGCGCGTTGGACGCGACCACGGATCATTGCGCGGTCCTCTGCCGTTATTTCCAGGCTATCTTTGTGCAACAGCGGTTCGACGCTGTAGGCAAAAGTCACATTGGCCTCCTGGAGTAATTCGCTGACCATCGGATCGCCGATATGGAATTCGCTCAAGGCATCGAAATAGACCTTGTCAAATGTGCCGCCGGTAGTGAATATCTTGATTGTCAATGCGTGCTCCCTGGGCAGGTGAAAATTGATCCCTGGCTAAGCAATATATTGTAAACTCACCGCGCGCGCTCTACTAATCTGATTCGCCTGAAATGACTAACGATTCACTGGTCCGCTCCAAAATACCGATTTTCGCGATTTCCTGCGCCTGCCTGATTTCACTGCTGGCATTCGGCCCACGCTCCGCGATGGGTTTTTTCCAACTGCCGATGCTGCAGGACACCGGTTGGGACCGGACCACCTTCGGCATGGCAATGGCATTGCAAAACCTGTGCTGGGGTATCGGCCAACCGCTGTTCGGCATCATCGCGGACAAGTATGGTGCCTGGCGCGTGTTGACGACTGGCGCGCTGTTACAGTTGCTGGGAATGCTGTTGATGGCGATTGCGCCCAGTCCGCTGTGGTTGCACATCGGCGGTGGTGTGTTGATCGGTCTCGGCGTGGCAGCCTGTTCTTTCGGCGTTGTGCTCGCCGCGATCGCGCGCCTGGTGAGTCCCGAAAAGCGTTCCTTTGCCTTCGGCCTGGGCACGGCCGCGGGCTCGGCTGGCATGTTCCTGTTTGCGCCGATTTCACAGGGCTTGATCGATGCCCTCGGCTGGTCTGATGGCCTCGTTACGCTCGGTATATTCATGCTGGCGATTCCATTGCTGGCGATTCCGCTGCGCGGTAATTCGTCTACCTCGAAGATCGCTGCTGCCGAATTCAAACATAGCGCCGGTGACGCATTGCGCGAGGCCCTTGCTCACAGGAGCTACCTGCTGTTGATTTCCGGCTTCTTTGTCTGTGGCTTCCAGGTGGCTTTTATTACCGCACATTTCCCGGCCTACATCAGCGACCTGGGCATTGCCGCGCGCTGGGCGGTGGTCGCCATCAGCCTGATCGGATTCTTCAATATTATCGGCTCGCTCGCCGCCGGTGTTCTCGGCCAGTATTACTCCAAACCGATATTACTGGCACTGATCTACATCGCCCGCTCGATACTAGTGACTGCATTTCTGCTGCTGCCGGCCAGTCCGACCACCGTGGTGATATTTGCCAGTGTGATGGGATTGTTGTGGTTGTCGACGGTAGGGCCGACGAATGCGCTGGTTGCCGTCATGTTTGGTACCCGCTACCTCGGAATGCTCGGCGGCATCGTATTTTTCTCTCACCAGGTAGGTTCGTTCCTCGGTGTGTGGATGGGCGGATTCCTCTACGACATCTATGGGTCTTACGATGGCGTCTGGTGGCTGGGGGTCGCGCTCGGCCTGTTTGCCGCCGCCGTGCACTGGCCGATTCGAGAACAGGCCGTGCAGCGTCCTGTGCCACAGGCAATTTAAGTTCGCACAGACCCAACCCTCGAAGCCAGGAGTCTTACCAGCTATCGAAGCTGGCGCAAACGGATACGACAATCGATTAAACGAGAGCCGATCAAACCAGCGGCGGTTCGTCGCTCAACTTCTCATCGGTGTTGGGATCGAGTTCATCGTTGTAGGCGTCGATGTTATCGGCTACCTGGTCGATTTCCTCGTAACCGGCGATATTGAAGATCGCCTCGCCGGCAAACACCAGCGGCAGGTTGGTTTTACCGATGACGATGCCGGAAACCGGGCTGATCAGCTCTTCCGTGTGCTCACCCAGCGGATTGTTGATATAGGCCAGCACATCACCTTGCTGTACCTTGTTTCCGGTACCCACCAGCGAGCGCAAAATACCACTTTGTCCGGCACGCACCCAGCGCGCGGTGTTGGCCACCATCGATTCCGTTTTGCGCGGACGCTTGCTGCGCGGGCGCATGCCGAGCTCGATCATCACCTGCAGTACGCCCCGCGTACCTGCGCGAATAGACACTTCGTCGAAGCGCAGTGCTTCGCCAGCCTCGTACAGTAAAACACTGATGCCCTTGTCGAAAGCGGCGGCGCGAAACGAATGTTCGAGAAACTCGGCATTGAGGATGACGGGTACGCCGAACGCTTTTGCCAGTGTTTCAAGTTCCGGGTTGCCGCGCAGCTTGGCACGGATCTGCGGTAGATTTTCACGGTTCACCGCGCCGGTATGCAAATCGATGATGTGCGTGGTGTGCGGCAGAATCTGGGTCATCAGCACGTGGGCCAGGCGCGAGGCCATGGAGCCATTTTCGGAACCGGGAAAAGAACGGTTCAGGTCACGGCGGTCGGGCAGATAGCGCGATTTGGAAACGAAACCGTAGACGTTCACCACCGGAATGGCGATCAGCGTGCCCTCGATGCGGTTGAGTGACCTGTGCGAGAGCAGTCGGCGGATGATTTCGACGCCATTGATCTCGTCACCATGTATTGCGGCGCTGACCAGCAGCACGGGTCCGGAACGGCGGCCGTGCACCACGTGTACCGGCATGTTGACGCTGCTGTGGGTGTAAAAACTCGGCAGCGCAATATCGATCGATTGCCGGGTACCGGCTTTGATACTTACTCCGGCAATCTCTATTGGCGGTCGCATGCGCGGTACTCTTTAACCCGCACCACGCGTACTGGTCTGTCCCGGTTTACTTTTTTCGAGGAAAGCGATCATCATTCCGGCGATATCCTTGCCGGTAGCACCCTCTATGCCTTCAAGACCCGGACTGGAATTGACTTCCATGACCACCGGACCGTGGTTGGAACGCAGCAGGTCGACACCGGCCACGGTCAGGCCCATGATTTTGGCGGCACGCGCTGCCGTGGAACGCTCTTCGGGCGTAATTCTGATAAGGCTGGAAGCACCGCCACGATGCAGATTGGAGCGAAATTCACCCGGCGCACCCTGGCGTTTCATCGCTGCGACGACCTTGCCGTCGATGACGAAACAGCGAATATCGGCGCCACCGGCTTCCTTGATGAATTCCTGGATCAGGATATCGGCCTTGACGCCCATGAAACCCTCGATGACGCTCTCGGCAGCCTTCTGCGTTTCTGCAAGCACCACGCCAATACCCTGGGTACCTTGCAACAGCTTGACCACCAGCGGTGCGCCACCGACCATCTTGATGACGTCCTTGATGTCATCGGGCTTGCTGGCATATCCGGTCAACGGCATGCCGATGCCCTTGCGCGATAACAGTTGCAACGAACGCAGTTTGTCGCGCGAGCGGGTGACCGCAACCGATTCGTTGAGTGGGGTTACACCCATCATTTCAAACTGGCGCAGTACCGCCGTTCCGTAGTGAGTAACCGAAGCCCCGATGCGCGGGATAACGCAATCGAAATCTTCGAGTACCTTGCCACGATAGTGAATCGTAGGCTTGTGGGAGGCGATGTTCATGTAGGCGCGCAGCACGTCGATGACGACAATTTCGTGTCCACGGGCTTCGGCGGCTTCAATAATTCGATTAGACGAGTACAGTCTGCGATTCCTCGACAGCAGGGCAATTTTCATAGGAGTTCCGGTTTACAGTTGGTAAAGCTTACGGGGTCTTAATCTTCCGTTTATGTAAGAGGCGGCTGGATCGACCAGGTAACGGTCTTCCATGGCGCGACGTCCCAGCAGCATTCGAAACGCCATTGTATCACGATTTGTCAAGGTCATTTCAATTGGCCAGCGAGCATCGCCGATGACAATATCGCTCTGGATGACGTAGCGCATTTCGCGATGCCCACCGGAATCGGTGACCTCGCGCTGATCGAATACCGGGCAATGGCATTCGACTTCGAGATCCTGGTTGCGCTGGATTGGATGGATCAGGAAGCGCAACATATCGACGCCATCCTGCTGGTAGGGCTCGATCAGGAAGGCGTGCAGCGCCGATGTTCGGGCGCCGGTGTCGACCTTGGCCTTGATCGCGGGCAGCTTCAGGTTGGGCAACGCGACCCATTCGCGCCAGCCGATGCTGGGCAGTTCGGAGTTTATCGTCATGTAACCGTGATTCAGGGTGATTCAATCAGGCGAATTCTGAGGCCTCGCGGCAGCGTTGTACAAGGTTTTCGATCATTTGATCACAATTGGCGAGTTGTGCACGGCTGACGAATTCATCGGGCTTGTGCGCCTGGTCTATGCTGCCCGGGCCGCACACCAGGCAGGCGATGCCGATCTCGTCGAACAGTCCTGCCTCGGTGCCGAAGCTGACATTGTCGCCGATACGATCGATGGGGTTGATCGCACGCGTGTAGGCAATGACAGTCGAAGCCAGGTCGGTACGCAGCCCGGGGTAATAGGAGAGTTCAGCGAATTCGATCGACGCCTCGGGGTAACGCGTTTGCATCTCGGGGAGCAGCACGTCGTTGGCGTAGTGCTTGATGTCGTGCACCAGCGTTGCGCTATCCTGTTGTGGCAGATTACGAATCTCGAACTCGAACTGGCATTGTCGTGGCACGATATTGAGGGCGGTACCACCGTTGATGTTGCCGACATGAAAGGTCGAGTAGGGTACCGAATAACTCTGATCGAGTTGCTGCTGTTGCACGCGGGTATTCATCGCGCGAATAAAAGCGATCAGTTCGGCGGCGTATTCGACGGCGTTTACTCCGTTGCTGATGTAAGCGGAATGACAGGATAAACCGGTTACCGTGACGCGGTAGGACACCTTGCCCTTGTGTCCCAGCACCATCGCCATCTCGGTCGGCTCGCCGATCAGGCCGATTCGTGGTTTTACCTCGAAACCTGCCATGGTCTCAACCAGTCGTTTTGCGCCCACGCAACCGATTTCCTCGTCATAGGAGAAAGCAAGATGGATTGGCGTTTTCAGCGACTCGGCGCTGATCTGCGGCAACGCCGCCAGCACGCAGGCGATGAATCCTTTCATATCGCAGGCACCACGGCCGATCAGCTGTTGATCCCCGCTTAGCATCTGGTAGGGGTCGCTATTCCAGTCCTGTCCACTGGTAGGCACGACATCCGTATGCCCGGAAAGCATCACCCCGCCGATATTGTCTGGACCGATGGTGGCATAGAGGTTGGCGCGGCTGCGATCGTCGCTGTGTACCAGCTGCGTGGCGATGGCGTGCTCATCCAGCAGGTTGCGCACGAAGTCGATGAGTTGCAGATTCGACGTGGTGCTGGTGGTGTCGAACGCGATCAGGCGCGCCAGAATCTGTTCACTATTCATGGTGACGCCGTTCATCGGGGATCCCCGGGAACGCCATAGGCCGGCGCATCTTGCGGATTGTAGGCGCGGGTGACGTAATCCTCGATTTGCGGTTCATAAACGATCCAGCCCGCCTGCATTTTTGCCACGGGATCGTCGTCCCAGTCGATGCGCAATTCAGCCAGTGGCCAGCTGGGTTTGCCGCCGAGCAGCAACCCTGCCGAATGCACGGGACCGGCTTCGCCGCCAGCTGCGATTCCGGCTGCCAGCGCCGCCAGCAGGCGTGAGCCGAAACTACCCTGGGCGGCTTCAAGGCCACTCACCATGGCACCGGGAACCGACTCGTTGGCGAGCAGATTGCCGGCAGCGACGCAATGTCGACCCTCAGCCGAGGCAAAGCAGCCGAGGACACCGGCGCCGGAATACAGTCCGGTATTGCCGCCAGTATCGATCAGGGCGAGCTGGCGATATCGAATGTAGGGAGTGCTGTGCACCGTGGCATCGAGTGCTGCGTTCACGGCAACACCATCAGCGATCAGGGCCAGCATGCGCGGGCCGAGGCGTGGGTCGGTGATGTTCTGACTGAGCGCGATGCCAACACCGGGGCGCCAGTGCAGACAGCGGCTGGCAACGCTGGGACTGGAGGATGCAATGATGGCGCCGAGCTGGCCGGTGGTTTCATCCCAGGCGGCGATGGATAGTGTCATAGGTCGATCTCTGTGTCGGTGTCCAATCTAAATCTGTCGAGTTGCTGAAAGCGGCCGGTCGTGATGCCCGGATGAACCGCTATGGGGCCACCGGGCAAAGCGCCGGTTATGCTGGTGGCTGGTCGAACCGGTTGGCGAAGAATAACATGGCTGGCGCTAATGTCATCGGTCATCATGGCTGGTGCGCCGGCGACTTCACGGCTTGTGCTGACGAATTGCTGCGCACTCGTTGCGCCCTCCATTTGAGGGTCGCCGGGGTATTCAGCTCGTTGCAGAGCTGGGCAATATAGTCTTTTCGTAAGCATTGCCGCAACAATTGCCTGCAATTTGCGGCAGCGAGGGAATTGAGTCAAGAAAAACGATTCACCGTACCTGAAAAAAATAGTTTACACGATCCAGAATACCACCGAGAATCCAGCTATTCCATCTCCAGGCCAGGGTTATATCTATGCCAACTCATAAGCGTATTCGCATGTTTAATACCAGGGACACTTACCCCAACCAGGCGCTCGATAACGACCTGTGCCAGGCCGTGATTGCGGGAAATACGGTTTACCTGCGTGGTCAAATCGGCACTGATTTCGATGGAAACCTGGTTGGGCTCGGCGATCCCGGCGCCCAGGCCGAGCAGGCCATGAAGAACGTCAAGCAACTGCTGGAAGAGGCGGGCAGTGATTTGAGCCATATCGTCAAGACGACGACTTATATTACCGATCCGCGATACCGTGAAGCGGTGTATCAGGTCGTCGGCAAATGGTTGAAGGGCGTATTTCCGATCTCGACCGGGATCGTGGTAGCCGGTCTCGGTCAGGCCGAGTGGCTGATGGAGATCGATGTGATTGCCGTGATCCCGCAGGATTAGCCTGCGCGGTGCAATTCACGCTGAAACAGCTCGGCTATTTTGTTGCCACGGGCGAGGCCGGCAGCATCTTGCGAGCCGCGGAAAATATCCACGTGTCACAGCCTTCGATTTCAAACGCGATAACGCATCTGGAAGACGTTTTCCAGGTCCAGCTTTTCATCCGCCACCATGCCCGGGGTATGAGCCTGACCACGGCAGGCAGCCAAATCATGGAACAGGCGCAGGCGCTGCTGCGCGATGCGGACGAATTGCGCAGTTTCGCCGGCAAACTGTCGGATCAGGTATTCGGCTCGATAAACGTGGGGTGTTTCACACCACTTGCCCCCATCGTAACCCCCAAACTGTGTCATGGTTTCATGCAATCGCATGAGGGAGTCGAGGTCAATGTCAGCGAGGGTAACCAGGCCGAGTTGCTCGGCAAGCTGAAGAAGGGTGCGATCGATCTGGCGCTGACCTATAATCTGCAACTCGAAAGTGATATCGCTTTTACCACCCTGGTCGAGTTAAAGCCCTACGTGCTGCTGGCCGCGGATCATGCGCTTGCCGGCAAGGCTTCGATAGCGCTGGAGAACCTGGCTGATGAACGTTTCATCCTGCTGGATTTGCCGCTCAGCGATACCTATTTCATGTCATTGTTCGAAAGTCACAATATCAAGCCGAATATCTACGCGCGTACCTGTCATATCGAGGTGCAACGAGCGCTGGTGGCGCAGGGTTACGGCTACAGTCTCGGTAATGTGCGCCCGATCAACCAGCATTCTCTCGACGGTAGTCGCCTGAGCTATGTTCCCTTATCGGGTTTCAACCCCGGGCTGACCCTCGGTATGGCAACGCTCGCCAATAGCAGAAAGACGATCGTGGTCGATATTTTCAGCCAGTTTTGCCGCCAGCAGATCAGCCCTGATAAAATTCCGGGCATGGCCAGATTATGAGTTTACAGGGAGGGCCAATGGCCAGAGATCCACGTTATGACGTCTTGTTTGAGTCCGTCAAGATAGGACCGGTTACCGCGAAGAACCGTTTCTACCAGGTGCCGCATTGCAACGGTGGCGGTTATCGTGATCCGTCTGCGGTCGCGGCGATGCGTCGGGTCAAGGCCGAGGGTGGCTGGGGTGTCGTGTTTACCGAGCAGGTGGAAATGCACCATAGCGGTGAAATCGCGCCGTTCATCGAACTGCACCTTTGGGACGATGACGATATCCCGATGCTGGCGAAAATGTCCGACTCTATTCATGAATTCGATACGCTTGCGGGAATTCAACTGGCTTATTCGGGTGTCAATGGCCCCAATTTATATTCGCGCGAAGTACCCATGGCACCAAGCGCTATGCCGATCCGTGCTTTCGATAACGACCCCTTGAGTGCACGTGCGATGAGCAAACGGGATATTCGTGATTTACGTCGCTGGCATCGGAATGCGTTCAAGCGTGCGAAGACCGCTGGTTTCGATCTGGTCTGCCTGTATGGAGCGCACGGCTTCGGTATTATCCAGCACTTCCTGTCGCGCGCCACCAATCAGCGCAGCGACGAATATGGCGGCAGCCTCGAGAATCGTTCACGCCTGATGCGCGAACTGGTCGAAGAGGGCAAGGATGTCGTCGGTGACAGTTGTGGGATTACCCTGCGCCTATCGCTCGATGAAACCATCGGTGATCTCGGCTTCGCCAACAGTGAGTTACGCGACCTGATCGAGATGCATGCCGAATTACCCGATCTATGGGATCTTGCGCACGGCGCCTGGGAGGATTGTTCGGGTCCCTCGCGTTTCAAGGATGAGGCGGCGCAACGGACTCTGGTCAGCGGTATTCGCGAACTCACGCCAAGGCCGATAGTAGGCGTGGGGCGTTTTACATCACCCGATGTCATGGTTCAGCAGGTTAAATCGGGCACCCTGGACTTCATCGGTTGCGCGCGCCCGTCGATCGCCGATCCGTTCCTGCCGCGCAAGATCGATGAGGGTCGGGTAGAGGACATTCGCGAATGTATCGGCTGCAATATCTGCATCTCCGGTGATTTGACGATGTCGCTATCGCGCTGTACGCAAAACCCGACCTTCATGGAAGAGTGGCGCAAGGGATGGCACCCTGAAAATATTGCAGTGAAGGGTGGTAGCGATACGGTGTTGATCGTCGGGGCCGGCCCCGCCGGACTGGAAGCGGCGCGAGCGCTCGGCGAGCGTGGTTACCAGGTGGTTCTGGCGGAAGCGGACACCCGACTGGGTGGGCGCGTTGCGCGCGAACGCGAGCTGCCGGGATTATCGGCCTGGGGACGCGTTGCGGACTATCGTGTTTACCAACTAAGCCAGATGCCCAATGTCGATATCTACCTGGAAAACGAACTCAGCGCCGATGATATCCTTGAGTCCGGATACGAGCATGTGGCACTGGCGACCGGTTCGAGCTGGCGTGCAGATGGTGTCTCGCGGCATCATGTAATGCCGATTCCGACTGATGCGTCGTTGCCGGTTTACACGCCGGACGACCTGATGGCGGGCCGGCTGCCGGCAGGCAGGATCATCCTCTTCGACGATGACCATTATTACATGGGTGGCGTGGTGGCCGAGTTGTTGGCCGCAAACGGCTGTTCAGTCACCCTGGTGACCCCGGCTGCTTACGTTTCCAGCTGGTCTAACAACACCCTCGAGCAGGCAGCTATTCATGCTCGTCTGCTCGATGTCGGGGTCGATATCGTACTGAATCGAGCGCTAACCCGTATCGAGCAGGGTCACATCATCAGCGCATGTGTTTATTCGGGCAGAACCAGCTGCATGTCGGCGGATGCAGTGGTTATGGTTGCCTCACGCCGTGCAAATGATAACATCTGGCAGCAATTGAGCGCGCGCGAGGCGGAATGGGAAGCCCATGGAATCAAGTCGATCAAGGTGATTGGCGACGCCCAGTCTCCGGCCCCCATCGCCTGGGCAACCTACGCCGGCCATCGTTACGCGCGCGAACTGGATGAACCTGATATCGGCGATGCATTGCCTTTTCGGCGCGAAATCGCCCAACTAAAAAATGACTGAACGGAGCAAGCCGATGAGAGCCGTGGCGAAAGGCGAACGACTGATGATCAATATCGATGACGTCGACTTCGAACCCTATATCAGTAGCAATGGAGAAGCCGATGGGCTGGCGTTTCAACTCGATCGCAGCAAACGGCTTGGCACCGGGTTCCACCTGTATAAAATGGAACCGGGGTATACGACCATACCGCATCAACACAATGGCAACGAAGAATTTTTCATGATCAGCGGCGAAGCTGTCGATAACGACGGTACTGTCTATCGGGCGGGGGACCTGGTGTTAATGAAAGACGGCACGGAGCATTGCAGCTATAGCAAGGACGGCTGCGTAATCCTGGTTTACCTCGAGGGCCCGGAGACCGGCGTCTAGTCTGAGTGTTGCAGACAGTCGCTGGAGCGAGTATTGCTCGGTTTCCAGGCATGACAACCCGGAGCCGTCAGAATCAGTTTATTTACTGGCGATCAAATCAGTATGGTGAAAATGACCATTGAACTTTCCACCTACATCATTCAGACATAATAATTGATATTCTGAATGCCCTTGCTGATTAACATGCGTTTCCTTGATAAGCGCTGAAGAACAACCCGATATAGCGGAGCAATAAACCAGTGAAAAAAATTGTCGTACTAGTCGCAATTTTCTCCCTGGCCGGTTCCGCCCCGGCCAATGCAGCTCCTGCGGAAGTCAGGGATACCTACATCGGGCTCCAGTTCGGCAACTCCGATGTCGCTTTTAATGCTGAATCCGACCTTGATCTCGATTTGACCCTGTTGCAGTTCGGCATCTGGGTGAGCGATGACATCTCGCTGGAAGGCCGCTCAGCACGTGGCGGCAATGCAGACACCATTCAGGGTGTTGATTACGAGATTGAATCCATTTACGGACTGTACGGTTTGTACCATTTCCATTTCGGCGAATTTGCATCTCTATATGCCAGCGCTGGTATGTCACGAGCAGTGCTCAAGACCTCGGTGCCAGGAGTTTCCGAGCAGCAGGAGGAAAGCAGCTTTTCCTATGGTGTCGGTGCGAAATTGTCGGTCTTCAGTATCGACTTCATGCGCTATATGGATATTGACGAGATGGAAATCGATGTGGTTTCGGTCGGCCTTCAATATACTTTCAATTGATGCAATCCCGACGGAGCGGCAGATACGGTATCAGGCGCTGAAGCGGAATTCACCGAACACGGCCAGCTCTTTCTCATTTACGCCGCCGTATGTCCAAAGGCAAAAATTTCCAGCTAGGCTTGCTGGATCATCCGATACAGTTCGTCTTTCAGGCTCAGGCGAATCTTCTTGCGCTCCTCGAGGTATTCGTCTGAAGTGTTCTCGATACCGGTTTCGATACGCCGCACTTCGTGATCCACCTGGTGATACTCGTCGAACAGGCGGGCAAAGTGATTATTGGTCGTCTTGAGCTTGTGGATCGTATCGCGATGCTCGGGGAGTTCATGTACCAGGTCGTGTTTTTCGCTTAGCATTTTCGGGTCTCGTGGTTGGTTGCCTTGTCAGCGTTCAGACTTTTCCGCGCAATCGACGCAGTGTGGCGTAAAGGGCAGCAGGTCCAGGCGCGCGCGCGGAATGGGTTCACCACATTCGGCGCAGGTGAAGTAATTGCCTTCTTCGATGCGCAGCAGGGCGTATTTAATCATTGACAGCTCCTCTTCGGAACTAATTCCAAGCGACTCGAGTACTTCATCATTTTCGCGTTCGCTGGCCTGTTCGCTCCAGTCGGCGGACAGGTCTTCGTGGCGAATGTCGCGATCGATCGACTTGATGCGGCCGCTAAGCTCGCGTTTCCGCTCCAGCAGTAGTTGTCGGTAGTGGTTGGTATCCAAAGCTATAAGCTCCATAAAGTGTTGTCAGGAGAGTTTAAACCGGGACTGAGTCAGGCACGGCTCGGTATCAGTATTGCCAGCACCGGGCAGAAAATTATTGATCCAGGACAAGTTATCCCGCGATGTGAGCTTGAAGCCGCGCCTTTTTTCGATCCCGGTTTTCCAGATACATGACCAGCAGGCCGCTACTGATAATCAGGCCGGTGCCGACGAAAGCGGGCCAGTCCGGCCAGTCGCCCCACAGGTAGTAACCGACGATCAATGCGAACGGCAGCGACGCGTACTCAAAGGGAGCGACGATAGGCGCTTCCCCCAGTCGGTAGGCCTGGGACATCAGGTAGCCCCCGCAAGCGACGATCAGGCCGCAAATCAGCAATAGCTGAAATTGTATGAAACTGGGCCAGTACCAGGCGCGCAGTAAAAAATGCAGCGACGGGTTGTCGTAATTATCGAATTTGCCATCACCGGTCACCAGGCCGATCGCCGAGCTGATCAGCAGAAAGGCAACCTGGATGTAGAAAGTCAGGGCGCCGCCACTTTCGCGAATACCGAGCTTGCGCGTCATCATGGTCATCGCCGCATAGCACAGGGCTGCCATGATCGGTAACAGGCTGACCATGCGAAACAGATCACTGCCCGGGCGCAGCATGACGATGGCGCCGAGCATGCCGACGACGATGACAAACCAGCGTCGCAACCCGACTTTCTCACCGAGTAGCGGTTGTGAAAGCATGCAGATGAATAAGGGCGCGGTATAAAACAGGACAACGGTTTCTGCCAGTGGCATCGCGGCGAGTCCAACAAAGAAGAACATGTTGGCCAGCACCAGCATCGAGCCGCGCAATAAATGCAGTAACGGGCGTTCTGTCTTCAGTCTTGCCAGGCCGCCCTCGAGTCGCACGATCAGCATCACCGCGAGCATTGCAAAGCAGGAGCGCCAGAAAGTGATCTGGTGCAGCGGCATGTCGTCGCTGACCCACTTGATTATCGAGTCGCTGATGGTCAGGCTGCCGAGTGCCCCAACCAGGCATAGAATCCCTAACGTATTCGGATTGAGCGAGGTTAGCCGGTTGCGCAATTTACTGTCTCCACGGGATATTTTCGGCAAGGCTGGAATCGACTCGATATCAGCCGCGGGTATCCGCGATCACCCGGTATCCACCTGTGGCACGATCAGCACGCGAACCATGTCTGCCCCCACTATCCTGCTTCATATCCCTCGAGAACGTTCACCGCGTTGGTGCCGATCTCCGCGACTGCGTAGCCGCCCTCCATCACAAACAGGGTCGGCAAATTGAGCGCGGCGATAGTCGCGCCGTAGCGTTTGAAGTCGTCGCTGGTGAGCTTGAAGAATGAAATCGGGTCGTGTTCGAAGGTGTCGACGCCGAGCGATATGACCAGCGCGTCGGGCGCATAGCGGCCGATTTTACGGCAGGCATCGGCGAGTGCTTCCCCCCAGGTGCTATAACCGGTACCGGGCCCCATCGGGTAGTTGTGATTAAATCCTTTGCCGTCGCCTTCACCGGTCTCGTCGGCATAGCCGAGAAAGTGTGGGAAAGCCTCTCTTGGATCACCGTGCAGCGACACAAACATGACATCGGAACGATCGTAGAATATCGCCTGGCTGCCGTTTCCGTGATGAAAATCGACGTCGAGCAGGGCGACGCGTGCGGCACCCTGGTCGATGAACGCCTGCGTGGCAACCGCGGCATTGTTGATGAAGCAGTAGCCGCCGAACATATCCGCTGCGGCGTGATGCCCGGGAGGTCGACACAACGCGAATGCCGCGCCTGCACCATCGCGCAGTGCGGCCTGTGCGGTCAATGCGACGTCGACGCTGGCGCGTGCCGCTTCCCAGGTGCCGTTGCAGATCGCGGTCTCGGCGGCCAGCGCATAGTAGCCGAGCTTGCCATCGATCTGATCCGGAATGCGCAGCTGCATGCCCCGCGCCGGCCAGCAGGTGGCGATAGCTTCGCCGTGGTAACCCTCGGCAGACCACTCGCTCCAGCAGGTTTCCAGGAAGCGAATAAAGTCGGCATCGTGGATGCGGGTGACGTGCTCGATAGCAAACTGCGCGGGCGCGATGATGTTGCCGAGCTTCACCTCGCGAACCCGCTCTAGTATGTGCTCGGCGCGCGCCGGGCACTCGAAGGGTGCTACCAGTTCGCCGCCGAAGAGTTCGGTTTTGGAATCGCGTAGTGCGTGTTTTTCACTGAATACAGTTAGCATGCCTGGTCTCCCCTGGAAATACGTCAATCAAAGCGCAGCCGGGAGTAGGCGCCGGTGGTGGCCCCCCGAAAGCAGATTTTCGGCTCGTTCGACGCTGGCGGGAAGCTCCCACCAGCAGGCCAGTGCGTGGCTGCAACGTGCATCATTGACATGATAAAACTCCAGAACCTGCGGCATGAAAGGGCCAATTCTTATCGATTTCGGTTGGCTTGGCTAGCTTTAAAATATTGAATCGAGCACAATCCGCCGATCACCATATCGATGTAATTCAATGGCTGCATTCCTGCCACAAGATAACAATGAAAAATCCCTGTGGGTAGATACCGCGATTGCGCCGCCCTGCTGTGAAATTTTGCGCGACAGCCTGCAAACCGATGTGCTGGTGATCGGCGCCGGCTTCACCGGGTTATCCAGTGCGCTGCACCTCGCCGAGCAAGGTGTTTCAGTTGTATTGCTGGAAGCCGCTAGCATCGGTTACGGTGGGTCCGGTCGCAATGCCGGACTGGTTAATGCAGGACTGTGGAAAAATCCCGAGGAGGTGAGTAAACAGCTCGGTGTTGAGGCCGCCGGGCGCCTTAACCAGGCGCTGCGTGATTCCCCAGCGCTGGTGTTCGACCTGGTTCGGCGTTTCGCGATGCAATGCGAGGCAAAGGCTTGCGGTACGGTGCACATGGCTCATAGCAAGGCCGGCGGGTCTTACCTCGAAGATCGTTGTCGACAGTTACAGGATCTTGGTGCCGGCGTTGAATTGATCGATGGCGCACGCTCCCGGGCAGTGTCGGGGTCAGCCGAATACCGTTACGGTGGCATTCTCGACCCGAACGCAGGAACCATCCAGCCGCTCGGATATGTGCGCGAACTTGCTCGTGCCGCTTGCTCCCAGGGGGTGTCCCTGTTTCAGCAATCGGCGCTCAAAGCCATCAAACGGCGGGACGATCGATGGCTGGCAACTACCGAGTTCGGTCAGGTTTCGGCCGATCAGGTGATCATTGCGACCAACGCTTACGCTGACGCCAACAGCCTCGATGTGCGCGAGTCGACCGTACCGGTTTATATTTTCCAGTGTGCGACGCCGCCACTGCCCGGGCATCTGGCAGCCAGCATCATCCCACAGCGTGAGGGTTTATGGGATACGGATACCCTGCTGACCTCGTCGCGCATCGATGCCGACGGGCGCCTGGTGATGAGTTATCCCGGTCATCTACCTGCCGGGCAGCGCGCGTTGCGCCAGGCCTGGGCAACCCGTAAGCGGAACCGCCTTTTTCCCGAACTGCGCGGTATTCCCTGGGAGTACTACTGGAGCGGACGCGTCGGCGTCACTACCGGCAAGATACTGCGCGTGCAACTGCTGGCACCGGGTTTGTATGCGCCGGCAGGCTTTAATGGCCGTGGTATCGGCACCGGTAGCGTCATGGGAAAACATCTCGCGCAGACGATTGTCAGCGGCGACCGTGGTGACTTCCCATTCCCGATCGAGGCCCTGTACCCTGAAAAGTGGCGTCGTAGCCGCGCCGCCTACTACGACTATGGCACGCTTGCGCTGCAGTTTTTCGATAAACGCTGGTGAAGGCTGGATTGCCCCAGTTTAACACTACCAAACCGCCTAATTGGCTGGAATTATCCACCAGTGCGGATAAAATGCGCCCACGACTAGCAGCAGAGCAATCTCGATGACACAGGCAAAAAGAGTTACCTTCGACTGGCAGGACCCGATGTTTCTCGAACTTCAACTCAACGACGAGGAACGTATGATTCGCGATGCCGCGCGCGACTACTGTCAGGATCGATTGATGCCGCGCGTAAAAATGGCCAACCGCAACGAAGTGTTCGATCGCGAGATCATGAATGAATTCGGTGAGCTCGGTTTGCTGGGCGCGACTATTCCGGAAAAGTACGGCTGCGCGGGCGCCAATTATGTTTCCTATGGACTTGTTGCCCGTGAAGTGGAGCGCGTCGATAGCGGTTACCGCTCGGCGATGAGTGTTCAGTCGTCATTGGTGATGCACCCGATTTATGCCTATGGCAGCGAAGCGCAGCGCGAAAAATTTCTGCCCCGGCTGGCCAGTGGTGAGCTGGTCGGCTGCTTTGGACTGACCGAACCCGATGCCGGGTCGGATCCGGGCAGCATGAAATCAACCGCGACCATAGTCGATGGCGGATTCCGCCTCAAAGGTGCAAAAATGTGGATTACCAACTCGCCGATCGCCGATGTGGCGGTCGTCTGGGCCAAGCTCGAGGGTGTCATTCGCGGCTTTATTCTGGAACGAGGCATGGAAGGGTTTTCGACGCCCAGAATCGAGGGCAAGTTTTCGCTGCGGACCTCGGCTACCGGCGAAATCGTGATGCAGGATGTATTGGTTCCCGAGGAAAACCTGCTGCCGGACGTCGCCGGACTAAAGGGTCCGTTCGGTTGCCTTAACCGCGCACGCTACGGCATCGCCTGGGGTTCGATGGGTGCCGCTGAATTCTGCTGGCATGCCGCGCGTCAATATACCCTGGAGCGCATTCAATTCGGTCGGCCGCTGGCCGCAACTCAACTGGTCCAGAAGAAGCTTGCCGACATGCAGACCGAGATCGCGCTTGGGCTGCAAGGGTGCCTGCAAATGGGCCGCCTGATGGATGCCGACAATTGCCCGGTTGAACTGGTGTCGTTGATGAAACGCAATAACTGCGGCAAGTCGCTGGACATCGCCCGGGTGGCACGGGATATGCACGGTGGTAACGGGGTATCTGACGAGTACCACGTGATTCGCCACGTGATGAACCTGGAGGCAGTCAATACTTATGAAGGAACTCACGATGTGCATGCACTGATTCTGGGTCGCGCACAAACCGGAATCCAGGCCTTTAACTAGATGGCCAACTAGTGGCTGGCCCCCTGCAGGGATTTAGAGTCCTCGACCTCAGCCGTATTCTGGCCGGGCCCTGGGCCAGTCAGATGCTGGCCGACCTCGGCGCCGAGGTCATCAAGGTCGAACGTCCCGGAAGCGGTGACGACACGCGCGCCTGGGGGCCTCCCTATATGCCGGATCAATCCGGGGTGGCAACCGGCGAGGCGGCTTATTTCCACAGTGCCAATCGCGGCAAGCGTTCGGTCAGTATCGATATCGCGCAAGCCCGTGGACAGGATTTGATTCGCAACCTGGTGGAGCATTGCGATGTCTTTATCGAAAACTTCAAAGTCGGCGGTTTAAAGAAATACGGTCTCGATTACGCTAGCCTGCAAGCGCTCAACCCGAAGTTGGTGTATTGCTCGATTACCGGTTTCGGGCAGGACGGTCCCTATGCACAACGTGCGGGTTACGATTTTATGATCCAGGCCATGGGCGGGATGATGAGTATCACCGGTGCGGCGGATGGCGAGCCACAGAAGATCGGTGTTGCACTTGCGGATGTGACGACTGGATTGTATGCGGCAAACGCGATCCAGGCAGCGCTGATCCATCAACTGAAATCAGGGCAGGGGCAGTATATCGACATGGCGTTGCTCGATGTTCAGGTGGCGACGCTCGCTAACCAGGCGATGAATTTTCTGGCGACCGGCAACAACCCCAGGCGCTATGGCAATGCGCATCCCAATATCGTGCCTTACCAGTCTTTTCAGTGCAGCGATGGCTTCATTATTCTCGCGGTTGGCAATGATGCCCAGTTTACGCGCTTTTGCGCGCTTGCCGGCAAGCCTGAACTCGCCGCCGACGAGCGCTACCAGACAAACAGTGGGCGAGTTCGAAATCGCGACAGCCTGCTGCCAATGGTGAGCGAGATCATGCTTTCGAAATCGACTGCGGACTGGCTCGAGCTATTGAATCAGCGCGGAATTCCCTGCGGTCCAATCAATAACCTCGACCAGGTGTTCGCCGACCCGCAGGTGCGCCACCGCGGTTTACAACTCGAGCTTGCGCATCCCACTGCGGGGCGGGCGGCCAGCGTGGCCAACCCGATCAAACTGTCGAAAACAGCGATCGAATACAAGCTCGCGCCACCGCTGCTCGGGCAGCATACCGACGAGGTGCTGGGGCGTTTGCTGAATCTTGATGACGACGCCCTCGCGACCTTACGCGCCGCGGCTATCATCGCCTGAATTTTAACCCGGTTGTGTTATTCGAGTGATCTGCTCGAGCCGGTTTTTTCAGGGTTTTAACGGCCAGGTATCGCTGATGCGATATCCACCGGGCCAGGGGTCGTCCGGGTCGAGCATGAGCTGATGCGTGCCAGTGATCCAGGCGCGGCCCTGGATCGACGGGATGATGGCGGGACGGTCGCCGACACGAGTTTCGGCGACGATGCTGCAATCGAAACGAGAATCGATGATCGAGCGGCCACTCATGCGCTCACCGGGTTTCATCAGTCCCTTCGCATGCAGCACCGCCATGCGCGCGGAACAGCCGGTGCCGGTCGGGGAGCGGTCAATTTTACCGGGATCGATAGCGACCGCGTTGCGACTCACCAGGAGCCCATCCTGGCGACTGATCGGCAGGCCAAATTGGCAGAATGAAATATGCGCCCAGTCGGGGTTGTCGGGGTGATTGAAGCCGAGTTGCTGGTTGGCTGCGGCGGTAATCCTGGGTCCAAGGCCGGCCAGTTCACGCGCTTCTTCAGGCCTGATTTCGTATCCGAGCGCGGCTGCATCAACGATCACAAAACTATCGCCGCCGTACGCGGTATCCACTACCAGGGTGCCGAGCCCCTCGACCTCCAGCCGGGCGTCCAGGCGGTCGGCAAATGAGGGTACGTTATGAATCTTGATGCTTTGTGCCTTGCCGGCATCACAATAGGCGGTGACGGCGACCAGGCCACCAGGCGCCTCGAGGACGAACTCGGTAGTCGGTTCCTGCATCTCGATCAATCCGCTGTCGAGCAATACGGTTGCGACGCAGATCGAATTTGAGCCGGACATCGGCGGGGTGTGTTCCGGTTCCATGATGATGAAGCCGAAACTTGCCTGCGGGTGCTTTGCCGGAACCAGCAGGTTGATGTGCTTGAACACGCCTCCACGCGGCTCGTTCAATACCAGGTTGCGCAAAGTCCTGTCGCTGTCGATCCAGCGCGACTGTTGCCACAGGGTATCTCCCGGAGGTGGGCTGACCCCGCCAACGATGACATTGCCTACTTCACCTTCGGCGTGGCAGGACACGATGTGAATGATATTCTTGCTTCTCATGACTGATCAACCTGATGAGCGAAATGATATGGCCAGGTGTGCATAAACTCGAAGTACGTCCCAGGCCCCTGAAAAATTCCGCTATCGAGCCGCGAACGATACTTGAAGTCTAGCGCTGACCTGGCAGCGCTTAACAGGTGACAGGGGACTTAAGCGGATACTTCGTCACAACAGGTGAAGCCTGAAAACAGCCGCTGTGGAACGCGAAGATTTGCTCGCATGCTACTGATATTCGAATGATTTACTGACTAGAAGGTTGCGTTCATTGTCGAGCACGTTAACCATCCAGATACCCGACCAGGCCGGAATCAGTGTCTTGCTGGTCCAGATACGCCAACGCGCCGCCCTCACCTCGAAAGTTTTCTCAAACATCACCTGGTCCTGGTACATCCACTGGTGAGTGACCGTTTGCCCTGACATGTCGTTTACTTCGGTGAAAAAGGTAATCGAGTTGTTGGTGCTGCTGTCGATGCTATCGACTATAGCCACAGGCTCACGATTATCGATGCCAGTGGTAAACAGTGCCCGGCTAACTTCGCCAGCTGCGGCGGTGCCACCCAGAAACAGAGCGAAGATCAATATGATGCTCGATAATGGGCCAGGCATCCGTGATTTTATGGAAGCATGCATTTAAGTTTCCTCGGAAAATTGAAATTACTATAGCAATTATAAAGCCCCTTTGCAGCTCTCACGATGGTGTTATTGGTGAGTCTTGCCGAGCGCTTCATTGCGCCCCTGCCGCAACAGATCGATCATCGCGCTGGAGCTCAACGACAGGGTGCGATTCTGGCGCGTGACTATGCCGAGCGGGCGTTTGATATCAAGGCCGGGTAAATTGTGCCTGACTAGCGTCGAGTCGACCATGCTTTCGGGTAATATACTCCAGCCAAGATTGGCCGAGACCATGACCTTGATGGTCTCGAGGTAATTGGTTTCCAGGATAATGTTGAGTCGCTGCTCATCGCCTGCGAACAGGTTGTTGATGATTCTGCGGGTGAAGGTGCCTATCGATGGCAGGATTGCTGCGTGCATGAGCAAGTTGGTGGGCGAAATCTCGTTTTGCATAGCCAGTGGGTGATCCGCTGCCATCACTACTACCAGCCGATCGATCCATACCGGTTCGCACAGGAGTCGTTCGTCGGAGTGCTCGGGCAACGTCACGATGGCGAGTTCCAGTTCGCTGTTGGCAATCGCCGCGCAGGCATCCTCTGAATCCATGAAATGCAGGTCCAGATCGACGCGTGGATAGCGAATCTTGAATTGGCGCAGAGTTTGTGGCAAACGATGCAGGCCGATGTGATGGCTGGTGGCGAAGCTCAGACTGCCACTGGGTGTTGCCTGTTGCCTGCTCAGACCGGTGCGAAAGGTTTTCAGTTCCTGCAGGATACGCTCTGCATGCGGTTTGAAGGCCCTGCCATTGGGAGTCAGGATGCTGCGTTTGCCGATGCGGTCGAACAGCGAGGCATTGACAATGGTCTCGAGCTGGTGAATGCGCTTGCTTACCGCCGGCTGGGTGATGTGCAGCCGCTCGGCGGCGAGAGAGAAAGACTCGAGCTCGGCTATTGCAAGGAAAGCATTGATTTGATTGATTTGCATCAGTGATCCGGGATAGTCATTCCAATAAGGAATCAAATAAATGAAAATAATGAATTAGTGTTATTTTAAGCACGAGAGTAGAATCAGACAAGTTTTTTACGGGTAACGACTAATGGCTGGAAAAACCTTATACGACAAGATCTGGGACTTGCACCAGGTGGATACAAGCGCGGACGGCGCCGGGTTGCTGTACATCGATCGCCACCTGGTGCATGAAGTGACTTCACCGCAGGCCTTCGAAGGACTCGAGATCGCACAGCGAACTTTATGGCGCAAGCGCTCGATCCTCGCAGTCCCTGATCATAACGTACCCACCACCGGCCTCGAAGCGGGCATTACCGATCCGGTCGCGCGCCTGCAGGTGGATACTTTAAACGATAATTGCGACAAGTACGCTCTCACTGAATTCAAAATGGGCGATGTGCGCCAGGGCGTGGTGCACGTGATCGGTCCAGAGCAGGGTGCGACACTGCCGGGGATGACCGTGGTATGTGGCGATTCTCATACCTCGACTCACGGCGCTTTTGCCGCGCTTGCCTTTGGTATTGGCACCTCGGAAGTCGAGCACGTGATGGCGACGCAATGCCTGATTCAGAAGAAATCAAAAAATATGCGAGTTACCGTAGCCGGCGAAGTGGCCGAGGGGATCACTGCAAAGGACATCGTGTTGCACATCATTGGTGAAATAGGCACGGCCGGTGGTACCGGTTGCACCATCGAGTTTGCCGGCGAGGCAATCACCGGACTTTCCATGGAAGGACGTATGACCGTGTGCAATATGACCATCGAGGCGGGTGCTCGCGCTGGTTTGATCGCCTGTGACCAGACGACGCTGGATTACATTGCCGGTCGCCCGTTTGCGCCCAGTGGCGAGATGTGGGATCAGGCGGTGGCTTTCTGGGGTGATCTGCATTCCGATGACGACGCTATTTTTGACCGTGAGGTGGTTATCGATGCGGCCGATATAGCGCCCCAGGTTACCTGGGGTACGTCGCCGGAGATGGTGTGTTCGATTAACCAGCGGATTCCCGATCCAGCCGACGAAGTCGACACGATCAAGGCTGGCGGCATGCGCGCGGCACTGGATTACATGGGGTTGAAGGCGAATACGTCGTTCGACCAGATTCACGTCGACAAGGTTTTTATCGGTTCCTGCACCAATTCGCGCATCGAAGATTTGCGCGCGGCGGCGGGTGTCGTCAAGGGACGTAAACTGGCCGCGAATATCAAGCTCGCACTGGTCGTGCCCGGGTCGGGTCTGGTCAAGCAGCAGGCCGAGCTGGAAGGGCTGGACCGAATATTTGTCGATGCCGGTTTCGAGTGGCGCGAGCCGGGCTGCTCGATGTGCCTGGGCATGAATGCCGACCGGCTAGATCCGGGCGAGCGCTGTGCTTCCACTTCGAACCGAAATTTTGAAGGGCGCCAGGGTACCGGTGGACGCACTCATCTGGTATCCCCCGCAATGGCCGCGGCTGCCGCTGTGCAGGGCCATTTTGTCGATGTACGTGAGCTGATGAGAGGTGAGCTATGAGAGCATTTCTACTGTTAACAATGGTGCTGATGATTCTCGGGTTAAGTGGTTGCGAGACCATGGAAGGACTCGGCAAGGATGTCAAGTCGCTGGGTGAAACGATCGAAAAGAAGGCGAGTGATTCGAACGAATAGAGTAATGACTGAACAAGCGGAATAGACTAATGAACAAGTTTGAAAATTTTACCGGCATCGTCGCAGCCTTCGATCGCTCCAATATCGATACCGATGCGATAATTCCCAAGCAATACCTGAAGTCGATCAAGCGCTCCGGTTTTGGTATTAACCTGTTTGACGATTGGCGTTATCTCGATCCGGGTGAGCCCGGGCAGGATAATTCGCAGCGTCGCCTGAATCCGGAATTTCTGCTCAACCGCGAACCCTATAATGCGGCTCAAATATTACTGGCGCGTGAAAACTTCGCCTGTGGTTCGTCACGCGAGCATGCGGTCTGGGCGCTGATGGACTTCGGATTCAAGGTCGTCATTGCGCCCAGCTTCGCCGATATCTTTTACAATAACTCGTTCAAGAATGGCCTGCTGCCGATCGCGCTGGATGAGGAAGTGGTCGATCTGCTGTTTACCGAATTGCAGGGACAGCCGGATTATCGCCTCAGTGTGGATCTGCAGGGCCAGGTGGTCAGCAATGCCGGCGGTGTCGAATTCCCCTTCGAAATCGACGAGTTTCGCAAGTATTGCCTGTTGAACGGTTTGGACGACATTGGTCTGACCATGCAGAAATCGGAGCAGATCAAATCCTTCGAGCAACAGTATTATCAGAAGCTACCCTGGTTGCAGTAGCTGAAATCCCGTGAGTTTATTATGAGTGCAAAAATTGCAGTACTGGCCGGTGATGGTATCGGCCAGGAAATTATCGCCGCTACGCTTGGCGTGCTGGAATGCCTGCAGCAGGAATTCGGTTTTGCTGCGGAACTGGAGCACGCGGCTATCGGCGGAGCGGGCTACGATGCATATGGTCAACCACTCCCCGAGCAAACGCTGGCTGTTTGCCAGCAGGCCGACGCCATATTGTTTGGCGCAATCGGTGGCCCACAATACGACGGCCTGGAGCGCGATCTGCGTCCGGAGAAGGGGCTGCTTAAACTGCGCTCCTCCCTGTCGTTGTTTGCGAATCTGCGCCCGGCGATTCTGTATCCCCAGCTTGCCGATGCCTCGAGCCTGAAGTCCGAACTGGTGGCGGGGCTCGACCTGATGATCGTGCGTGAGTTGACCGGCGGAATTTATTTTGGTGAGCCGCGTGGCATTCGCGTGCTCGAAAATGGTGAGCGCCAGGGGTTTAATACACTGGTCTATGCAGAGCATGAAATCGAGCGTATTGCGCGCTCGGCCTTCGATATCGCCATGCTCAGGGAGCGTCGCCTGTGCTCGGTCGACAAAGCCAATGTGCTCGAGGTTTCCGAGCTCTGGCGTGAAGTCGTGAGCCGGGTAGGGCTGGATTATCCCGAGGTCGAATTGAATCACATGTACGTCGATAATGCTTCGATGCAGCTGGTGCGCGCACCCAGGCAATTTGACGTGATGGTGACCAGTAATCTGTTTGGCGATATTTTGTCGGATACCGCGGCAATGTTAACCGGGTCGATTGGTATGTTGCCGTCGGCTTCGCTGGATGCAAATGCCAGGGGAATGTACGAACCGGTGCACGGTTCGGCGCCGGATATCGCCGGCAAAAACCTGGCTAATCCGTTGGCGACGATACTGTCGCTGGCAATGTTATTGCGTTACAGCCTGCGCGAACTGGAACTTGCCGAGCGCATCGAAACAGCGGTTGGTGAGGTCCTCGACCGGGGGATACGCACTGCAGACATTGCCGGTGCAGCAGCAAGTGTCGGAACCAGCGAAATGGGGATGGCGGTAGTGACGGCGCTGCGTAGCGCCGCTAGTCGCTAGACGAATGGGAGTCAGCATGAAAAGGGTCGGTTTTGTTGGTTGGCGTGGCATGGTTGGATCGGTGTTGATGCAGCGTATGCTCGACGAAGGGGATTTTTCCAGGATCGAAGAGCCGGTTTTTTTCACGACCTCGCAGGCGGGTGGGGTGGGCCCCGATATCGGCAGGGAGATCCCGGCTTTGCGGGACGCCCATGATCTGCAGCAGTTGAGCGCAATGGATGCCATCGTCAGTTGCCAGGGTGGTGACTACACGACACAGATACACGCTGCATTGCGCAGTAGCGGATGGCAGGGTTACTGGATAGATGCGGCCTCAGCGCTGCGCATGCACGATGACAGCGTCATCATACTGGATCCGGTAAATCGCTCGGTCATCGACAATGCCCTGGTTGCAGGCAAGCGTGATTTTATCGGTGGTAATTGCACGGTAAGCCTGATGATGATGGCGATGGGTGGTTTGTTCGATCACGATCTGGTCGAGTGGATGAGCGTGATGACTTACCAGGCAGCCTCCGGCGGTGGTGCCCGCCACATGCGCGAATTGATTGCCGGGATGGGTAGTTTGCATCAGAGCGTGGCAGAATTACTCGATGATCCGGCATCGGCGATACTTGAAATTGATCGCCTGGTGACCGCGCGTTTGCGTTCGGCCGATTATCCCAGTGAACAATTTGGGGTGCCCCTGGCCGGTAGCCTGATCCCATGGATCGATACCCAACTCGACAATGGGCAGAGTCGCGAAGAGTGGAAGGCTGGTGTCGAGGCCAACAAGATTCTGGGGCGCACCACTGACCTGATCCCCATCGATGGACTCTGTGTGCGGGTTGGTGCGATGCGTTGTCATTCGCAGGCGCTAACCGTGAAGCTCAGGCGCAATATCCCCGTCGATGAAATTCGGCAAATGCTGGCCGAGTCGAACGACTGGGTTCAGGTTTTAGCAAACGACCGGCAGATTTCGATGGAGCATTTGACCCCGGCCGCGGTGACCGGTTCGCTTGATATTCCGGTAGGCAGGTTACGTAAACTGAATATGGGTGACGATTATCTCGCCGCATTCACGGTCGGTGATCAGCTGTTGTGGGGAGCAGCGGAACCTCTGCGGCGTATGTTAAACATCTTGCACGAGTATTAGCATGACACATCGCATTGCGCTTTCTCACGCCAGTAGTGTCGCCGCCGAAGCCATACTCGAAAAACTTCCCGAATCCGGCATAGCGTCGGATTCGCTGGTTTTACTGGATCATCAAACCAACCTCGGCAAACGCATTGCCTATGGCGGCACTCATCTGGCGTTGCTGGATCAGCAGCAGCACGATTTATCGGGTTGTTCGCTGTTGTTGATGCCGCAGGCCGAACCTGAACTCGAATCGTCCGCGTTGCAGCAAGGGTGTCTGTTGGTGAGTCATTCCATTGTGGATGAGCGCGCGCCAGTTTTTGTCGGGGTTGGTGATATGCCGTCGATCTCCTATAGTGAAACACGGCTGCGACTCGCTGGCCCCGAATTGACGTGCCTGTTGCCGGCGCTGATTGAGCTCGAACAGCTGGCTGGTATCACGCAGTTGCACGTTACGCTGATGCGCAGCGCCGAGTTTCGCGGTAAGGCTGGAATCGATGAATTGGCGTCGCAAACGGTGAACCTGCTGAGTTCACGCGATATCGAACCCGTAGTCTATTCGCAACAGATCGCCTTCAACCTGTTACCCGAAGCGACAAGCCCACAGGTAGAAGCCGATTTCAGGCATTTTTTAGGAAATAGTTCCTGTTCGATTGCGCTGCAAACCGTTAATGTGCCGGTATTCCATGGATTTGCCGCGGCAGTGCAGATCGGGTTTGACGTCGATGTACCATTGAAGGACTGCGAAAGGCGATTGTCCGCCCTTGATAAGGTGACGATAAAAAATACCGATTCGAGTCCGATTGCCGACTGTAATCAGTCGTTTGGCTGTGTTATCAGCCAACTGAAACAGACCTCGAATCAACCCGCCAACCTGCAATTTTGGATGGTTGCAGATCCCATGAGATACGGATTGGCAAATAATTACGTGAATGTTGCAGACTTTTTGCTAAAATCTTTTTTGTAATCTATAGTTACATCTACTTGTGAAAGTGCTTTCTTTAAAGTAAATTCTCTGGCTATCATCATAGGTGCATGGATTTAATGCACTTTTAAATAAGAAATAAGTTAGGGAGCTGGGAGACTAAAACGTGCGTAATCTGGGACTAATAGTAGCATTGTGGTTGACGGTTTTTTTGCCGATAAACAGTTTTGCCCTGGGTCTTGGCGAGATTGAAGTCAATTCATTTCTGAACCAGCCACTGAATGCGGAGATCCAGGTTATTTCCGCGCGCCCGGGTGAGATCGATGATCTTCTGGTTAGCCTGGCATCTCGCGAAGCCTTTAGCCGTGCCGGCCTCGAGCGTCCACTTCACCTGTCTGATCTCAAGTTCACAGTCAGGAGAAATGAATCAGGTGATAGCGCCGTGATCGTCGTAACCACGCGCGACTCCATAAAAGAGCCATTTCTTAATTTTCTTATCGAAGCAGACTGGTCCAAGGGTCGCCTGTTGCGTGAATTTACCGTTTTGCTGGATCCTCCCTTTTATGCTGATCAGCCCGCGGCTGCCGAAACGCTGGGACAAAGCAGTCTACCTGCGGCCACCGACGATGCCACGGCTAGCGATAGCATGTCGTCATCCGGTGCTGACCTGGCTTCCGATGAAGCTGCTGCGGATGGTTCCATTACCGAGCCGATTGCGCTATCCGGGGATGGTTCGAGATCGCAGGCATCCACCACTATCTCGCAAACATCGAGTCCACCCTCCAGTAGCGAATACGTTACTGACGAAACTCAAAACATCATCCAGGGTGATGTTTTAGTCGTTAAGGGGGATACCTTGTGGAGTATCGCGTCGCGCTTCAAGGATGACGCCCACAGTATGGCCCAGGTGATGCTCGCTTTTCAGCGCACTAATCCGAACGCCTTCAACGATGGCAATATCAACAACATGAAAGTGGGCGCGGTATTGCGCGCGCCGAGTGCCAATGAACTTGATGCCCTCTCGAAGCAGGCTGCCTATGCCGAAACCCTGGTGCAAAATGGTCTGTGGGATGAATATGTCGCCCGCGTCACCGGAGTTTCTCCAGCGCCTGGTGCCGCTGCTGCAGGCGATTCACAGTCAACCTCTGCAGGTGAATCTGAACCGCAGGGTGAACTGAGCCTGTTATTGCCGGGCGAGGGCGATAGCAGCTCGACGGGCACCGGTGAAAGTACCAATATCGGGCAGTTACGGACCAAACTGGCGTTAGCTGAGGAAGAGCTGGAAGCTTCCCGTATTGAGAATAAAGATCTGGAATCCCGAATATCGGAGCTGCAGGCGCGACTTTCCAAGGTCGAAGAATTGCGGAAGATGGTCGAAATCCAGGACGATAGCCTCGCGCAGTTACAGGCCGGGCTGAGCGACAGTCAAACACAGGATATTGTCGATGGCGAAAGCGAAGACAGCATGGTTGAAGACGCTACGAGTAGTGGCGCAGCGGGTGCAAATACCGTTGAAGATACGATAAAGGCCGACGAAGAGGCATTGCTCGAAGAATTACTCGCCGAGGAAGCCACGGCGCAAGCCGAAGAGCAGGCCGCGCTGCAGAAAGGTGACATGCCCGATGGCGAGAGCGAGTCGGCCGTAGAGGATGAAATTGTAAAAGTGCAGCCGATGGCCGACGGAACCGAGCAGATGGTCGACGACGAGGCGAGGCCAGCGGTGGCGGTTCCTCCTCCGGCACCCGTGATTATTACCGAACCGACGAGCAGTAGCGGTGGCTCGATGCTTGACGGCATATTACCGCAGGAAGTCGTCGACATGCTCCCGTCGATGGGTGGTATTTTCAGTAATCCAATTATTCTTGCTGCGCTCGGTGGTGTCATTGTTCTGTTGTTGGTCCTGGTCGTAATCAAGCGTAGAAAAGCCGCGGAGGATGATGATTTTGGCCTTGGTAGCGATACTGGTAATGATGATTTGTTCGCCAACGATGACGAAGATGAGTTGACGCCGATCCATCTGGCTGAAGTCGAAGATCAGCTAGAAACCGATATAGAAGTCCCCGCTGCGGAGGATAAGGTAACTGCGGAAATATCTGCCGGGCCTGCAGAGGAAGTCGAGGACGAATTCGCTGCGACCGCAATTATTTCAGCGGCCGACATGCCCCAGTCCCCGGCACCGGCGACTCCGGTTGCTGAACAGGATGACGTGCTGAATGAAGTCGACGTCTATCTCGCCTATGGTTTGTACGACAACGCTGAAGATCTGTTGAAGAATAGTCTGGTTGAGAATCCCGATCGAGCGGATTATCGTTCGAAACTGCTGGATACCTATTTTGCGACCAGGAAGGTGGATGACTTTGTTAAGGAAGCTGAAAACCTCAAGGGGATGGGCGACCTGGGAAGCGCGTACTGGAATCGCGTGCAAATCATGGGTTATGAGCTGGCGCCAGATAACGCATTATTTTCCGCCGCCAAGGATAGCGGGCTTAGCGCCGCCGACCTCGAGATAGCCAAACCCCAGGAGGCCGATTTTGACCTCGGTGCGGCCGAAGACGAAGACGTCAGTTTCTCCACTACGGACTTTAATCTCGGAGAGGAAGATGGCGGTAGTGATTTCGGTGGTGCCACAAACCTGACTGCGGGCGGCGAACTGGAGTCTACCCAGCAGATTCCCACCAAGGCGGGTAAATCGCCAGCGCTAGATGATGATAGCGATGCCGCAGATGACTCGTTTGAACTGCCAGACGACATAGGCGATGAACTCGAATTCTCAATGGACGATGATGCCGCGGGCGCTGAGTTACCGGCTGGTTCGGAATTAGCGGATGACGAAACCGGTGAATTTGGCATGCTGGACGATCTTGATCTCGAAGATTTCGGCGCAGACGAAGTCGACCAGGCTGCTGATGATGACGAAGTCGCACTTGATTTTGGCATGGAGGATGAGGAGGACGGCGACGACCAGGTGGGGGCCAAAACGGAAATAATCACTCCTAACTACGATGAAACTGCAGTTCTCGAGATGGAGGATGACGACGAAGACGTTACTGCTGATGACTTCACGGATGGAGACGAAGACGGCATAGACCTGGGGATGGAAGACACGGCATTGAAGACTTCCGAGGACCACATCGAAGATACCGGTGAACTGGTGCTCGATGTCCAGGACGGCACCGAGGATATCTCGATCATAGATTTTGGTGGAAACGACTTCGAAGAACCGACAGATAAAGTCCCGTCAATTTCCGATTCTGAGCTCGATATTGATGATGATGACTTTGTGCTCGATGACGAAGACGATAAAGACGCCAGAACGGGCACTTTTGCGCCGGGTGATTTTGACGAACCGACCGCCGTCGTCGACTCGCTGGCTAATCTTGATGATATGGATGATCTCATGCTGCCGGACGATGTGGACGAAGTATCGACCAAGCTCGATCTGGCGCGCGCTTTTATCGATATGGGCGATACCGAGGGTGCCCGCGGTAGTCTCGAAGAGGTAATGTCGGAAGGTAATGCTGAACAGAAGGCCGAAGCCAGGACCTTGCTGGATCAGATTTAATAGTCGTCGCGGGGTGTCTGACCCCGCGCCAGATTGACGGCCTGTGGCGTAAGCTGCAGGCTTTTTTTTGCATCGACTGCAGGAATTTTGGCATCCTCGTGCCCTTAACATTCCGTCTGGGATGCCTGCTGCGTCGCTACTCTGTGATAGGGAATATGCGCATAGGCTTGTTTTTCGTACCGAGGGAACCAAATATGCGAACTTTAGATTGTAAACTAACAAAATCGTGGTCGGATTAGTGAAATATGCCGTGGGCGTCGAGTACCGTGGCTCGGCCTATTGTGGCTGGCAGCGTCAGCCGCATTGTGATTCCGTTCAGCAAAACCTTGAGCAGGCGCTCAGTTTTGTCGCCGATCACGCGATCGAACTGGTCTGTGCGGGGCGTACCGATAGCGGTGTGCATGCAGTAGAGCAGGTCGCTCATTTCAATAGCATGTCCAAACGCAGTGAGCGCGCCTGGTTGATGGGGGCAAATTGCCGCTTGCCACGCGATATTCGAATTAAATGGGTGGTGCCGGTATCGGATGATTTTCATGCCCGTTTTGGCGCACAGGCCCGCGCTTATCGCTACCTTATTCTTAATAATACGGTTCCCAGTGCCTTATTCCATGATCTCAGCGCCTGGGAGTTTCGTGATCTCGACCACCACAAGATGCATGAATGCGCTCAGATCTTACTCGGTGAGCACGATTTCAGCAGTTTTCGCGCGGTTGGTTGCCAGGCGAAATCGGCGAGTCGCAATGTGCAGGATATTTCGGTTTCACGCCGTGGTGAGCTGGTGATGCTGGATATCAGGGCGAATGCCTTTCTTTATCACATGGTGCGTAATATCGCCGGCAGCCTGATATCGATTGGACGAGGTGAACATGATATTGACTGGTTCATCGGATTGCTCGATGCTCGCGATCGGAATCTGGCCCCAGCCACAGCGCCGGCGGCCGGATTGTACTTTGTCCACGCCAGCTACGAAGCGCAATTTAAGCTCCCCATTGGTGATAAAAAACCCGTATTATTCTGATATGCAAAGTCGAACACGAATCAAGGTTTGCGGGATTACCCGTCTGCAGGATGCACTGCAGGCAAGCGATTGTGGCGCCGATTCCATCGGCCTGGTGTTTCATCCTCCGAGTCCGCGCTTTATCGACCCGGAGGCTGCGCTGGAGATTAGTCGTGCGCTGCCGCCCTTTGTTACGGTTACGGCCCTGTTTCTGGATGAAAAAGAAGACTGGGTAGCGGAGGTTGTGCAGCGCCTGCAACCTGATTGCCTGCAGTTTCATGGTAATGAGCCGCCCGAATTTTGCGAAATCTGGGGTCGACCCTATATCAAGTCCATACCGATGGGCAGTATCGTGGATCCCTGTGCCTATGCTCAGCTGCATGAAAACGCGCAGGGTTTCCTATTCGACAGTAACGTTGCTGGACGTCAGGGCGGATCAGGTGATACATTTGACTGGTTAAAAATCCCCCCAGCTTTCGAACATCGGTTGATCCTGGCCGGAGGTATCAATCCGTCGAATGTAGCTGACGCAATAATCCAGGTGAAGCCCTGGGCTGTTGATGTCAGTAGTGGCGTGGAAGCGTCTCGGGGTGTCAAGAACAGCGATTTAATCGAACAATTTTTTCACGGGGTGAAATGTGGTGACGCCAGAAAATCAGAGCAAGATAGCGTTGTGCCACGATGATTAACCAGACAGAACGGGGCATCGTATGAACTGGTTCGAAAAACTGATGCCATCGAAGATACGTACTTCGGGCGCCAACGATAAGAAGAATGTACCCGAAGGCCTTTGGGCCAAGTGCAGTAATTGCGATGCGATTATTTATCGTGCCGAACTGGAACGTAACCAGGAAGTTTGCACCAAGTGCGATTTTCACATGCGCATCGGAGCGCGGCGTCGACTTGAATACTTTTTTGACGAGGACGGGCCGGTAGAAATTGCGCCGGACCTTGAAGCCGAGGATGTCCTCAAGTTCAAGGACGACAAGCGTTATCGTGACCGTCTGCTGCAGGCACAGAAACAAACCGGCGAGAAGGATGCCTTGCTGGCGATGCGCGGGACTGTACTGGGAATCGAAATGGTTGCAGTCGCGTTTGAGTTTCGTTTCATGGGTGGTTCCATGGGTTCCGTGGTTGGCGAAAAATTTGTACGTGCGGTGAATATTTGCATCGAACAGGGTTTGCCGCTGGTCTGTTTTACCGCAAGTGGTGGAGCGCGCATGCAGGAGGCGCTGTTTTCCCTGCTACAGATGGCGAAGACCAGCGCCGCATTGACGCGCCTGGCGAAGCGGGGTTTGCCGTATATTTGTGTGCTGACCGATCCCACCATGGGCGGTGTCTCTGCCAGTTTTGCGATGCTGGGTGATATTCATATTGCCGAGCCCGGCGCGTTGATCGGTTTCGCCGGCCCGCGCGTCATCGAACAAACAGTGCGCGAAACACTGCCGGAGACATTTCAGCGCAGTGAGTTCCTGCTTGAGCATGGCGCGATCGACATGATCGTCGATCGGCGCGAGTTGCGTGACAAGATCAGCTCGCTATGCGCCATGCTGACGGGGCAAACGGTACCCTAAGCACGTTTCTCATATCTCTTTAAAATCACAATCCATGCGCTTAGATACGCTCGACCAATGGCTGGAATGGCAGACCGTTCTGCACGATAAGGCGATAGACCTGGGTCTTGATCGGGTGCGCGAAGTTGCCGATCGATTGGGAATCGACAAGATTGCAGAGCGGGTGATTACCGTCGCAGGCACCAATGGCAAGGGCTCAACCGTTGCCGCCTATGAAAACTGGTTACATCGGGCCGGGTATTCGGTTGCTAGCTACACTTCACCGCATTTGCTGGTTTACAACGAACGAATCCGCCATAACCTCAGGCTTGCTTCTGATGATGAGCTTTGCGCAGCTTTTGCCGCGGTCGAAGATGCCCGTGCGGAAACGGCCCTGACCTATTTTGAGTTTGGTACCCTGGCTGCCCTGTATTTCATGCAACAGCGACTTCCGGATTTTGCGATCCTTGAAGTTGGGCTTGGCGGTCGCCTGGATGCGGTTAACATCATCGACGCGGACCTGGTGCATTTGACTCCCATTGGACTGGATCATCAGTCCTACCTGGGCGACGACAGGGAATCGATTGGCTTCGAAAAAGCGGGCGTACTGCGCGCGGGTGTAGCGGTGGTGTTGAACGATGCGCAACCCCCACAGTCGGTGCTCGCTGAAATCGATCGCCTCGATTGCAGATGTTTGCAACTCGGCCGCGATTATCGGTTTACCCTGCAACAAGACGATCAATTTCTATGGTACGGCAAGGATCGCGAATATCGACTGGACAATGTGTTATGTGGTGCTCACCAGGCACAAAATCTGGCCGGTGTAGTTGCCGGCTTATCCCTGTTGCTGTCCCTGGATGACTTCGGCCCGGATCAGGTGCGTAGCGGATTTCACGGTACGCGGATCGCCGGGCGCCTGCAGTTACTGCAGAGTCCGTTGGCTTGCCAATTGATGGCCGACGTAGGGCATAACCAGGATGCGGCGCGGGCGTTGGCAGAAAGCCTGCTCAGGCTGCGCCATGACAAGGGCCGTGTCGTGGTTTTGCTCGGGATGCTTAAGGATAAGCAACCGGATTTGTTTGTTGAAGCTTTGCAACCTGTCGTTGACTACTGGTGGTTTATCACGCTGGACACGGAACGAGGTCTCGATGCAGCCGCCCTGGCGGCAAGAGTCGGTTCCCAGGTAGAGGCAAAACAGCACTTCGAGCGAATCGACAACGCGCTCGATCATGCGCTGTCATCTTTGACCAATCAGGATATAATGTTGGTTACCGGCTCTTTCGTAACCGTCGAATTGTTACTCCGCGCACTATCCGCTTCAGGCGAATTTAACTAAGTATGGAACAAAATATTAAGAACCGCCTGGTTGGGATTATTGTTGTTTTTGCGTTGGCGGTAATCTTCCTGCCCATGATTCTGGATGGATCAGGGATGCGCAAGGAGAAATTCGAGATTGTGATTCCACCGCCACCGGCGGTTGACTCGAATGCGCAATTTGACAGTAAAATTATCGAACTCAATGACAAGGCAGACGCTATCCCCGAGCTTGAGCAGCGCTTCGTCGATGAAGTCAGCAGTGAAAATCAGGTCAAGCGAACTGCGGTCACTGATGAAACGCCAGAAGAACAGGAGAATGCAGCCGAACCGGCTTCGGCGCCGGCGACTGGCATGGCCGAACCGGCCCGGGTCGGGGGTACCAGCTGGGTCCTGCAAGTTGGCAGTTTTCAGGATCGCAACAAGGCGCTGATACAGCGCGATAAGCTGCGTAAATCCAATATCGCCGCCGTTTTTATCGAACAATTCAATGTCAATAACAAACCCAGTTACCGTGTTCGCCTTGGTCCATTTGTCAACCGTGAGCAGACCCGGGTGGCGCAAAACAAGATCAAGGCCAAGCATGACATCGATGGCATAATCATGAAGTATGAAAGATAATCACGTCTTTCCCAGGGCAACAGACAGGTTAATGGTCGATTTTTTTCTCTCAGGTATTCAATTCGCTCGATGGTACAACGAGGTGCATCATGGCCTGGGTTGATCTCGTCATCATCGGGGTGATCGGGTTATCCGCGCTGATCAGTCTGATTCGAGGTTTCGTCAAGGAGTCGATCTCACTGGTGACCTGGGTGGCTGCCGGATTGATTGCCCTGCGTTATTACGCGCCGATGGCCGACTTGCTGGAACCTTTCGTCAGCTCGGCCCCCCTGCGCCAATGGGTTGGTGGCGGTATCCTGTTTGTGGTCACGCTGATCGTTGGCGCCATCGTCAATTTCATCATCAGTCAGTTGGTTTCAAAAACTGGCCTGAGTGGTACCGATAAAGCTCTGGGTGTCGTTTTCGGGGCAGCTCGCGGAGTGCTTATCGTTACCATGGTTGTGTTGCTTGCGAGCCTGACGCCGATGCCAGAGGCTTCCTGGTGGCAGGAATCTGCAACGATAGGGTTTTTTCAGCAATTGGCTGTATGGATCAAAGGGGTTATTCCCGCGGATGCGGTTGGTCAATTCAACTTTTAATCAGGCCTAACTCGCCGGGTTGTATTTTATGTGCGGAATAGTCGGAACAGTGAGCCAGGGTCCAGTGGCCCAGGTGATCTATGATGCCCTGCTGGTATTACAACATCGGGGCCAGGATGCGGCTGGAATCGTGGTCTGTGACGGGAACCACCTGAATCTGCGCAAGGATAATGGGCAGGTCAGCGATGTTTTTCGAACCCGGCACATGCTGAAACTGATCGGCAACATGGGTATCGGTCATGTGCGATACCCCACTGCCGGTTGTTCGTCTTCGGCTGAGGCGCAGCCGTTTTATGTCAATTCTCCCTACGGCATTACCCTGGCGCACAACGGCAACCTGACTAATGTCGACAAGCTGAACACCGAGCTGTATCAGTCCGATTTGCGCCATATAAATACCGCCTCCGACTCGGAAGTACTGCTCAACGTGTTTGCCCATGAATTGCAGAGTAGCGGTAGCCTGAATCTTACCGCCGAGCAAATCTTTACCGCAGTTACCGAAACTCATAAGCGTGTAGAAGGTGCTTATGCAGTGGTCGCCATGCTAACCGGCAAGGGGATTGTCGGATTTCGCGACCCGCATGGTATTCGTCCTCTGGTTTACGGTAAGCGTGAAACCGACAGTGGTTGTGAGTACATGATCGCCTCTGAGAGTGTTGCGCTACAGACATCCGGTTTCGACCTGATTGCTGATTTGAAGCCGGGCGAGGCGGTGTATATCGATGCACAGGGGGAGCTTCACCAGCGCCAGTGTGTAGCGTCGGCAGAACTGAATCCGTGTATTTTCGAGTATGTCTACCTGGCGCGGCCGGATTCAATTATCGATGACATTTACGTTTACAAGGCGCGCTTGCGCATGGGTGTCAAACTGGCACGCAAGATACTTCGGCAAATGCCGCAACACGATATTGATGTCGTTATTCCGATTCCGGATACCAGCCGGCCCGCGGCAATCGAGCTGGCCTATCACCTCGGGGTCAAGTTTCGTGAGGGATTCATCAAAAATCGCTATATCGGTCGCACCTTTATTATGCCGGGTCAAAACTTGCGCAAGAAATCAGTGCGTCAAAAGCTCAACCCGATCGACATTGAATTCAAGGGTAAAAACGTCTTGCTGGTGGACGATTCGATAGTGCGTGGCACTACCTCAAAGCAGATTATCCAGATGGCGCGCGAGGCTGGCGCGAAAAAAGTGTATATCGCCTCGGCCGCTCCACCGGTGCGTTACCCCAACGTGTATGGCATTGATATGCCGGCGGCGAGTGAGCTGGTTGCCCATAATCGCAGCGAAGCCGAAATTGCCGAGTATATCGGTGCCGACTGGTTGATATACCAGGATCTCGCCGATCTGGTTGACGCGGTGCAAAAAGGTAATCGCAGTATCGATAAATTTGATTGCTCCTGCTTTGATGGAATTTATGTCACGCGTACCGTAGGCGACGATTATCTCAATAAAATCAGCACCTTGCGCGGTGACTCGGCCAAGGATACGGGCGATGATCAAACCAATGTTGTCGGCATGGA
Organism: Gammaproteobacteria bacterium; assembly: GCA_022340305.1. GTDB lineage: Bacteria > Pseudomonadota > Gammaproteobacteria. The sequence continues at coordinate 69,864 of JAJDOF010000108.1, forward strand.
ACTGCACAATAACGCCTGATGAACTGGCAGGATCTCAATCGTGAAGTTGCCGAACAGTTAGGTGGTAATCCGGCACTCGCGGATGAAAGACCGATAATCTACATCGATTGCAGGCAGCAGATGTTGTACCGGTTTGACATCGAAGCTGAGAATAATTGCAGCTATCCGATATCGACCGCCGCCAAGGGCGTGGGTAATCGATGCGAAACCTTCAAAACACCCTTTGGAACCCATCGTATTCGGCAGAAAATTGGCGGTGGTGAGTCACGCGGCATGATTTTCGAGGCACGCAAACCCACTGGCAAGATCGCCAGCAGCCTGGACAATCGTGACAAAGATGAAATCACCTCACGTATTCTGTGGCTGGATGGATTGCAAGAGGGAATCAATAAGGGTGGGGTGCACGATACGTTTTCCCGCTACATCTATATTCACGGGACCTCGGATGAAAAGCGCATAGGCGAGCCGGTTTCGGCAGGCTGTATCCGCATGAAAAATGACGATGTGATCGAGCTTTTTGATGAGGTTCTGGTAGACGATATCGTCGTGATTCGATAAACCGGGCTGGCCAGGGCAGGTGTATTGACAATAAGTATCCGCTGATTGCCGATCAAGGGCCCCAGTGACGGTTTGACTCGGTTGGTCGATATCATCGCGCCCAACAGTCTGACCCTGGTGGCAACCGGCAGTGATCACTATTTTAGCGAAGATCTGCAAATCAGTCGGACAACAATCGCCAAGGTCAAGACCGTTTTGGATCTGCCACAACCGCACGGCCGCGACTGAGGGTCATTAACGGCCTTGACAATGGTTATTTGCCATCATAAGGTTTCGCACTAGCGCCGATTTGTTTCTCGGCTTGCAGGCGCTGCAGTACCGGAAGCGGTACGAAAAATAAATTTGCTAAAGAGGGTGGTCCTCATTTCATCGTGCACCTACTCCCTTCCGAGTTTTTCGCTTTTGGAGAAACTCCGTGACAGACTACAATCCAGGTCTTGATACCCTTGCCATCAGGAGCGGTCATCGACGTACCAACGAGCTCGAACACAGCGAACCGATATTCGCGACTTCGAGTTTTGTTTTTGAAAATGCAGCTCAAGCCGCCGCGCGCTTTGCCGGCGAAGAGCCGGGTAACATCTATTCGCGTTTTACCAATCCGACCACGCGCGCGTTCGAGGAAAGGCTGGCGGCCATGGAGGGTGGGCATAGCTGCGTTGCAACGGCCTCTGGAATGGCGGCGATTACCAGCCTGTGCATGGCGGTATTGCAGGCCGGCGACCATATTGTGAGCTCGCGCTCGATATTTGGCACGACCACGACCCTGTTCGACAAATACCTGCCACGATTCGGCATTGATACCAGTTTCGTTGCACAGACCGATCTGGCCGACTGGCAGCAAGCGATCCGCGCCAATACGCGGATTTTGTTTGTTGAAACTCCTTCGAACCCATTGGCTGAAATTGCCGACATCCGCAAGCTGGCCGATCTCGCGCACGAAAACAACTGTCTATTGGTAGTCGATAACTGCTTCTGCACCCCGGCGCTGCAGCGCCCGCTTGCACTGGGAGCAGATGTGGTGGTCCACTCGGTCACCAAGTATCTTGATGGTCAGGGACGTATCGTCGGGGGTGCCGTGGTCGGCCCCGAGACGCTGGTCAACGAGGATGTATTTGGCGTTATTCGCACCACTGGTCCGACCATGAGTCCCTTTAACGCCTGGGTGGCGTTAAAGGGACTGGAGACCCTCAGCCTGCGCATGAAGGCCCATTGCGAGCAGGCTATGCAGCTGGCGCTATTTCTGCAACAACACCCGCGCGTGCGCAAGGTGTACCACGCAGGACTCGAAACTCACCCACAACACGAGTTAGCGCGTTCGCAGCAGAGTGGTTTTGGCGGTGTGGTTTCATTCGTCGTTGAAGGTGAACGCACTGCGGCATGGCGCGTTATCGACGCAACCGAGATCCTCTCCATTACGGCTAATCTTGGCGATGTCAAAAGCACGATTACCCATCCAGCAACTACTACACATGGGCGTGTCAGTGCGCAATTGAAGGCGATTTCCGGTATCGAGGAGGGCTTGTTACGCGTGGCGGTTGGCCTGGAAAATATCGAGGACATTATCGAGGATCTCTCCCGGGGCCTCGATGCCTGAATTGTTTCAACGAATTGAAGTCGCGCTACTCGAGACGGAGCCGACCGCCAAATGTGGTTTGGCAGCCAGCCTTTACCTTGACTGGCGTAAGGGCGGTCTGGTCGTTCACGGTCGCTCGCCGATTCTACCCATCGATGATGCCGGCCGCCCCGAGGAGCCGACACTGGTCGATCCGAGGCAACTCGAAAGGCGCAGTGTCGCGACCGAGTCGGGGCGCATCAAATTGTTGCATGCGTTTGCTCACATCGAATTTAACGCGATTAACATTGCGCTCGATGCGGCTTACCGTTTTCGGCAGATGCCCTCGCAGTATATCGACGACTGGTTGCGCGTTGCGAGCGAAGAGGCCTCACATTTTCAATTGCTTGAGCAGACCTTACGCGAGCGCGGCAGTCATTATGGAGCTTACCCGGCGCATCGTGGCCTTTGGGATATGGTCTGTAAAACCCGGCACGATGCCCTGCATCGTATGGCCATGGTACCGCGCGTGATGGAAGCACGGGGCCTGGATGTGACGCCGATGATGATCAAAAAGTTTCGCCAGGCTGACGATGATGCGGCAGTCGCAATACTGGAGCAGATTTACCGCGATGAGATCGATCACGTACGCATCGGAAACCATTGGTATCAGCAGCTTTGCGATCAACAGGGGGTGGATGCAGAGACGATGTTTCGCGCGTTGATCGATCAATACATGGGAGGTAAGTTGCGTGGGCCTTTCAACTGGCCAGCGCGCATCGAGGCGGGATTCAAGGCCGCAGAATTGAGCGCCCTCGAGCAGGGCCTATAGTTCTTGCGCGGTCATCGATTGATGAACTGTTAGTAGCCCCCGCTGCCAGACCAATAGGCAATGGCTATGCGTCGAGTATTAGCCGCAGGTTAGACTCTTGGGTCGGTCAACGTGAAGCCAGAATCCGCTTGCCAGCTTAGAAAGCTCGGCTCGCGAACCCAGTCCCCAAGCACAATGCGGGTCAAATTCGAGGCATAGCTATGCGTCGCCGGTCGATGGGTATGTCCATGAATAATGACGTCGGCGCGGTTGGCGTGAAAGCATTCCGCAACGGCTGTTGGGTTCACATCCATGATCTCACTGGATTTTTTACTCATGGCGGCAACGCTGTCGCTGCGTAATTGCGCTGCAATCTGCTGTCGCTCTACAAGCGGTTTTGCCAGGAAATCCACTATCCAGCGCTGATCGCGAACCATGTTGCGAAACGCCTGATAATCGTGGTCATCGGTACACAGGCTGTCACCATGCAGCAATGCAACCCGCAATTGCCCCAGCTGCAGTACCAGTGGTTCCTGCAGCAAGGTCATGCCAACGCGGTCGGCAAAAGCTTCGCCCAGCAGGAAATCGCGATTCCCGGCCATGAAATATACTTCACAGGATGAGGCGAGCTGTTGCAGTGAGTCGATAACCTGAGATTGTCCCTGCGCCGCATCATCGTCGCCCAGCCAGACCTCGAACAAGTCACCCAGGATATAAAGACGACTGGCCTTGCAGGCCCGGGTCTGTATGAATTGGCTAAGTGCCTGCGTGATCTGCGGTCGCCCCGGATCAAGGTGGCAATCCGAGATAAACAGGTATTCCTCACCCATGATCTGGTTACTGATCTGGTTACTGATCTGGTTTTCTGGCCTACTTTACCTGGCCTACTGGCGACTGGCTGCATTAATGGTGATAGGTTCGAGCGGAACATTTTGATGACCACCCTTGTTGCCGGTGGCGACTTTTGCCATGGCATCGACCACGTCCATGCCGTCGACGACCTTGCCGAAAACCGCGTAGCCCCAGCCCTGTTGCGACTCACTGGTAAAATTCAGAAAAGCATTGTCGACGAGATTGATGAAAAACTGCGATGTCGCTGAATGCGGGTCACCGGTGCGCGCCATCGCCAGGGTGCCGCGATCATTTTTAAGACCGTTGTTGGCTTCGTTCTTGATCGGTGCATGCTTGCTGGGCTTGTCGAGCATATCCTCTGTGATACCGCCGCCTTGCACCATAAAGCTTGGAATGATCCGGTGAAAGGTCGTGCCAACGAAATAACCGTCATCGACATAGGCGAGGAAGTTCTCGCTGGAATTTGGCGCATTTTGCATGTCCAGTTCGATCTTGATTGGGCCCATCGTGGTTTCGAGCAGCACGATCGGATTGTCAGCGGTTGATTCATTCATTGGGGTTCCACCTTTAATGTTGGGAAAAAATACCAGGGAAAGGATAGCTACGAGTACAACCCCGACAGGAAGTAGTGTTTTATTCATCAGCATTCCAGTTATTAGCTGTCCACAGTTACGAGGTTGCGGATTCTACTGATTTGTTCGCGTTTTTGGAAGCTGAGCGGCAATTAACGGTTTCGCTTGGCGGGGGCATCTTTTAAACTCTAAGCCCTGTTGCAACCAACCCATGCTCGCGAGCAATGCTGAAGATTTATAATAGCCTGAACAATCGCAAGGAAGTCTTTGAGCCGATCATTCCCGGGCAGGTGCGGATGTACGTCTGTGGCATGACGGTCTATGACTACTGTCATATCGGACACGCGCGGGTGCTGGTGGTCTTCGATGTGGTTTACCGGTATCTCAAGTATCTCGGTTACCAGGTCACCTACGTACGTAACATTACCGATATCGAAGATAAAATTATAAATCGAGCCAATGAAAACGGGGAAGCCTACGATCAGTTGACCGAGCGCTTTATTCGCGCAATGCATGAAGATGCCGATGCACTGGGAGTCTTGCGCCCGGATGTAGAGCCGCGCGCGACTGAAACCATCGACGAGATGCTGGAAATGATCGAGGCATTACAGCAGAAAGATTATGCCTACCAGGCGGATAATGGTGACGTCTACTTTGCCGTGGCGAAGTTTGCCGATTACGGACGACTGTCGGGCAAGAAGATTTCCGAGTTACGCGCAGGCGAGCGGGTAGAGGTGGATACGGGTAAACGGGATCCGCTGGATTTTGTACTGTGGAAGTCGGCCAAACCCGGAGAGCCGAGTTGGCCATCCAGGTTCGGTGATGGCCGACCGGGTTGGCATATCGAATGCTCAGCCATGTCGCGCAGCCTGTTCGGCAATCATTTCGATATTCATGGTGGTGGTCAGGATCTGCAATTTCCGCATCATGAGAATGAAATAGCGCAAAGCGAGTGCTGTAATGGCGAAAAATTCGTCAACTACTGGATGCACAATGGTTTTGTGCGCGTCAACGAAGAAAAAATGTCCAAATCACTGGGTAATTTCTTTATCTTGCGCGACGTGCTGGACAGTTATCGCGCCGAAGAAATTCGGTATTTTATCGTCAGCAGCCACTACCGCAGCCAGTTGAACTATTCCGAGGATCAACTGGATAACGCGCGCGCTGCGTTGCAGCGCCTGTATGCCGCATTGCAGGATACAGATAGGGGCGAGATACCCGAGGGCAGTGACTATCAGCAACGCTTTGAGCAGGCCCTGAACGACGACTTCAACACTGCTAATGCCGTTGCGGTTTTGTTTGACCTTGCTCGCGAGCTCAATCGCGCCAAGAGTGAACAGCAGGAAACACAGCACCAACTTGCCAGTTTGTTGCGTTATCTGGGCGGTGTGCTGGGATTGTTGCAGGCTGATGCCGGGGAATATTTGAAATCCCAGGCAGGTGGGCAGGGCAATGGATTGAGCGATTCGGCTATCGATGAGTTGATCGCAGCCCGGTTACAGGCGCGTGCCGAAAAGGACTGGTCCAAGGCAGACAGGATTCGCGACGAACTCGTCGAGGCCGGAATAATTATCGAGGATGGCAGCGATGGTACCCGCTGGCGCCGCGCCTGAACCCGAATCTATAGGGGTGCGACGCTGTGCCAGTTCAATTCGGCGCTGTTATTCAATTGACGGACATTTTTGATCGGCGTATTATTCCGCGCCTTGTCGCAAGGCAAGTGTCGGGGTGTAGCGCAGCCTGGTAGCGCAACTGCTTTGGGAGCAGTGGGTCGGGAGTTCGAATCTCTC
>JAJDOF010000130.1 GCA_022340305.1 Gammaproteobacteria bacterium
GACGAATGTCGCGAAAACCTAGTTCCTCTGTGCCCTGATCTCGGCAACCGTTTTCGCCAGACAGGCAGTTCGTTCGCCGAGGTCGGCATCCGCGATCATGGGCGTACCCGCTGCAGTTTTAACAAAGGAAATCCGCCGCAACAACATGCCAACTGCCCGATCGCTGGTGACGTATCTGGATTGCTCGATTAATGCCTCCAGGGGACTGTCAAATTTGATGACTTTATAATAGCCGCCAGCAAGGCCAAATGCGGTGACGACGCAGGATTTGACAGCCTCGCCAGTGCAGACCCGGCGGCACAGGGTGGCAATCGGCGCGGTCGCCGCAGCGGTATCAATCCATTTCGCCAGTTCAGCGTAGTAACTGTTAAGCGCATCGAATCTCGAAGCCTCGACACCATTTTGATAGCCGAATTCGACAAAGTCGGCGGCGGCGGTCGTGTCATCCTCAGGACCCGGGAAAATAATGCCGGATTGTGCGGCCTTAGCGCCACCGATAATAGTCTGCAGGGCCGCATGCCCGGGAGTAAAGCCCGAGACCGGGTTGTTGAGCGCTCGCAGATAAGGCATCAGTTCTGCGCCAGGCGCCAGTAGGCTGGCGAGTTCTTCCCTGTCTTGCGGCGAACCAACACCCGCCACCTCGCGGATCAGGTCATAAGCCGCCTGCTGCTCACCGATTTGGTAGAGTTCTCGAATCGCGGGAACATTGACGCTGGTATTGGAACTCTCCAGCAGCACGGCTGCCACTTTATTGCCCGCCAGCTTTTCTGTCTTCAACCAGCTGGGGCGGAACAACCCTGCCCCGGAATCCGAGCGAAACAGTTCCATCCTCTGCTTGCGTGACAGGCTATTGACGAAATCGCTGGCGGCCTGGTCAGTAGCCTCGATTCTGGCAAGTAACAGTCTGGCTGCCTTGTTGCCCGCACTCGCCAGGGCAGCGAATTGCGCAAGACTATCCGCGTCGTTGTCCTGCAGCCACAGCTCGATTGCCGCCTGCAGCGCTGGATCGTCTTCTCCCGACAGATCGCCGGCCTGCGCACTGTGCATCAGGGAAACTGCCAGACACATATAAAGGCAAACTCTAATCAGGTAAATACTGCCTTGTGATATCGACTTTTGCATGATCCCAACCCTAATCGAATTAGCAAATGTAGTTTACAATTATCCCTTATATAAGCGGGGGTTTTGTGGGGTGACGGTGGATTTTTAGTAGAATTTGAGTCAAGACCGCTACCCGAAAACCTGTCGGCACATGGTTGCCAATTGATAAAGTCGAATATGACGTGACCGTTAAGCAAAAGTTCGAATACCAGATAGACCTTGCCGATGAACGGTTATGGCTGGGCAATCGGCCCATTGCGATCAGCAACAAGGCTTTTCGAATGCTGCGGTTTTTCGTTAGTCATCCCAACCGCTTGCTGACCAAGAATGACATTCTGGACGCCGTCTGGAGCGATCTTTGTGTATCGGAGGGCCTGGTAAGAGAGTATGTCCACGATTTACGCTTGGCACTGGGCGATGATCCCGGGTGTCCAGCGTTTATTGAGACCATTCGCGGGCGGGGTTATCGATTCCTGGGTGGAATACAGATTATCGAGCAACGCGCGAATGCTCCCCTCGAACCGGCGTTATCGACCCTGTTGCCCTCACTAGTCGTTCTACCGTTTGCCAATTTATCCAACGATCCGGATCAGGAATACTTTTCGGATGGCATTACCGACGACATAATTACTGAACTATCCAGATTTCCCGAGCTGAGTGTGGTGGCGCGTAATTCGGCGTTTGCTTTCAAAAATCGATCCACGGATATAGCACAAATCGCCAGCGAACTCGGCGTCAACTATGTCATGGAGGGCAGCATTCAACGTGATAAAAATCGCCTGAGGGTCACTGCCTGGCTAGTCGAATCGGATAGCGGCAGGCATATTTGGGGTGAGAAATATGATCGTGAACTCAACGATATTTTTGCGCTGCAGGACGATCTTGCGATGCACGTGGTCGGCAGTATTACCCCGCAGGTCGAACTTGCCGAATTGAAACGTAGCCAGAAACTTAGCAACACGAACCTGTCTGCCTATGAACTTGCGCTGAAGGCCCAGGCACTCACCTATGATGCCGTGCGCAGCGCCGACCGGAATATGTTAACCAGGGCAATGGCGCTTGCCGATCAAGCGCTAAAGCTAGACGACATGTGCACTCATGCTCTGTGGACCCGGGGCATGGGATGTGTTTTCCAGTATCTTTACGGCTGGAGCACGGACCCGGGAACTGCACTCAACTTTGCGCTTGAAGTAGCAGACAATCTAATTGGTATCGATCCCTCGAATGCCCGATCCTACATCGTCCGTGCCTGGGCTTACCAGTACCGCAGGGAATACGATCTGGCCCTTGCCGACTATCGCCGGGCATTAGCACTTAATCCCAACCTGGCCTTGAACCTGTTTACCATGGCGTGGAGTGAAGCGGTCGCCGGCCTGCCGCTCGAAGCGCGAAAGCATGCCAAAAAAGCGTTAATGTTGAGCCCGCGGGACACCGATATCTGGTTAGCCTGGGCCTATGCGACGCTGGAGGTGGCGAGCTTTATCGAAGGCGATTTCACCGAAGCGGCGAAGTGGGGAAGACAGGCGATCCAGTTGCATGCCAGGATGCCAGTTCGCCAGCTAGTTATGATAGCCACATATGGCCATCTGGGTGATTTTGCCGCGGCGAGTTCACACTCGGCGGCTATCAAGGCCTTCGCGGCAGAAACTCTGCTGGCCGTGCTTGCGGGTAAATACGCAATATTCAAATCGAGCGAACACAATTCACTGCTGCTGGACGGGCTGCATCGGGCAGGTCTATGACCGCTGAATTAGCCGCAAGCGGTAGTCCGGTAACTCGCTGTCTTTACAAGAGCCCGATACGACGGGCCGCCACCCACTAGAAGTCGGCTTCGCGCTGACGAATCACGGCGCTCAGCACTTCGTTGTAAGGCGTCGGGATGCCCAGCTGTTGACCGAGTTCGACGACCATGCCGTTGATCGCATCGATCTCGGATGGGCGCCGGGCATGGTGGTCGAGCAACATGGACGGGCGCGCGTCAGGCATCTGCTTGCCGAAGGCGGTGATGGTTGCGGTCGGATCGTCAAAGTTGAAAGCGATGTTGCGCGCTTTCCCCAGCGCCAGCACTTCGCGCGCGCAACCCTGCGCGATGGCCCAGCTCGCCGGATCGGCCATGAGCTCACCAATGGTGCGATCAAACACGGTGCAGGGGCCGCTGAAAGCGACGTTACAGATATATTTGCCCCAGATCAGTTGATCGATGTCGGCAAATGCCTTGGCGTTGAATCCTGCCTGCTGCCAGACGCCGGTAATGCGCTGCAGGCGTTCACTCATACCACCGTTCATTTCACCGACGCGGATCAGCTTCATCGCCGAGTGATGCACATGCCCGGGGCCCTTCATCGACGCGCCAAAACCTTCCGCCACGCCGAGCAATACGCGACCGGTGTCCATGAACTCGGCGATGCGCTCACCGGCACCAAGCCCGTTTTGAATCGTTATTAATATTGACTCAGGCCCCATTACTGCCGCGATCACTTTCGCGGCAGGCCCGACTCCGGACGCCTTGGTGGCGAGCACATAGAGATCACATTCACCGACATCACTGCCATTTGCAGTGGCGCGAATACCCTGGACCACGCGGTCACCGCTGGCGCCTTCGACCCGCAGCCCGGACTGGTTGATAGCATCGACATGCGCCTGCCAGATATCGACTGCCCAGACTTCGTGCCCGGCCTCAGCCATCAGCCCGGCATACACCGAACCCATGGCACCCGTTCCAAATATGGCAATCTTCATTTG
>JAJDOF010000001.1 GCA_022340305.1 Gammaproteobacteria bacterium
AACACGAACTTGTTGTGCGGGTGATGCAGGTGGATCGCGCTGTGAATCACGAAACCGGCGGTGTTGACGTCGGGTGGTCCTTCCAGCACCTTGCCGTTTTCATCGACCTTGATCAGGTTGGAGGCAGTCACTTCCTCGTACAACAACCCGAAGCGATGCATGAAAAAAGTATGCTCGGTACCCGGCGCACGCGCGGTGATGTGGTTCCAGACGGTGTCGTCCCAGCCGAACAGATGCGTCAGGCGGAACATCGCCGCGAGATCGACGCGCACTTCCCACTCGGCGGCGCTCGCCGCTTCGGCATTGGTAAAATCGTTTGCTGATACTTCACTCATGTTCGTCGATCCCGGCGCTCAGGCCTGCAAAAAAGTGTTGTTGTCTTCCTCGAGCAGGCGCACGGCCCGCAGATGATTCGCGTCGAAGCCATAGGTTTCGAGCGCGCGTGCATAGGTGTCGGTAGTGAGTTCGCACAGCGGCAGCCGAATACCGAGACTGGCGGCCATTTCTACAGCCAGCTTCATGTCCTTGTGAGCCAGCCCGACCGTAAACGACGGGTCGTAATCGCCATTTAGAATCGGCGGGCCATAACGGTCGGCAACGTAGGACCTGCCGGTACTGTTCTGAATAATATCCAGCATCTGCCTCGGCTCGACACCACCCTTGACACCCAGCATCAGTGCTTCGGACAACGCCAGCGAATGCAGATAACAGAGCACGACCTGGGCAATTTTGGCGGAATACCCGGCACCGTGTGGACCCAGCAAGGTGACACGCTCGCCAATGATATCGAGTAATGGCAGGCAGCGCTCGAACACCGCCTGCGCGCCACCTACCAGGATAGTCAGGTTACCGGCACGGGCACCCTCGTCACCACCCGATACCGGGGCATCCAGTATGTCGATTGCGCGTGCCTCGGCCGCCGTTCTGATCTTTTCGGCAACTACCAGATTGTTGGTGCTGAGATCTATCCACCCGCTACCGCGTTGCATTTGCGCGATCATGCCCGTGTCGCCCAGGGCAAGCGTCTCAATCTGCTGTGGCCCGGGTAGTGAGGTCATCACAACGTCGGCATCCCGCACTGCTTCGCCGAGGTCGTCAGCAAGGCGTGCGCCGAGGGCACCCAGCGATACGCAGCGGGTCGCATCGATATCGTATACGGTAAGCTGGTGCTGACCACTACGTTGCAGGTTTTGCGCCATGGGATTGCCCATCACGCCTAGTCCGATAAAACCGATATTCATGTTCGCACTCCCGACAATCAGAGTAATCTACGCCTGCGATCTAATTAAGTAAAACGAATATAATTGATCAGTTAAATCAAGTATATTTGATTAACTTGCCCAGCTGTGGACCCTGAAATGAATATCGAATCGATGCGCGCCTTTCTTGAAATCGCCGCAACCGGAAGCTTTCAGAATGCGGCCGAACGGCTGCACGTTACCCAGTCCGCGATCAGCGCGCGCATCAAGAGCCTGGAGCAACGCCTCAATCGGGTACTGTTCGCACGCAAACGCAGCGGTATCGAGCTGACCGATGCCGGGATTCGTTTTCAGCGTCACGCGCAAAACTGCGTGCAGTCCTGGGAACGTGCACGCCAGGAAATCGCACTGCCAGCTGGCATCGACAACCTGTTCAGCCTGGGCTTACAAATAAACCTGTGGGATCGGCTGGCACTCAGCTGGAGCGAGTGGATGGATCGGCAGGCGCCCCACACCGCGACCCGCATCGTCTGCGATTACTCGGAGAAACTGGTGAGCCAGGTGCGCGAGGGCTCGCTGGACGTGGCGCTGGTCTACTCGGCCCGCCAGGGTGGTGGCCTGGTGATCCAGGAATTCGACGAACAGGAATTGATACTGGTGTCGACCGAACCACGCGCACTCAACGTGCACTGGACCCCGGGATTCATCTATGTCGACTGGACCGCCGATTTTGCCAGCCAGTACCGGGCGGCTTTCGCCGATTCTCCACAACCCCGCTTCTCGGTCAGCTCATCGATTATCGCGCTCGAGCACATCCTCAAACACGGTGGCTCCGCTTACCTGGCGCGAGATGATATCGGCATCTTCCTCGATGCCGGAAAATTGCATCGAGTCGACGAGGCTCCGGTATTCCTGCGCAAGAGCCACCTGGTTTACCTGCGTGACAGTCCCCTCGAGGAGATTATCGAAATCGCGATCAGCGGATTGCGCCAGCTCTCCTGAAGCTCGCCACAAGCTGTCCGCGCGGCGCCGCCGAACATCCGCGAAACCCTTGCGAAGATTATCACCCGCTCATCAGGCAAATAGCACCCGGTAAAAACAGGTGCTGTCTGCTGGGTACGGCCAGCGCAGCGCCACGGGCGATTAAAACACCAGTGAAGAGCCGTATACTACTTGTCCTTTCCGTCGTCCTCGTCCTCCCCAGCCGAAGTCGCACCCTGCGCAAATGATTTCCAGAATGACGCTTGCATGGTTTCCAGCGACTTGAACTGGTCCGCTGTCGGCAGCAGCAGTTTCATCAGTTCGGCCGGGCTGTTGGCCTCGATTCCGGCAAGCGCTTTCTCACGCAGTTTTTCGACCAATTCCTGTTGCAGGGCCTCGACATCGGGCAGGCCCAGCAGGGCGCGCATCTCCCGGGGCGAAGCATCGATCTTGATGGTTGCTTTCATACAAACTCCTTTACGGTAGTATTCAGCAGACAGTATACGGATTTTTCGCGCGCCGGATCGACGTCAGAGTTGCGCCTGTCAGCTGACCGTGCCGTCGCGCTTCGTATCTCGCCCGGTTTTGGGTTTTACCTCGTCCATGTGCTGCTTGACCAGCGCCATCAAACCCTGGGTGGAAACATCGTATTCACTGCTCTCGCGTTCGATGTTGCTGCTGATCTCGGAGGCGAGTCGCTTACCCAGTTCCACACCCCATTGATCAAAGGAATTGATATTCCAGATCGCTCCCTGCACGAAAACCTTGTGCTCGTAAAGCGCAATGAGTGCGCCCAGGCTATGCGGGCTCAATTCGTCGAGCAGCAGAACATTGCTGGGGCGATTGCCCGGGGAACTGGCAAATTCCTGCTTGCCTTCGCCGGCGTCGCCGTTCATGAACGCGTTTGCCTGCGCCAGCATGTTCGTCAACAGCGCGAAATGATGATCCGCGGTCTCCTCATCGGGGCGCAGCGTGGCGATGAAATCTATCGGCACAAACCGCGTACCCTGGTGCAACAGCTGGAAAAACGCATGCTGGCCGTTGGAGCCGGTTTCACCCCAGACAATCGGACCGGTGGCATAGCTGACCGGGTTACCTTCCATGTCTACCGACTTACCGTTACTTTCCATGTCCAGCTGCTGCAGGAACGACGGAAACTGGTGCATGGCCTGGTCGTAGGGGATGATCGCCTGGGTCTCGGCGCCCAGGAAGTTGATGTACCAGATACCGATCAACGCCAGGATTACCGGCATGTTCCGCTGCAGGGGCGCGGACTGGAAATGCTGGTCCATCGCGTGGGCGCCTTCCAGCAATTCGATAAATCGATCGTAACCGATACTCAACGCGATCGGCAGGCCGATGCTCGACCACAGCGAGTAACGGCCCCCGACCCAGGCCCAGAACTCGAATATGCAATCAGGGCGAATGCCAAATGCCATCGCCGCGGCCTTGTTGGTGGACACGGCGACGAAATGATGGCCGACATCGGTCTCGCTTGCCCCTGACTTTTCGAGAAACCAGCGTTTCGCGCTATTCGCGTTAAGCAGGGTTTCCTGGGTCGAGAAAGTCTTGGTGCTGACGATGAACAGAGTAGTTTCGGGGTCGAGGCGCTTTAACACTTTCTTGATGTGCTGGCCATCGACGTTGGAAATGAAATGAAAACCGAGTTCGGGATGCTGATAGTTCAGCAAGGCACGGCAAACCATGTTGGGACCGAGGTCGGAGCCGCCGATTCCAATATTCACGATGTTACGAATCGGTTTGCCGGTATACCCCAGCCACTTGCCGTTGCGAACCTGCTCACTGAAAAGCCGGAGCTTTTCCAGACCGGCCTCGATGCCAGGCATCACGTCTTCGCCATTGACGATTACGGGCTGGCCACCCCGGTTGCGCAAGGCAGTATGCAGTACGGGACGGTCTTCGGTAACGTTGATGATATCCCCGGAAAACATCTGAGCGCGTCGTTGATGCAATGGTGAATGTTCGGCGAGCTGCAGTAGTGCGGCGAACACCGCGTCGGAAATCCGGTTTTTGGAATAATCAAGGAACAACCCCTCCAGGCGCAGGCTCATACGCTCGAAGCGCATGGGATCCGCTGCAAAGTAATCCGCAATTCGATCCGCGCCGGTACTGACCGCCAGTTTCTCGAGTTTTTGCCAGGTAACCGACTGATCCAGTTTGTACATGATTTGCTCTCCTGTCTAATCGTGCGTTCAGTTCGCGGGCTATTAACCCGGCTTGCCTCGATCGATACATTCCAGCCCCACTCATACGGTCGTCTGCATAGACTGCCGGCGCATGATACCCTGCCGGCGAAGCGAACCGCATGCAGAGCAAGCGCGCAACAGGAGGCCTGAATTCTAAGCGGGGGCCTTGCCAGCCAAAGCGCCTCGACGGTTTAATCGTTAGCAGCGAATAACCACCCCGTCACAACCAACTTGCACCAGAATGGGGCAGAATATCTTCAGCATTACCGGCCTGCTATAGTGCATCGCATGCACCCGGCTCAAGATGCGTTATCATACACAACCGGACCTGCCCACAGGTACGACAACCTGAGATAACAAAAAATGGCCGATGTGATTTGCCTGGGCGAGCTGCTCATCGATTTTGTCCCGACGCAAACCGGCGTGAACCTGCGTGAAGTGCCGGGCTTCAACAAGCTGCCCGGCGGCGCTCCCGCCAACGTCGTCGTCGGACTCAAGCGCTTTGGTGTCGACAGTGCATTTATGGGCAAGGTTGGCGATGACGCTTTCGGCCACTTTCTCGCGGCAACCCTGCAACTGGCTGGTATCGATATCGATAACCTGCTGTTCAGCGACGAGGCGCGCACCGCGCTGGCCTTCATCGCGCTCGACGCCGATGGCGAGCGCGATTTCATGTTTTATTGCCACCCGAGTGCCGATATGCTGTTCCGTCCCGAGGAAGTCGACGCCGACGCCATCGGTGCGTCGAAGCTCGTACATTTCGGCTCGCTCAGTCTACGCCCTGCCCCGGTAAGAGCGGCCACGCTGCACGCACTGGACCTGGCGCAACAGGCGGGGTGCCTGATCTCCTATGATCCTAACCTGCGTCTGTCGTTGTGGGCGGATGCGGATGCGGCCCGGGAAGGATTGCTGTCGGGCCTTGCCAGGGCGCATATCGTCAAGATGAGCGAGGACGAAGTCAGTTTTCTCAGCGACGGCGAAAATCTCGATGCCGCCATTGCCGATCTCTGGCATCCCGACCTGCAATTACTGGTCGTTACCCGTGGCAACCGGGGTTGTCGCTATTTCATCCCGGACTCGAGTGGTAACGTGGAAACTTTCCAGGTAACTGCCGTGGACACTACCGGGGCCGGCGATGGCTTCGTCGCTGGCTTATTACAGGGTATAGTGAAAGATCCATCGACGCTCGGGGATGAACAGAAATTGAAGGATCTGTGTCGATTTGCCAACGCGGCAGGGGCATTGACGACAACCAGCTATGGTGCCATTCCAGCCCTGCCGGATTTGCAGCAAGTAGCCCGGATTCTCGATGAAAACGGATAGACATTCATTTAACACAGGTGTGACTGCATCATGAACACTCAGAAGAACATTCGCTTTGTCAGCAAGCTTACTCGCCAGACCCTGGCCCTGGTGCTGGCCGGCGGTCGTGGCTCCAGGCTTTACGAACTGACCGACTGGCGCGCCAAGCCGGCGGTGCCGTTTGGCGGAAAGTTTCGCATCATCGATTTCCCGCTGTCCAATTGCATCAACTCGGGCATCCGGCGAATTGGCGTTCTCACCCAGTACAAGGCACATTCGCTGATTCGGCACCTGGTGCGTGGCTGGACTCGTTTCGACAGCGAACTCGACGAGTTCGTGGAAATACTGCCCGCTTCGCAACGCGCGGGCGGTGAGTGGTACCAGGGCACCGCCGATGCGGTTTACCAGAATATCGATATCATGCGCACCCACAACCCCGAATACGTACTGATCCTGTCGGGCGACCACATCTATAAAATGGACTACGGTGAACTGATCGCAAGCCACGTCGAATCCAGTGCCGATATGTCGATCGCCTGCCTCGAAGTACCGATCGAAGAAGCCGCTGGCGCCTTTGGCGTCGTGACCGTCGATGAAACCGGACGCATCATCGGATTTCACGAAAAACCCGCCAACCCGGCGCCGATACCCGGTCAACCCGGTCTGTGCCTGGCGTCGATGGGCAATTACCTGTTCAATACCGAATTTCTATACGAGCAGCTGATCAAGGATGCCGACGATCCCAAATCGGAACATGATTTCGGCAAGAATATGATCCCGTCCATCATCGAAAAATACCGGGTCTATGCGTTTCCGTTTCGCGATATGGATACCGGTGAAAGAGCCTATTGGCGAGACGTCGGCACGCTCGATGCATTCTGGGAAGCCAACATGGAACTGGTCAACGTCACCCCGGAACTGAATCTATATGACAACGGCTGGCCGATTCTGACCCACCAGGCACAGTTGCCCCCGGCCAAATTCGTGTTTGACCGCGACGATCGCCGTGGCGTCGCAATCGACTCGATGGTCTCGGGCGGATGCGTGATATCCGGTTCGCTGGTCAAGCACTCACTGCTGTTCTCCAATGTCCGGGTGCATTCCTATTCGGAGATCACCGACAGCGTCATCCTCCCCGAGGTCGCAGTCGGTCGTAACGTGCGTATCCGCAAAGCCATCATCGATCGCGGTTGCACTATCGACGACGGGATGGTGATCGGCGAAGACCATGAACTGGATCGCAAGCGCGGCTTTCGTGTTACCGAAAAAGGCGTGGTACTGGTAACGCCTGACATGTTACAACAGACCACCCACGAGCAAAGGTAGAGATTGTGAGCGCTCGAATTACAGTTGCCACCACCGCGTTCGCTGATCAGAAACCGGGAACCTCCGGGCTGCGTAAAAAAGTGCGGGTGTTCCAGCAGCCGAATTACCTGGAGAACTTCGTTCAGTCGATCTTCGATGCAACCTCTGGCCTCCCCCATAGCGGCACTGACAAGACCCTGGTGGTCGGCGGCGATGGCCGCTATTACAACAACGAGGCCCTGCAGACCATCATCAAGATGGCGATTGCCAATGGCTTTACGCGCATCATCGCCGGACAGAACGGTTTGCTGTCGACCCCGGCAGCATCCTGCCTGATTCGCAAGTTCCAGGCTTTCGGCGGCATCATTCTGTCCGCCAGCCACAATCCCGGCGGACCCGATGCCGACTTCGGTATCAAATTCAATGGTGCCAATGGGGGCCCGGCGACAGAAGACCTGACCGCAGCCATCTACCAGCAAAGTCTCGATATCGAGCAATACCATCAGCACGACTGTGCCGACATCGACCTTGAGCGCATCGGTAGCCAGCAACTGCAAGCCTGCGTGGTCGAAGTGGTTGATCCGGTAACGGACTACGCTCATTTGATGGAACAGCTATTTGACTTTCAGCGCATCCGCGAAATGCTGACTTCGGGCTCGTTTCGCATGCACTTCGATGCGATGAACGCGATTACCGGACCCTATGCCCGCTCGATCCTCGAACAAAGCCTCGGCGCGCCGCCCGGTAGCGTGTTGCGCGGCATCCCGATGACGGATTTCGGCGGTGGACATCCCGATCCGAACCTTGCCCATGCCGTCGATCTGCAGCAGCGTTTGACGGGTAGCGAGGCAGCCGATTTCGGTGCCGCGTCGGATGGTGACGGCGACCGTAACATGATTCTCGGCGCCAACTTTTATGTCACGCCAAGCGACAGTCTCGCAATACTCGCGGCTAACGCCACGCTGGTGCCGGGTTATCGCGCCGGGCTCGCCGGCGTGGCGCGTTCGATGCCGACCAGCCAGGCCGTGGATCGGGTTGCGGCCAGCCTCGATATCCCCTGCTTCGAAACACCCACCGGCTGGAAGTTTTTCGGCAATCTGCTCGATGCCGGTAAAATCACACTCTGCGGAGAGGAGTCTTTCGGCACCGGCTCCGATCACGTGCGCGAGAAAGACGGGCTTTGGGCCGTGTTGTTCTGGCTCAATATTATCGCCGTCCGGGGTGAATCGGTTGCCGAAATCGTGCAACAGCACTGGCTTCGGTACGGACGGGACTATTACACTCGACACGATTACGAAGCCGTCGAAAGCGCTGCAGCGCAATCACTGGTCGACTCCCTGCGCCAACGGCTCGCCAGCATGAGCGGGCGAGTATTTGGCAACTACGAGGTGGAGCTGGCCGACGACTTCGCCTACACCGACCCGGTGGACGGCAGTCGTAGCAAGCAACAGGGCGTGCGCATCCTGATGCGTGGCGGCGCGCGCATCGTATACCGCCTGTCGGGTACCGGTACTGAAGGTGCCACCCTGAGGGTTTATATCGAAGATCACCAAACCGATCCGGCAAAACAGGGCGCGGATCCACAGATCGCACTGGCCGAACTCATTGCCCTGGCCAGTGAAATTGCAGCTATCGAAAAACATACCGGACGCAGTCTTCCCGACGTGGTGACCTGATGACGAATATCCTGATGGTGTCCGCGGAAAACGGTGCCCTGCCCGGCGGTAAAGTCGGCGGCATCGGCGACGTGGTACGCGAAATCCCCGGCGCGCTCGCCAAACGTGATTGCCAGGTGTCCGTTATCACCCCGGCCTACGGCGTTTTCGCAAAACTTGCCGGCGCAACCCGCGTGCAGACGCTCAAGGTTCGCTTCGCTGGCGGGGACCAGGCGCTCGAATTATTCACCTTGAACGGCGTCAGCGATGAACCCCTGGTGCGCCACTACGTCATCGATCATCCGTTATTCAGTAGCTGCGGCGTCGGCCGGATCTACTGCGACGATCCACCCGGGCGGCCGTTTGAATCCGATGCGAACAAGTTTGCGCTGTTCAGTATCGCGGTTGCCGAGGCAGTTAAGCAGGGCGTGTTTGGCGACCTGGAGGTACTACACCTGCACGACTGGCATAGCGCTTTTGTGCTCATCCTGCGACACTACGACCCCAATTATGCGGTCCTCGGAACCTTGCGCTGTGTTTACAGTATTCACAACCTGGCGATACAGGGGATTCGCCCGTTTGCAAACCAGCAATCTTCACTGCAAAGCTGGTATCCCGACCTCGTTTACGACAGCAGGCAATTAGCGGACCCGACCTGGAGTGACTGCGTCAATCCGATGGCTGCCGCAATTCGTCTCGCCGACGCCGTGCACACGGTATCACCGAGTTATGCCGGGGAAATCCTGCTGCCGGGCGACCCCGCCAACGGTATCCACGGCGGTGAAGGGCTCGAGGCGGATCTGCGCGCGGC
>JAJDOF010000069.1 GCA_022340305.1 Gammaproteobacteria bacterium
CCCTGGTCGAGGCGTTGCAGGCCGACAGCATTACTATCATCGTGCTTCCCCTGGCCGACCGTAACAATCGGGGCAGGGGGTTGATGTGCCTGCTTTACAGCGAGCACAACCAGGGTCTGCAGCAGGCGCTCAGCCCCGAGCACATAGGCTTTGCACAGGCCTTGTCGGGTTTTGCCGCAGTGTCGATGGAAAGCCGGCAGCTACTGAAGATGCAGAAGAACCTGCTGCAGTCATTCATCGAACTGATCGCCAGCGCTATCGATGCCAAGTCGCCCTACACCGGCGGACATTGCCAGCGCGTACCCGTGCTCACCAAGATGCTCGCCACGGCCGCCTGTGAAAGCCAGGACCCGAATTTCAAGGCGTTTTCACTGTCCGCCGACGAATGGGAAGAGTTGCATATAGCGGCCTGGCTACACGATTGTGGCAAGGTCACCACGCCCGAGTATGTGGTCGATAAATCCACCAAGCTGGAAACCATTTACGACCGCATCCATGAAATTCGCATGCGCTTCGAAGTATTGAAACGCGACGCGGAGATCGACTACTGGCGGCAGCTCGCCGACGGTGGTGACGAAGCACAACTTAAGCTTGAACTGCAGGCGATTCTTGCGCAGGTCGACGACGATTTTGCCTTCATCGCAACCTGCAACGAAGGTGGCGAATTCATGGCTGAGGAAAAAATTGCCCGGCTCAATGCGATCGCCACAAAGACCTGGCGGCGGACCTTGAGCGACCGCATCGGCATTTCCTGGGAAGAGGCGAAGCGCAAACAGCGAACCGCCGAGGCCGAGCTGCCGACCGCGGAACCGTTGTTGGCAGACAAGGACGAACATATCATCTACCGCAAGGAAGGAGAGGTGATTGCCGAGGACAATCCATGGAATTTCAAGCTGGACACGCCCAGGCATAAATACAATCGCGGTGAACTGTACAACCTGTCGGTTGCCAGGGGAACGCTGGCCAGCGAAGAGCGATTCAAGATCAACGATCACATGGTGCAGACGATTGTCATGCTCAACCAGCTCCCTTTTCCCCGGCATTTGCGCAACGTGCCGGCGATCGCCGGCGGACATCACGAAACCATGATCGGCACTGGATATCCAAAAAAGCTGCGGCGTGAAGACATGCCGCTGACCGCGCGCATGATGGCTATTGCCGATATTTTCGAGGCTCTTACGGCTGGCGATCGACCCTATAAAAAAGCCAAGACATTGAGCGAATCGATCAAGATCATGAGCTTCATGAAAAAGGATCAGCACATCGATCCTGACCTGTTTGAACTGTTTCTAAAGTCGGGTGTATACCGGTCCTACGCGGAAGAATATCTTGCCCCGGAGCAGATCGATGAGGTCGATATCGATCAGTATTTCGAGGCGCCGACGGGCAGTTGACCAATCGATCCGGCAGCGCCTGAAGCGCAGGGTGAAAACCGCGGGGGACATACCGATTTGAAACCATGGCCCCTCTTTTGCCGTGGGGCTGATAAATCCTGACATAATCGCTGGAACGAAATCATCAGGTTTGTCCAGACAAGGTGGATTGAGAATATGACAGCAAAGGTAATTCGGCTCGGCAGGGATGACGGTGGGGGCCAGCAAATGTCGCCCTGGGCTCCAATGCCATTAGTTGGCGAGTTTCTCGACGGAACGCCACAGGAAAGATTTTATCGAGTGTTTGATTGCAAAATAAACACAGCATCCCAGGTGCGCGCCGGTATCTGGGAGGCAACCCGCTACGCCGAAAAGTTGATCGATTATCCGTACCACGAAATCGTTTTTGTAATTGAGGGTTCGATATCGATTCT
Source organism: Gammaproteobacteria bacterium (assembly GCA_022340305.1). Taxonomy (GTDB): domain Bacteria; phylum Pseudomonadota; class Gammaproteobacteria. Next base: position 1,808 of record JAJDOF010000069.1, read on the forward strand.
CGATGAACTCGGCCATGAAGAACGCTTTTATCCCGGGGAATGTTTTTTCCTGGAAAAAGGCTTCAACGGCACCTGGAAGCAACATGAAACGATCAGGATTTTACACATGACTGTAGATCCGGAATGAACTACAGGGTTTCGAGTGTCCGTATATGGACTCCTCCTCGTTTGCAAGTAACCTGTCAATGGCAGTTGGCTCGACTGCATACGTATATCCGGCCTCTTCAGGTGGCATACGATAATGCCGGGCCATAATGGGTTTTTCGCGCACCGATTCCCTATTGCTTTGACGTGTTGTTACACACGCGGACACTCGCGGGTTTTATCGGCGCCGGTTCGACCTGTTTGCCATTACACAGTTTACTTCGCAATCGTCAATTGAATAGACTCTCCTCGGTACCTGAATTTAGCTGACAGATGCTGCCGCGAGATCCGGATCATAATCAACATCCCTGGTCATTATTACCCAGGCCATTCTCGCCATCTTATTTGCCATGGCAACGGCAACCACATTCGCATGTCGCCTGGCTTGCAGATTAATGATCCAGTGACTTAATCGGTCATCCTTATCTTTGGCAGTACGCATCGCAGAACGGGCACCATGAACCAGTAAACAGCGTAGATACGCATCACCACGTTTACTGATCCCGAGCAGCCGGTCTTTCCCACCCGAACTGTGTTGCCTCGGTGTTAAACCCAGAGCAGCCGCCATATCTCTGCCTTTACGATACTGTTTGCCATCCCCGATTGTCGCCACCAGGGCTGTTGCAATCAACGGACCCACACCGCGTAACTGCTGTAACCGTCTAGCCGTAGGATCTTCTTGTGCGACCACGGCGATCTGTTTATCCAATTCAGTCATTCGCTGATCCAATGCATATAAGTCTCCCCATAGCCCCTGAAGAAGCTGCCTGAACAAAAACGTTAAACCATTGTCAGCCTCTTCCAGCCAGTCGGGGATGGCGCTTCGTAATGCAGATAGTTGTTGCGGTGCGACTAGCCCATATTCGGTGACCAGGCCCCGAATCTGATTCGCCTTGGCGATACGATGGCTCTTGATTTCATCCCGGATACGATGCATCGTCTGGAGATCTTGTTGTTCAACCGTTTTTACCTTGACCGGGTACATGTCGGGTCTGTCCATCGCCTCGCAGATTGCCGCGGCATCATTGGCATCGTTCTTGTTGCTCTTGATAAAGGGCTTCACGAACTGCGGTGGAATGACTTTCACCGGGTAACCCCGCTGCATTAACTGCCTGGCCCAGTGGTGGGCACCGGCACAGGCTTCCATGCCTATCTGGGTTCCGGGCTCAACCGTATCGCATAAAACCGCTAACCATTTACCTCTGGTCAACCGCCGCTTCCAGAGCGCTTTCCCTTTGCGATCCACACCGTGTAATTGAAAAACATTTTTTGCCAAATCAACACCAACTCGATTAATCTTCATAGCGGACTCCTCTTTATCGTTAACTGAAATGTCACAATCTCAGTTTGGCACATCGATGCCGATAGGTGAGGAGGAGTCCATCCCATTGCTTTGTCGCGGAGATTTTCACCCGCCTATGCGGCGCTCGCTACGCTCACAAGCCAAAAAAACGTCGGCTGGGGTTGGGTGGAATCGCAGTTGAAATTGCCTCTTCATACATGCTTCTCGGAAAGTTCTCGATTCATCTTTACCGGCTCTGATGTTAATGAGCCCGATACATCAATTTATCCCCAAGTATGAATTTATTGCTCCACAAAATTATGTTTGGTGAGAGCTTGCTCACAGTACCAACTCAAGCTTTTATATAAGATTTGCTGACGGTTGATGGCATGCGTTTTGCGGCCTGAATTCAATCAAAACATACTATCAGGAAGTCGGACGATGAATCCAAGCAAACTATTCAAACTGTCGATAGGCTTATCGTTATTCATGGGGGTTACGAGTCTTTGTCAGGCGGCAGTCATCCACTATGTTGACGATCCAGGGATTTTGACAAGCCAGGTTGCTGGAGTCACAACCATCGACTTTGAGGGTTTGGGATCTTATGCTGGCACAACCAATTGCCCTGTAGAATACAATTGCGCTGGTGACTACCAGATAAGGACCAGCAATGGGATTGTGAATCAATCTGCTGCACCCTATCAAGCCACCCCTGTTGGTGAAGACTGGTTGACCGTACCCAACCCAATCAGCCATGGCTCCGCAATGTTCACCCTGGGCGCGAATTACAACTACTTTGGTCTATTTTGGGGTTCGATCGATACCTATAATTCAATAAACTTTTTTGACGGTTCGACATTGTTGGCTTCCTTCTCTGGTGGCGCTTTCGTGCCTCCGCTACAGGCGGATGGTGGTCAGGGTGACTGGGATTCGAATCGATTCATCAATTTCATGATGACTGATGGCATGACTTACAATGGCGTCGAGCTGGTGAGTAACGGGTTTGCATTTGAATCTGATAACCATGCCTATGGAAATGTCGTACTGAGCCCTGTCCCCGTCCCCGCAGCCGTCTGGCTATTCGGTACCGCACTTATTGGGTTGATCGGGTTCGGTAAGCGCAGGAAAGCTGCTTAGAATCCAGTCAGCGTTGACTTCCAGACCCCGCCACTGTGCGGGGTTTTTTATGCCTGCTGATTGTACGTCCTGTTCGAAATTTGCTACCCGGTGTTTTGCAACGGGTGTCTCTCTCGGCCGCTTAACGGTCGCCTAATTCTTCCTGGCGAGGGTCTGTTTTCTCCGCCGCAGACGCTGAGAAGCGCAGACTGGGTTTTTGCAAACGGCACACGGCGGACGCTGGCTATAAGTTGCTAATTAGCTCAATTCGGGTGAATATCGACCCATGACTCCCGATACCCATTTCGCTGAAAACGATGGCGTTAGTATTGCGTACCAGGTTTTTGGGGGCGGACCAGGCGACATGGTCTTCGTTCACGGGATGTTTTCAAACCTCGACATATTATGGGAAGAACCCCGGGTTGCGCGCTTCTTGCTGGCGCTGGGCCGGATGGCCCGTGTCATTCTCATTGACCGTCGCGGCACCGGCCTTTCCGATCGAGTCACCCCGCCGGCCTTCGAGGTAAACATGGATGATATCCGTGCGGTAATGGACGCCGCAGGGTCCAGCCAGGCCTGTTTGGTCGGTTATTCGGAGGGTGCGTGCATTTGCGCGCTGTTTGCGGCCACCTACCCGGAACGGACCAGTTCGCTGATCACGATCGGCGGTTACGCCAGGTGGGCTAAATCGGACGATTTTCAGCATGGATCCGAACGCGAGGAAATCGAGCAATGGTTCGAAACCGTAGAGCAGCAATGGGGTAAGGCCCTCGCAATAGAATACACTTCGCCGACGCTGGTCGACGATGACCAGTACCGCCATTGGCTGGCCAGGTTTATGCGCTCGAGCGCTAGCAAGTCAGGCGCGCTGGCGCTGTTTAGAACCGCTCTGGATATGGATTTGCGGGCAGTCCTGCCGGTAATATCTGTACCGACGTTGGTGTTGCAATCGTCACGTGATCTCACTACCCCCCTCGAATCAGGCCGCGACTTCGCCAGGCGCATCCCCGGGGCGGAGCTGGTTGAAATCGATTCTGACGATCACAGCCCGTGGGCTTCTTGTAGTGAGGCTATTTTGCAGGAAATCAAGAGGTTTCTTGGGGGAACATCAGGTACCCGGGTGATCGACCGCGTATTGGTAACAGTACTCTTTACGGATATCGTCGATTCCACCAGGCTAGCCGCTGAACTGGGTGATCTGAAGTGGAGTGATTTACTTGAAGAGCACCATAAAAAAATTAGACATGAGCTCGAAATCTTTCGTGGGCATGAGGTTAAAACGACTGGCGACGGTTTTCATGCCACTTTTGATGGGCCTGCACGGGCTATTCAATGCGCCTGTGCAATACGAGATTCGACTCGCCAGTTAGGGCTCAATCTGCGGATAGGCGCTCATACCGGTGAATGTGAAATTCGTGGAGAATCACTCGAAGGTGTTGCAATTCACATGGCAGCCCGAGTATCAGGAATGGCTGCTGGAGACATACTTGTATCAAGAACGGTTAAGGATCTCTCTGCTGGATCGGGTGTCGAGTTTGAAGATATCGGGACTCACGCTCTGAAAGGCATTCCTGATGAACATCAAATCTTCAAGGTAAGGTCAATATAATCCAATAACAGACGCCGGAGGATGAATCGTGGGAGGCAGCGAACGACCAGGAACCAACATTTAAGTTTTTGTAAGGATTACGATTTTCCCTTTGTGCTTGCCTTCTCCGAAGTAACGCAACGCTTCAGGCACCTCACAGAGTGGGTAGCTGCTGTCGATAACAGGAACGAGCTTGCCAGCTTCGATAAGCTCCCTTAGATCTGTTAGACCTTTATTTGGACCCTCCGCCACCAGACAAAGATTCCTGTCGTCACGGATCAGTCGTCCGATCGCGCTGAGTAGCCAGAGCTGATAGACACGGGGAATTGAACCGCCAATCATGGCATAGGTGCCACCTGGGTTTAATGCTCGCTTATGGTCAAACATCGATCGATAGTTCTGGCAGTCAACAACCAGATCGTAGCGCTCACCAGTGTTCGTGAAATCATCCTGATTGAAATCAATTACGTGGTCTGCGCCAAGCGAGCGAATGATATCCAGCTTGTGCGAGGCATCCACCCCTGTCACGTCCGCCCCCCAGTGCCTGGCGATTTGTATTGCAAATGTGCCGACACCGCCGCCTGCTCCGTTTATCAAAACTCTTTGCCCTGGTTTTAGCTGTCCACCTTTGAGTAATCCCTGCAGTGCCAGAACACCAGCCTGGGGTATGGAGGCCGCTTCTGCGAAAGTTGAGTGCAGAGGTTTGAGTTCAAGGGCTGTTTCTTTCGCGCAGGCATACTCGGCAAAACCACCCCAGTTATCCCAGAGATCGCCAAAAACCTCATCCCCGGGTTGAAATCGCTTAACGGCCTTGCCGATTTCCTCAACCGTTCCTGAAACGTCAGAGCCAAGTACCTGCTTACCTGGCCCTGGCTTCAGAAGACCGTAAAAGAGGCGGTTGATAAACGGCTTTCCATTCAGGAACTCCCAGTCCCAGGAATTTATAGAGGACGCATGAACGCGTATCAGAACCTCATCGTCTCTCGGCTCAGGTTTTGGCACCTCTTTCAATTCGAGGCCATCCGGCAGCCCATACTGAGTAAATACGATCGCTTTCATGAATAACCTCCGTGACAGCAATCATAACTTGAGAGGTAATGCGGGCGTCGATATTTTGACTGGATTATCTACTTTCGATCAGTTAGCCGATTATTTCTACAGCAGTAATTACTCCACAGTAGACGCCCAGAACTTTTCGATAAGCGGCAGAAACCGGCACAGGCTGTGTAAAAACTCCTGTCTAAATAGTAAAATACACCTTTCAATCGAAGGGTCGATCCATGAGCGGATTTATCGAGGGCGAGAATCGTTTCCAGTCCACGCTTTTCCCGGAACGCGTTGATGATTATGTCGAAGAAGATAGCGTGGTTCGTGTCATCGATGTCTTTATTGATCGCCTGGATATCTCGGGATTAGGGTTTAAAGCAGAACCCGCAGAGACAGGCCGACCCGGCTACCATCCTCGGACCATGCTGAAGATCTATGTGTATGGCTATCTCAACCAGGTGCATTCATCGAGACGCCTGGAGCGAGAAGCGGGACGCAACGTCGAGTTAATGTGGTTGAGTGGACGACTGGCCCCTGATTTCAAGACCATTGCGAACTTCAGAAAGGATAATGGTGAAGCGATTCGCCTGGTGTGCCGGGAGTTCGTGATGCTGTGCCGCAAGTTGAATCTGCTCGGTGATAGGCTCGCGATCGATGGCAGCAAGTTCAAGGCGGTGAACAACCGCGATAAGAACTTCACGCGAGGAAAGATGAAGCGTCGTCTGGCCGCGGTCGAGGCCAGCATCGAGCGTTATCTGGGGAAGCTGGACCAGGCGGACCGATCTGCACCACCTGAAGATACTCGTCCCATCAAAGACAGGATCGCGGCGCTGACCGAGTAGATGGATCGGCTAAAAAAGCTCGAAGTCCGGATGCTTGATGCTCCGGACCAACAACTCTCACTGACTGACCCTGACGCTCGCTCGATGAGACACCGCGGTAGCGGTATTGTGGGTTATAACCTGCAGACAGCCGTTGATGTTGATCATCATCTGATCGTGGCACACGAGGTGACCAACGCGCTTAGCGATCGACGCCAATTGACCAAAATGGCGCAGCAAGCAAAAACAGCATTACAGACAAATCCATTAAATGTGCTCGCTGACCGGGGCTACTGCAGCGGCCAGGAACTTCGATCCTGTGAAGACAGTAACATCACCGCCTATGTCCCTAACTCGGCGACATCGAATAATAAGGCGAAAGGTCAGTTCGATCGCTCGGAGTTCCATTACATCGCAAAAGACGATGAATACCAATGTCCCGCGGGTGAGCGCCTGATCTATCGATTTACGCGTACGGAAAGTGGCAAAGAGATACGGCGCTACTGGAGTTCGTCGTGCCCGACCTGTCCAATCCATGCGCAGTGCACCACTGGGAAGAATCGACGCGTGAGCCGTTGGGACCATGAAGCAGTCGTTGAGCGTGCCGCAGCCCGGTTGGCGGCAAAGCCAGATGACATGCACATCCGTCGAGCAACGGTTGAACACCCCTATCGCACATTGAAAGACTGGATGGGCTCAACGCATTTTTTAACGAAGACATTGGATCACGTGAGTACCGAAATGAGTCTTCATGTGCTGGCTTACAATATGAAACGAGTCATCAACCTCATTGGCACCAAGCAACTCCTCGAAGCGATCTAATCGCTTCGTTCGCCCCGCATAAATCATCGATTGTTACCTGAATATTGTTCACACAAGTTGGGCATTCCTTTACCAACCAATCCTCTCCCACCCCTAGGAAATCAAATCTGAGCGTCTGTTTTCCTCAGAGGAGACACTGAAAAGTGATTCGTGGGAGGCAGCGAACGGCAACGGACATTGGTTCCCGAAATTCTACGTTAAAATATCTGGGCGCTGATGTGACCATGGCATGGCTTGTTCGATTGCTGCTCCGATGCGCAAGGCGAGAGCATCATCCCAACGTCGCGCCACTATTTGAGTCGCCGTGGGTAACCCAGCAGCGAATCCCGACGGCACGGACAGAGTTGGGCATTGCGCCATGTAGTTGAACGGCGAAGTCATATCCATACACTCCAGCATGCCTTGTTCGTTCATCCCTACGAAGTCCGAATCTCGCATCTCCACGGGTGGAGCAGTGATCGCCATAGTCGGGCACAGCAGGGCATGATGGTTTTCCAGTACAGCTCCCAGTTTGCGCCAGTACTTGGTGCGCTCGAATTCCCACTTACGGGCAGTAACAGCATCGATTTTTCGCCCCATTTCAATAAGGCTCACAAGCCCTTCGCTCATCCTTGCTCGGTTTTCGTCGAGCGGCACGTCCGTGATATTGTCATATGCGGCAGCCATAAAGATGCTCCAGGTGCCGTACCACATATCGACTATTTTACTGTCCCAGCCCAAATCAACTTCCTCGATGACTGCACCGGCTCCGCGCAGGGCATTCGCCGTGGCACGCAAATTAGCCTCGACCTCGGGATCGACGGCGCAAAATCCAAGAGTAACGTCGAGAGCAAATTTCATGCCTTTTACGTCACTGGGTGTCGGAATAGTCAGTTCGCATCGTGGCAAGGACTGAATATCAGATGGGTGCTCACCTTGCACAACATCAAGAAACAGTGTGGCATCACTTACGGTGCGTGCGAGTGGACCGAAGTGTGAAATATTGCAGTAGGCGGTGTCGATGATATCCATGGGGATTCGACCGATGGACGGTTTATGTCCGACGATACCGCATAGTGCAGCCGGAATGCGCACACTGCCACCCATGTCGGTGCCTTCGGCGAGAGGCACACAACCCGACGCCACCGCTGCGCCGGACCCACCGGACGAACCGCCAGGGGTGCGTGAAGTGTTCCAGGGATTACGGGTGATACCCCACAACGGTGAATCTGTAAATCCCGATGTAGCAAATTCTGGCGTGGTTGTCTTACCCACCATAATGGCGCCAGCGGCTTCGAGTCGTTCGACCAGCACCGGACTCCAGTCGGGTATCCAGTGCTCGAGCAGCTTGGAACCGCGGGTTGTCACCTTACCTTTAGTGGGTGTGAAGTCCTTGATGGCGATGGGAATTCCTTCAAGCGGACGCGCTTTGCCCGAGGTCATTTTCTGTTCGGCAGCTTTAGCCTTTTCAAGGGCCTCTTCGGGGTAAGTGAAGCAGAAACAGTTAAGAGTTCCGTTGACCTCGGCAATTCGATCCAGAGAATTCTGAATTACCTCAATCGGCGAAATCTCGTTGGCGCGGTATCTGCATATCAACTCGGTGACGGGCGTAAAGCAAAGATCGAGATTTGCCATGTAGCTATTTGCTCCTTATTCTGTTGCGGGATTTTTCTCTTGAGCATTGCAGGTGGGAATAATATCAGTCATGAAATAAAGTCTTCTATTGAGTTGCGAGCTCTTGATTGGCGTATTTGATATTGATCTTGGCTATAAATGTTAGAGTTTTCAAGGTCTAATCTCCTGATAACGGACGTTCATGATCGCATCCCGGACTTCTGAGATCGGCACGATATAGATACTCACACCCGTTCTCGACCATACTGGTAAAACTGTCAGGTAGCTGACAGCGAGAGCGGGACATGCACCCGCTGACTACGAATAGCTTTCTCCAAACATGCGATGTTCACTCCTTTGGATTCGAGTCGGCAGGTGCGCTTGAGATCGATAACGAATACTCAGGGCTCGCCGTCACACCGGCTCACCTATATTGACTTCGAAGATCTCAGGCTGCAAGGAGACACTTAGATTTGCTGCCTGTGAGGCAGCGAACGGCAACAAGGGACTCTCGCAGACATAAAAAACCCCGCACAGTGGCGGGGCTTCACATTAAATCTGTTAAAAGGTTAAGGTGCTTTCCTGCACTTTGTATTGTTATCGCACGGAGTATAGATCTTTGGGGTGGCGCTTTCTGAATGGCTAGATTTTTAACGGGGTTGTTTCCGCCGTTCCCATCTGTTATTCGCCCGGACTTTTTCTTTGAAGCGCGGCACTTCATCGGCGGTGATCAAACCGGCAGCTACCGCGATGTAGATATAGCGGTCGATCTTTACGATTAACCGTCTGCGCTTCATTTCGCGCTCTGGTATGACGTTGCCCATATCCCTTGCACTGATTAGATTTTTTCAACGCAACAGTAACTACCTCCCCGCATCTGCACATCACCCAAATGGGTTAAATTGACACTCAAAGACGGGCTAAGTGACATAAGTTATTTGAGGGGTCGTTGATACATCGATTCTGACGCAGCGTGGGCGTGCGTAACGAGTGAGACGGGGTTATCTTGCTTGAGTAGTACCCGAGGCAGACTGGAATTATCGTTGCTGAAATCGCTCCAAAAAAAACCCGTCAGTCGCTCGGCGGGTTAAATGTAGCTCTCACTGGAGGAGACAAGAAAACTACTCTCTAAATCTAGCCGGTCTCCTAATCAGTCTCCGAGACCAGGTTCACATCAAATCAAAAGAAAACCCGCCAGGGCAGAACCGAAGCGGGTTAATCGGATATGCCTCCTGGTCTGTTACTTCAGGCGCTATATCGAACGGTTAGTTGTCTCAGGTCACAACCAGGTGATTAAGGCCGAGAAATGGGTTTACTTCACGGGGGATCTGACTATAAGTTAACTCAAGAGCGCTTGCTCTTATGAAGACTTGGCCGGAGCTACAAACAGTTTTGAAGCGAACCCTGCCAAGTCTTTTTAATGCTTGTGATCTACATCCCACCCTGTTCGCCTGGCAGCCACTAGGATTGATAGTACCCTTAGGTCATTAAACGGCCCCTTAACTCACTCTCGCGGTGGGTTTTCTTTTGCCTCCGGTTTTCTCCATCCCATTGCTTTCCGGGTAGAAAAAAGCCCACAGAAAGTGGGCTGTTCAAATATTGGCGCGCTCGGCGGGAGTCGAACCCACGACCTTTGGCTTCGGAGGCCAACACTCTATCCATCTGAGCTACGAGCGCATGATCTTTTATGTTCAGGCCCGGCAGGGCAGGGGCGTGATTGTAAACCATAGTGTTCCAGATTAAACGGAATCGGCAAATAATTTTTGCGAATTGGCTGTATTTCGACGATAATGCCCAGCGTTTCTGAACACGGCCCTTATCCTGGAGACAGCCTGTGAGTGCAACTCAACCCGAAACTTTCTCACCGAAAAACCTCGTCGTACTCGGCGGATTGCTGGCGATCGCATTGATCCTCGGTGAAATCGTGGTCGGACCGTCGCACGATGGCGGTACTGTGGCAGTTGTCGCTGACACGATGGAAGACGTTGCGATGCGGTTGAAGCCCGTTATCACGCTCGACGATATTCGCAGTGGCAAGTCGACGGGTGGTGGCGCAGGTATGACGGTTGCCGCGGCTGCCAGTGATAACGCCAGCAAGACACCCGACCAACTGTATCAGGGCGCCTGTTTTGCCTGTCATGGGACCGGAGCTGCCGGTGCGCCCAAGCTCGGTGATGCCGCTGCCTGGACCGATCGCATTGCAAAAGGCCTTGATGCGCTGGTTTCTTCGGCGGTCGGTGGCATAGGCGCGATGCCACCGCGTGGTGGTTCGCCCTACGACGACGATCAAATCCGTTCGGTTGTCGAGTATATGCTGGACAATTCCAAATAACGGGCGTGGGATTGCCGGCCTCGCAGGGCGAGTCCGGTCAGCTCGGAAAAGAAAGCGGAGCGAGGCTCCGCTTTTTTGTGGCCGCCAGATTTATGCTTTGTGCCGTTCCTGCCGCCGGCAGGCAATGGCTTCGGCGAGGTGAGCCGCTTCGATGTCCTTTACCTGTGCCAGGTCGGCGATGCTACGGGCCAGTTTCAATAGCTTGTGATAGCTGCGAGCGCTGAGCCGCAGCTTGTCGATGGCATTTGCCAGCCGGGTTTCCACTTCGCTGTTCAATCGACAGACACGCTGCAGGCCCCGATTGTCGAGGGCGGCATTGAGGCAGCCCTGTCGCTTGATCTGCAGTCGCCGCGCCGCGCTTACCCGCTGGCGAACCATGGCGCTGGTTTCGGTCCGATTCCTCTTCGCTGTCAGCAGTTGATGCTGCTCGAGTCGTCCCAGTTCGATTTGAATGTCGATGCGATCCAGCAGCGGAGCGGATAGCTTATGACGATAACGGTTCAATTGCTCCGCCGAGCAATCGCAGCTGGCGATGGAATCGCAGCCGCCAGGACAGGGATTCATGGCCGTGATCAGCTGGAAGCGCGCAGGGAACTCGGCCTTGCCGGAAGCGCGCGATATGTGAATGTGCCCGTTTTCGAGCGGTTCGCGCAATACTTCGATCGAGCGTCGGTCGAATTCGGTGAGTTCGTCCAGAAACAGGACGCCATTGTGTGCCAGTGATATCTCTCCCGGTTTCGGGTAGCGTCCCCCACCCACCAGTGCGATCGCCGACACGGTATGATGTGGTGACTGGAACGGGCGTTGTAACCAGTTCTGCGGGTTCACCGATTGCCCGCATATCGAGCGCAGGCTGGCACTCTCCATGGCCTCGTCCTCGCTCATCGGTGGCAATATCGAGATCAGTCTTTGCGCCAGCATGCTCTTGCCCGTGCCGGGCGGCCCCATCATCAACATGTGATGCCCGCCCGTTGCGGCTATTTCGAGTGCGCGCCTGGCCTGTTGCTGGCCATAGACGTCCGCCAGGTCCCGGTCGGCAAACTCGGGTTTGACCGGGGGTGCCGGTAGCGGCGTTGGCAATGCCTCTCCGCCATTCAGGCTGTTGCAAACTTCAGCCAGCGAACTGGCTAATCTGATCGGTAACTCGCGCAGCAAACTCGCTTCGGCGGCGTTTTGTCGGGGAATAATCACGGCCTGGCCCGCCTGCTGGCAGGCGACCAGCGATGGCAGCAGGCCATCGACCTTGCCGCAGGCTCCGCTGAGTGCCAGTTCGCCAAAACAGGCGATGCCATCAAGCCCGGTCACTTTGATCTGTGCGGAGGCCGCGAGGATGGCAAGCGCGATCGGTAAATCGAAACGGCCCCCCACCTTGGGCAGATCGGCAGGCGCCAGGTTGACGGTAATGCGGCGTGCGGGAAATTCGAAGCCCGAGTTGAGCACCGCAGAGCGAACTCGATCGCGTGCCTCGCGCACCGCCGTTTCTGGGAGTCCGACCACGGTAAAGGCCGGCAAGCCGTTGGATATGTGCACCTCGACACGAACTTCAAAGGCGTCGATGCCGAGCTGGGCGCGGGTGATGAGTTGGGTCAGTGACATGGCAGGTTCCTTCCTGTTGTGTTTTTCGAGCGGACGCATCCGGCGTCTGGGTGCGAGTGTAACATGAAACCAGCTGGAATCCGCCCGCAAGCGAACCGGGATCCCGCAACTCGTAACGCCGTTTGACTGACGCAGATCAAGCCTTTAGCGGATCAGATGCTATGTCTATTCCTGCGGGAGTATTAGTATGTGAGGTCTGGTCAATATGTGTCGTTGATCGGAATGGCGCCTCGAAGAGTAGCTCGATGGTTATTGTTAGCGCGACGGGTCTACCTCGGGCGCGCTTGATTCACAAAGGAGAAGCTTATGAAACCGAACATGGGAACACTTGATCGTAGTATTCGCGCCGTCGCTGGCATCGTGCTGATCGCGCTCTGGCCGCTTGGCCTGTTACAGGGCACGCCTGGCATAGTCGCAGTTGTTGTCGGCATCGTGTTGCTGGTAACTGTATTGTTGCGTTGGTGTCCTCCTTACGACTTACTCGGAATCAACACCGGTGCCCGCAAAGACTAGGCCTCCGCGAGTGTATTGCCTGGGGTAGATCTCACAGTTCACCCCAGCGATTTTTCCAGTTCCTTCAAGCGCGACTCGATCACTTCGAGCTTCTCCCGCGTGCGCGCCAGCACCCGGGCCTGGATATCGAACTCTTCGCGACTCACCATTTCATAGTGAGCCAGTTGCTGCTGTAACAGGGTTTTCAGGCGCGCATCAAAATCTTCTTTGACCTGCTGCAGGCCCGGCGGCAGTAGTGCGTTGATCTGCTCGGAAAGCCGGTTGATGGTTTGATTGTCGATCATATAATCCCCAATTTAGTGCATAGGCGTCGAATTGCGCACCTAAATAGTGCAAAAAAGGCCTGTAACAGGCCCATAGTAACGAGAATTTGCCAGATTGCCCAGAGTCGCGAAAATCGGGACCAGTTTTTTAATCCGGAGACGTTCATGAAAATCATTACAGCGATTATCAAGCCGTTCAAGCTTGATGACGTACGCCAGGCGCTCGGCGAAATCGGGGTCCAGGGCTTGACCGTATCAGAGGTCAAGGGTTTCGGTCGGCAGAAAGGGCACACCGAGCTTTACCGGGGTGCCGAATACGTGGTCGACTTTCTGCCAAAGGTCAAACTGGAAATCGCGATTGACGATGACCTGGTTGACCAGGCGATAGAAGCCATCAGCACCAGCGCCAACACTGGCAAGATCGGTGACGGCAAAATATTCATTACCGAGCTCGAACAGGTTGTCCGTATCCGTACGGGCGAATCTGGTCCGGCAGCGCTTTAGGAGGCCCCATGGAAAACCAGATTTTTCAATTGCAGTACGCACTCGACACGTTTTACTTTCTCGTTTGTGGAGCGCTCGTTATGTGGATGGCGGCGGGTTTCGCGATGCTCGAAGCGGGGTTGGTGCGTTCCAAGAACACCACTGAAATCCTGACCAAAAACATCTCGCTGTACGCAGTTGCCTGCACCATGTACATGGTTTGCGGCTACTCGATCATGTACGGCGGCGTTGATTTTAGCCTGTTCCTTTCAGGTATCGTTGGTGATGGCGTTGCCGGTGCGGAAGAACCCGCTACCTATGCGCCTTCAGCGGATTTTTACTTTCAGGTTGTATTTGTCGCCACAGCGATGTCGATTGTCTCAGGTGCCGTCGCCGAACGTATGAAGCTGTGGGCATTCCTTGCATTCGCCATCGCCATGACTGGCCTGATCTACCCGATGGAAGGTCGCTGGACCTGGGGTGGGGAACCGGTGTTCGGCATGTATACGCTTGGTGATCTGGGGTTCTCGGATTTTGCCGGCTCGGGTATTGTGCACATGGCCGGTGCGGCCGCCGCGCTCGCTGGCGTCCTGTTACTGGGAGCGCGCAAAGGCAAATATGGCAAGCAGGGGCAGATCAACGCGATTCCCGGTGCGAATCTGCCGTTGGCTACGCTGGGTACTTTCATTCTGTGGCTGGGCTGGTTCGGTTTCAATGGTGGTTCGGTGCTGGCCACCTCGTCCGTTGAATCGGCAAATGCGGTCGCCGTGGTTTTCATGAATACCAATGCGGCGGCGGCTGGCGGTCTCATCGCAGCCCTGATTCTGGCGCGCGTCATGTTCGGCAAGGCTGACCTGACCATGGCGCTGAACGGCGCCCTCGCCGGACTCGTCGCGATCACGGCAGAACCGTCGACGCCGACACCAGCCCTGGCCACGTTGTTCGGCGCCTTTGGCGGGGTCCTGGTCGTATTCAGCATTGTGGCACTGGACAAGATGAAGATTGACGACCCCGTGGGTGCGATCTCGGTCCACGGTGTTGTCGGACTGCTGGGTCTGTTGCTGGTGCCGCTGACCAATGAGAATTCCAGTTTTAGCGGTCAGATCATCGGTGCACTGACCATCTTTGTGTGGGTATTTTTCGCCAGTTTCGTGGTCTGGTTTGTACTCAAGCAAATCATGGGACTGCGCGTCAGCGAAGAAGAGGAATACGAAGGCGTGGATCTTTCGGAATGTGGGATGGAAGCCTATCCCGAGTTCGCCAAGTTATCTAGCTAGGAAGGCTGTCAGCGGGGCCGGGCTTCAAGCCCGGCCCTTTTTTGTGTGTTAACATGCCATTAATTCAAAATCCGATCGTTTAAAATGTTGTGTCATATCTACCGCAGTAATCGTAAATTTGATACCTATCTATACCTGGTCGACAAGGACGATTTCTCCGTGATTCCGCCCGATCTGTTGCGTATTTTCGGCCCGCCCGAATTCAGTTTCAGCTTTGATTTGACCGCGGAACGCGACCTCGCCCGGGAAGACACCAGTGAAGTGCTGGAAAATCTCGATACCCAGGGTTACCACCTGCAGCTGCGCGACGACCTGCTGGTGGAGCAGATGCTTGCACTGAAAGGGTTGAACTGAACACGGCAGATTCCTGCAGACGGTCTGACCCTGCCGCCGCATTGCAGCAGGGCCAGGATCTCGGCAAGACCGGTCCATTCGCGCTAGCCCGCATATCTCACCGAATTCCTGCTCAGTACCTGCTCCGGTACGCCGAATCCTAGCCTCGCCTGAAAGGGCCGGCTTTTGGTAATCTACCCTCGCTAACACTAAGGTCAATCTTGACGTCATCCCCACGCAAGCGGCCCTGCCTTGACCAGAATGACGTGATAGCTGGAAGTAGCCCGCATATCTCACGATTGCCGAATGCGGTTGCCGTAAATCGGTGGGGGATGGTATCGGAGTTAAAGTCGATCGCGCAGTGCGTAGTAGCTCATGCCGAGTACCAGGCCGGGCCAGCGCAGCAGGTCACCGCCAGGAAACTCACGCGTCGGGATGCTGCCAAACAGGTCGAAGCCTGCGGCTTCTCCGCCAATCGCATCGGCAATCAGCTTGCCTGCGAGCGTCGCCATGGCGACACCCTGACCAGAATAGCCCTGGGCGAAATAGGTGTTGTGCTGGCCCAGTCGGCCGAAGTGCGGCATGCGATTCAGGGTGACGGCAAGCGTGCCGCCCCAGGCATAGTCGATGCGCGTATCGGCAAGCTGCGGGTAGACTTGCAGCATCGGTTTGCGCACGAAGCCGGCGATATCGACAGGGAAATTCTGGCGATAATTTTCCCCGCCGCCGAATAACATGCGCTTGTCCGCAGAAAGCCGATAATAGTTGACCACGAAGCGCGAATCGGAAATGGCGACGTCGCGCGGGTTGATCGTCTCGAGCTGGCGTTCCGATAGCGGTTCGGTGGCGACGATAAAATTATTGATCGGCATGATCTTGCCGGAGACGCGCTGTTCGAGTTTACCGAGGTAGCCGTTACAGGCGAGCACGATGTTGTCGGCCTCGACCACGCCGCGATTGGTCATGACGCGATTAGGGCTGCCCTCGTGGTAGCCTTCGACCACGGTCGACTCATACAGCTGCGCACCCGCGGCGAGTGCCGCATCCGCGAGGCCGAGCGCGTAGTTGAGCGGGTGCAGGTGGGCGGCACCCATGTCGAGACTGCCGCCGTAATAGCGATCGCTGCCGACCAGTTCGGCCATGGCATCGCGTTCGAGATATTCAATCTGATCGTAATCGTATGTGCGTTGCAGGAAGTCTACGTATTTCCGGCTGTCCCCGGCATAACCGGGCTTGTGATCCGCATGCGCGATACCCGGTTTCAAGTCGCATTCGATATGATGTTTGGCGATAAGCGTTTTGGCCAGATCCTTGGCTGCTTCGGCCAGGTCCCAGAGTTCACGCGCCGCGTCGGCACCGACCAGCTTGCTGAGCTCAAGCTGATCCTTGCGTTGACCGCTACAAAGTTGTCCGCCGTTGCGGCCGGATGCTCCCCAGCCGGGTTTGCGCGCTTCCAGCAGCACCACGTCGTAACCGCGCTCGGCGAGATGCAGCGCCGACGACAGCCCGGTATAGCCACCGCCGATGATGCAGACATCGGCACGGCGCGAGCCATCCAGCGGGGTGAGTTCGACCTGCCGATTGCAACTCGCGTGGTAGTAGGAGCTCGGGTAGTCGTCGCTGTCGCTTTTATCCTGAACCAGTTTGAAGGTCATTGGGTATCTGTCAGGCGATCGCTTGCTGTGTCAGGTCAAGGCAGCGCCAGGCGCGTTCGATGAATACGTCGATGTCGGCCTGGCCGATGACCAGCGGCGGCGAAATTATCATGGCGTCACCAACGGCGCGCATCACCAGGTTGTTCTCGAAGCAGAATTCACGGCAGATGATACCGACGCCTTTGTCCTTGTCGAATTTGACGTAGTTGTCCTTGTCCGCGACCAGTTCCAGCGCGCCAAACATGCCGACTCCGCGCACTTCGCCGACCAGCGGATGGTCACCCAGCTCACGTAAACGCTTCTGCAAATAGGGTGCCGTCTTGTCATGCACGGTTTGAACGATGTTCTCGCTTATCATCAGGCGCAGGTTGGCAATCGCGACCGCGGCGCAGACCGGATGTCCAGAATAGGTATACCCATGGTTGAATTCACCACCCTGCTTGATCAGGACGTCCATGATGTGATCTGCCACCATAACGCCACCGATCGGCAGGTAACCCGACGACAGGCCCTTGGCGATCGGCATCAGGTCGGGTTTTAAATCGTAGTAATTGGAACCGAACCATTCGCCGGTGCGGCCAAAGCCACAGATCACTTCGTCGGCGACCAGCAGGATGCCGTAATGTTCACAGATTTTCTTCACTTCCGGCCAGTAGCTATCGGGAGGCACGATGACGCCACCGGCACCCTGGATCGGTTCGGCGATGAAGGCGGCGACTTTATCGACGCCGAGCTCTTCGATCTTGTCGGCAATTGACTGTGCTGCCTGGCGACCGAATTCTTCACGGTCGAGGTCGTGGCCGAGCTCGCAGCGTTTGGCGAACCAGTTGGGTTGGTCGACGTGCACGATATCCGGAATGATACCGCCCTGGGCATGCATTTCATCCATACCGCCAAGGCTTGAAGCGGCGATGGTGCTACCGTGATAAGCGTTCTTGCGGCTGATTACGACGCGTTTCTCGGGCTTTCCCATTACGTCCCAGTAACGCCACACCAGGCGTAACACGGTATCGTTGGCCTCGGATCCGGAGCTGGTAAAAAATGCATGGTGCATGTGCGCCGGGGTGACTTCAGCCAGCAGCGCCGACAACTCGGCCGCCGGTGGCGTCGAGGTCTTGAAGAAGGCATTGTAGTAAGGCAATTGACTGATTTGTCTGGAAGCGGCATCGATCAGGCTTTGCTGTCCGTAGCCCATGTTGACGCACCACAGCCCGGCCATCATGTCGAGTAATTCGTTGCCATCCGAGTCGGTCAGGTAGACGCCCTGCGCGGATTCGATGATACGCGGTGGTTTTTGCAGTAGATCGTTGGGGTCGGTGAACGGATGGAGATGGTGACCATCCATACCCTGCCATTTTTCGGTGTTGCTTGAATTTGCTGCGCTTGCTGTATTCATGATGTTCGCTAGACCTTTAACAGTAAATGCTCCCGTTCCCAGGGGCTGATGACATTCAGAAAATTATCGAATTCAACTTCCTTCACGGCGACGTATACCTCGACGAAGGAATCACCCAGGATTTCGCGAATCTCCCGGCAGTCGGCCAGGCGTTGCAGCGAATCGTACCAGTGCCGTGACAGCTGGATAGGTTGGTCATATGCACTGCCCTGCAGTGCCGGGGTCGGCTTCAGCCCCTGTTTCATACCGATATAACCACAGGCCAGCGAAGTTGCAATTGCGAGATATGGATTGACGTCTGCCGAGGCGATACGATTTTCGATGCGCATCGATTTCGGGTTGCGTTCGGGAATGCGAAAACCGGTGGTGCGGTTGTCGAAATCCCAATGGAAATTGATCGGTGCCGACATTTCCTTGACGATGCGTCGATAGGAATTTACGTAGGGCGACATCAACGCCATGGCTTCTGGCAGGAAGCGTTGCAGTCCGGCGATATGGCTCAACAGGAGCTCGTTGGGCATGCCATCGGGCGTTGAGAAGATATTCTCACCGCTGGTGATGTCTTCGACACTTTGATGGATGTGCATCGCGCTGCCGGGTTGCCCTTCCATCGGCTTGGCCATGAAGGTAGCGTAAAGATCGTGGCGCAACGCGGCTTCGCGCACAGTGCGCTTGAACAGAAATGCCTGGTCGGCGAGGTCCAGGGGATCGCCGTGTAACAGGTTGATTTCCATTTGCCCCATGCCCTCTTCGTGGATCAGGGTATCGATCTCGAGATCCTGGCCTTCACAGAAATCATACATATCGTCGAACATCGGTTCGAAGTCGTTGACCGCGTCGATGTTGAATGATTGTCCGGCACGCTCCACGCGGCCGGTGCGCCCGATCGGCGGCAGCAGTGCGTTTTTTGGGTCGAGATTTGGTTGTAGCAGGTAAAACTCGAGCTCCGGTGCGACCACCGGTTTCCAGCCCTCGGCGGCGTAAAATTCAAGTACGCGACGCAATACCTGGCGTGGCGCAAAGGCGATCGGCTTGTCATCCATGTCATAACAGTCATGGATGACCTGGGCCGAGGGTTCACGCGCCCAGGGAAGCAGGCGAATGGTGCTGGGATCGGGTTTGAGGACCATGTCGATGTCGAGTGGGTTGAGTTTCTCCCAGATATGCGGGTAATCGCCGGTCACCGACTGCATGAAAACCGATTGCGGCATGCGCAGTGCGGTGGCCCCGACAAATTTTGACGCCGGCATTATCTTGCCGCGCGCGGCACCGGCGAGGTCGGGAATTATGCATTCCACTTCGGTGATCTGATTTTTTTCGATCCAGTCTTTCATAACAAGCATCCGTAGATGTTCATGGGACAGCGTGTGTCCCGGTTTGGCCGACTAAAAAATAACGGGGTCGCTTCAGAAGCTAGTCGCGCAATTGTGATCACAAGAAAATGTAAAGTCAATTTGAAGTTGATCTGGCCTTGCGCAATAACGGCGGATCCTGCCGCGAGCACTGGTTGGGGATGCCAACACCGGGGTCGAGCTGCGCAGGTCAGACCTCTTCGCTGGTCATTTTCAGCTCGAGTTCGCGCTGTCTCTGCTGACGGAACATGATCCAGGCCGCGATCAGTACACCGATAGCGACTACCAGGATGATGATGGTTGCGAGCGCGTTGATATCCGGGCGCAGACCGAGCCTGACTCGTGAGTAAATCAATATCGGCAGGGTAACCGCGCCCGGACCGGTGACGAAGCTGGCGATGACCAGGTCGTCTAGCGACAGCGTGAAGGCCAGCAACCAGCCGGCCACCATACCCGGGGCGAGCAATGGCAGGGTGATATCGATGAGCACGCGTAACGGTTTTGCGCCGAGGTCTTGCGCGGCTTCTTCGAGATCCTGCGCCATACCGGACAGCCGCGACTGGATGATGACGGCGACGTAGGCCATAGAAAAGGTGATGTGGGCGATGGTGATCGTGGTGAAGCCGCGTTGATCGGGCCAGCCGATGAACTCCTTCAGGGTAATGAACAGCAGCAGCAGCGACAGGCCGGTAATAACCTCCGGCATCACCAGCGGCGCGGAAATCATGCCATTGAACAGGGTGCGCCCCTTGAAACGGCCGAAGCGCACCAGGGCGAGGCCCGCCAGGGTGCCGAGCACGGTCGCGAAGCAGGCGTTGACCGTGGCGATCTTGAAACTCAGGGTCAAGGCTTCCCAAATCTCTTCACTCTCGAATAAAACGCCGTACCACTTGGTCGAAAATCCACCCCATACCGGTACGATTCTCGATTCGTTAAAGGAATAAATGATCAGCATCAGCATCGGGATATACAGAAACGCTATCCCGAAACAGGTTGTGGTAATAAGAAAATACGAGCGCTTGCCGTTACTCATGTTGCCCCATCCGCCTTTGACTGGAAATGTTGATAAAGCATCATGGGCACGACCAGCACCACCAGCAGGGCGATGGCGACCGCCGAGGCAACCGGCCAGTCGACGTTGGCATTGAATTCGTTGTACAGAATGCGCCCGATCATGAGCACGTTACCGCCGCCGAGCAGATCCGGAATGACGTATTCACCCGTCGCCGGAATGAACACCAGCAGCGAGCCCGCAATAATTCCCGGCAGAGTCATCGGCAGGGTAATGGTGAGAAACGTGGTCATCGGCCTGGCGCCGAGGTCGGCGGCTGCTTCGAGCAGGGTCCAGTCGAGTTTTTCCATGTTCGCGTACAGCGGCAGAATCATGAAGGGCACGTAGGTGTAGACGATGCCGACATAGACGGCGAACGTGGTGTAGAGCATCTGTATCGGCTGATCGATGATGCCCAGCGCGATCAACAGGTTATTGATGGTTCCCTGGTCAGCGAGCAAACCCATCCAGGCGTATACCCGCAGCAGGAATGACGTCCAGAAAGGCAGAATGACGAGCATCAGCAGGATGTGTTTGGCGGTGTGACTGGAACGCACGATGGCGTAGGCCATCGGGTAACCGAGCAGCAGGCAGAGGATGGTCGAAAACCCCGCTATCATGACCGAGTTCAGGTAAGTTTTGGCGTATAGCGGGTCATCCCACAGGTAGGCGAAATTATCGAACACCAGCCTGATTTGCATCGCGCCGTCCTCGGCCCAGGCGATCATGGGTGTAAACGGCGGGCTCTGGATGACGGCTTCGGATACGCTTATCTTGGTGACGATAAAGAACGGCGCGAGGAAAAAGATCAGCAGCCACAGGAAGGGCACCAGGATGATCAGCCGCTTCCAGTTGGTTTGCAGTGATCGGAGGATTCGCTGACCCAGCCCGGATTGAACGACCTCGGTGGTTTCGGCGACGTCGTTCATCGGGTCAGCACGACCGAACTGGACGCTTCCCAGCTGAGGTGTACTTCTTCGTCCCAGTCGATCGGCGGATTGCCGTCCTTGGGGCGACTCTGGTTGGGCGAAGTAATTTCGATCAGTGTGTCACCCGCTTTCACGCGGTAGGTCGAGTGCCCGCCGAGGTAACCGATACCGTGCACCATACCTTTCAGGGTGTTGTTCGAGCCACTCGCCGTGGATTCCTTGGTAACGGTGATTTTCTCCGGGCGCAGGGCGACCCAGACCTTGCTGCCTTCCTGGATCGACAGGCCGTGATCGATATAAAACAGGCATTCGGGCTGCTTGCTTTGCACGATGACGTGATCGGGGCCATTTTCGATGATGCGGCCTTCGAACATATTGGCATTGCCGATAAAGTTGGCGACCAGCCGCGATTCGGGAAATTCGTAGATTTCGGTCGGCGTGCCGATTTGCATAAAGCGGCCATTGTCCATGATCGCAATGCGCGTCGACAGCGTCATCGCTTCCTCCTGGTCGTGGGTAACCACGACGAAGGTAACGCCGAGCTGATCCTGCAGGTTCATCAGTTCGAATTGCGCCTGTTCGCGCAGGCGCTTGTCGAGCGCGCCGAGGGGTTCGTCGAGCAACAGGACCTTGGGCTGTTTGACCAGTGCGCGTGCCAGCGCAACGCGCTGCTTCTGACCGCCGGAGAGCTGGTGCGGTTTACGCTTGCGAAAGCGCGTGAGTTCGACCATTTCCAGCACCTCCTCGACCTTCTGCGCGATGTCGCTGGCGCCAAGGTTGTCACGCTTCAGGCCGTAGGCAACGTTACTCTCCACGGTCATGTGTGGAAACAGCGCGTAGGATTGAAACATCATGTTGACCGGACGCTCGTAAGGTGGCACGCCGTTCATGTTGACGCCGTCGATGAAGATGTTTCCGGTGGACGGATTTTCGAAGCCGGCGAGCATGCGCAACAGTGTCGTCTTGCCGCAACCGGAACCGCCGAGCAGCGAGAACAGCTCACCCTTGTAGATTTCAAGATCGACGCTGTCGACCGCGGTGAAGTCGCCAAAAAACTTGCTGACGCTTTGTACCTTGATGAAAGGCTCGGCGTCAGGGTCCATCCAGGGCCTGTCCTGATAATTGATCGCTTCGGACATCTGCTCTCCCCTATATTTTTTTGTCGCCGGGGTGAAAGATTCACCCCGGCGCTGTAACGGCTAGTTGTTGGCTTTGAAATTGGTCCAGGTGCGCGTGCGTATACGCTCTTTCTTGGGAGGCAGGGGCTTCATCGTGTACATGGTTGCGACCTGCGCTGCTGTCGGGAAAGCCGCCGAGCTGCTGGTCACCGCCTCGTCGATCATCGGAACGGCATCCTTGTTAGCGGTAGCGTACCAGGTGTAGTTGCTGTCATTAGCGCCAACTTCGGGGCGCATCATGTAGTTCAGGAACAGGTGCGCGTTCTCGATATTCTTGGCGTCTGCCGGGATCACCCAGCCATCGACCCAGAGTTGCGAATGCTTGGGTAAAAAGAATTCGAGCGTTACGCCGGTATTCGCTTCCTCTGCGCCGGACATCGCCAGCAGCCCGTCGGGGCCCCAGGTGACCGCAACGCAAAATTCTTTTTGCGGCATGCGCTGGTAGGCGTAGTTGTCAAAAGTTTTGATATACGGGCGCACCGCCTTCAATACATCCTCGGCCTTCTTGTAGTCGTCCGCATTGGTCGAAGACGGATCGAGACCCATGTAAGACAACACCATCGGGATCACGTCGGTCGGGGAGTCAAGAAAGGCAACACCGCACTTGGCCAGCTCTTTCATGTGCTCAGGCTTGAAGATCAGGTCTTCCGAACCGATCGGTGCGTTCGGATAGGTCTCCAGCACCAGTTCGCGATTGAAGGTGACGCCGTGGGTACCCCACATATAAGGCACAATATAGTTGTGGCCCGGATCCCAGTTTTTGCCGATCTGGGCCATGACGTCGGGGCTCATGTGTTTGAAATTCGACAACTTGGTCTTGTCGATTTTGCGCAGTATGCCACCGTTTAACAGGCGCGCCACCGCTGAACTCGAATGCGATACGACGTCGTATCCCGAGTTACCGGCGAGTAGTTTCGAATCGATCGCCTCGACCGAATCATACGGCGTAAAGGTGACTTCGATGTCGTATTCCTTGGCGAAGTTGTCGATCGTGTCCTCGGCCATATATTCAGCCCAGTTGCTGACGTTGAGTTTGCCGGCTGCCGTTGCCACGGTCGCGACCGTAAACAGTGAAGCCACGGTCAGGCCGACCAGTGTGGATTTAAAAGCAGTGTCTTTTTTCATAATCCCTCCTCGGGAAATTCAAGCGGTTGATAGACTCGTTGTTTGATTGTGGTGGTGGCAACCTGTACTCAGCATTAACAACGCTGTCTACGCGTCGGTAAAGTCAATATCATAAAGACCAACGGGCTGCCAGGGCAAGATTTATTAGCGTATGCTAACATAAATTCGCCAGGTTTCGTGATCACAAAAATCAGGCGATGGCAACACCCCCATCCTTGCGATCTGGATATATCGAATCCATCAATTCAAATACTGCCCTAATCGCCTGGGCGCGCTTGAATCCGGGTGGTCCGATCAAAAAATTCTGCCACAGGCCATCGATCATGCCTTCGAGGCTGAGCGCCGCGGTTTCCGACCCGAGGCGCGCCGTCGACTCTGCTTCGATCGTCTGGCACAGGGCCAGCAACTGGTCCGAAAACGCCTTGTCGTTATCGCCGCAGATGCGCATGTAGGTGGGCCGTGAGCGCGATTCACCCCAGAACGCGAACCAGACGCTGATCTTGCGGCGATTACATATTTTTGGTTTGAACGACGACTCGACCAATGCGCGCAGTTGCGAGTAAGCATCAGGCTGCGCGGTTGCGAGCGCAGTCCGCCAGTTGGAGCGGTACTCATTATTAAGGTGGCGCAAGGTCTGCTCGAGCAGCGCCTCCTTGCTGTGGAAATGAAAAACAACGTTACCCTGTGAAATTCCAGCGCGCTCGGCGATGCGCGCCAGCGTGGTCTGCGACAAGCCAAGCCTGTCGATGCAATCCATGGTCGCCTCGATTAACTGGTGCTTGCGAAACTCGCTCTGATGCTTGCGATTGCGGCTCGCGAAATTCTTTGTAGTCACCTGAATGGACACGCTATTCCTGTTTCCGTCGGTCGGCGGATACTATTAAATACTGAGCATATAGTCAATAGAAAGCCCTATATCATTGAAATACATTGCAAAAAAGGTAACAATAAATATAATAGCCAGACCTTTTAGAAGTCTATGCCCTTATTCAGGAGAGTCAGCATGAGCACCTCGGCGGAACTTAAGCAGCGCGATAACCAGTTTATTCACCCCTGGGATGACATCGTCAAACTAGGCGGTAACCAACGTACTTTATTGGACCGGGGGGAGGGCGTGTATGTTTATGACAGCGAAGGAAACCGTCTGCTCGATGCGCCCGCGGGCATGTGGTGCGTCAATATCGGCCACGGTCGCAAAGAGATGGCGCAGGCTGTGTACGACCAGATCATGGCGTTAACCTATGTTTCGCCGTGGTCGATGACCACCGGGCCGGCAGCACAGTTTGCCGCCGATCTTGCCGAGCTTTCACCGGGCGACCTGAATCATGTGTTCTTCACCACCGGGGGCTCGACCGCGGTTGATTCGGCGCTGCGCTTCGTGCAGTTCTACAACAATATGCGCGGCAAGCGCGCCAAGAAACACATTATTGCGCAAAAGCGCGGTTATCACGGCAGCACCTTTCTGAGCGGTACGGTTTCGGGGAAAGAGCGTGACAAGAGCAATCTGGATGTTGTTGAAGGCCTGGTGCACCACATCGAAGCACCGGACCTGCTGCAAAAGCCTGCAGGGCAGTCTGAAGCCGAGTTTCTTGATGCCTGCATCGCCAGCCTTGAAAGCATGATTGCTGAAGTCGGCGCCGATAAATGTGCCGTGTTCGTCGCCGAGCCGATTCTTGCCTCGGGCGGGGTTATCGTGCCACCCGAGGGTTATCATCAACGATGCCTCGAGGTCTGCCGCAAGCACGACATGTTGTACCTGTCAGACGAAGTGGTTACCGCTTTCGGACGATTGGGGCATTGCTTTGCTTCCGAGGACGTTTTCGGGATTGTGCCGGACATCATTACCACGGCGAAAGGTCTGACCTCGGGTTATATCCCCATGGGCGCTTTCCTGGTATCAGATCGTCTCATCCAGGAAATCAAGGATCGCGGCGGAGATTCGGCGGTCTTTGCCAATGGCTTTACCTATTCCGGTCATCCGGTAGCGGCGGCTGCCGGCATCAAGAACCTGGAGATCATGCAGCGTGAAAAACTGTTCGAGCAAGTCCGGGATACCGGACCCTATATGCAGCAGCAGTTGCAGACCCTGCGCGACATTCCGATCGTCACTGATGTGCGCGGCCTCGGCCTGATGGCCTGTGTCGAGTGCGAGCTGGAAGAGGGCAGCCGCGATCTGGATACGGATCTCGCGCTCGGCAGCCGCATCGACCGCCATTGCCAGGCGATGGGGCTGATCGTGCGGCCGCTGATCAACATGTGTGTGATGTCACCGCCGTTGACGATCACCAGGCAGCAAATCGATGAAATGGTGGCTATTTTGCGCAAGGGCATTTTGCTCGCAATGCAGGATATCGAAAATGAAAAGGCAGGGACCAGGAGCGATCATCGCCATCCCTCTCCGGCAGCCTGATCCCGCGTTAGCGGGTAATATTTTCTAATCTAATTTAAGCAAGGTAGTAGTAATGAAAGTTGTACCAGCAGAAAAAGTGTTTCGTGATCCGGCTGCCCGCCGCGGCTTGCCGGCCTGGACATATAACAATGCGGAATTGACGCAGCTCGAAATGGAAGAGGTGTTTTTGCGCAACTGGCTGTTCGTCGCGCACGTGTCCGACCTTCCGCGGGCGGGCGATTATAAATGCTTCGACTTCGCCAACGA
Source organism: Gammaproteobacteria bacterium (assembly GCA_022340305.1). Classification (GTDB taxonomy): domain Bacteria; phylum Pseudomonadota; class Gammaproteobacteria. The sequence continues at coordinate 28,360 of JAJDOF010000069.1, forward strand.
ACGCGCCGTGGTGGTGCGTGATCAGCAAAAACAGATTCGAGCTTTCCATAACGTCTGCCGTCACCGCGCATCGCGCGTGGTCGCCGATGATAAAGGCCACTGTGGTAATTCGTTTATCTGTCCATTCCATGGCTGGTCCTACAATCTGGACGGCTCGCTGAAAAATATTCCCAAGGCCAGTTCGTTTCCGGATATCGATAAATCGCAATTCGGACTCCAGCCGCTCGATTGCGATGTCTGGCAGGGTATGATCTTCATCCGTTTCGGTGGTGAAGGCCCGTCGATAGCCGAACAGTTTGCCGATGCGGCGGCGGAAATCGGCCTGTATCGTATCGAAGAGATGGAGCCACTCGACGATCCATACCAGTATAAATTCAACCTCGACTGGAAGGCGGTGCTCGACATCGACAACGAGGGTTACCACGTACCCATCGGCCATCCCGAGTTGTTCGACCTGGTTGGCGCAAGCTATACCGACCAGCCGTTGGCGGGAGGGCTGACACGCGCCTGTGGCAGTTTCAGGGAGCGCAAGCTCAAGCTAGAGCGCAACCGCGATTACGTAGAGGCATTACCCGATAAAAGTTATCTGCCCGAGTCGCACCAGCACCTGTGGATTTACTGGGGCATGTTCCCCGGTTTCGTGCTGACGCTGTTTCCCGACCAGATCGAAATTTACCAGATCTATCCGACTGGCTACCAGAAAAGCGTGATGGCTGGCGTTACCTATGCCCTGCCAGACAAGCGCGCCAGTATGCAACGCGCACGCGCATTGAACCGCGACATCAACATGGACGTCGGTGACGAAGACATCAACCTGATTCGCTGGGCGGCCGAGGGCATGCGTTCCAGTGCATTCGACGGAGTGCTGCTGTCAGACCTGGAGCTAGGTGTCGCTGCGTTTCAAAACAGGCTGCGCGAGTTGCTGCCGGTAGCCAGCCTCGACGAAGTGCCGGAAGAGGGCAGCCTGAAAGATACCAACGAGCGAATGTTGAAGATGGGAAAAGTAACCGCGGTAGGCTGATTCATGCCGCGAGACTCGCGCTACGATCCGCTGTTCGAGCCCATTCAGCTGGGCCCCGTTACTGCGCCCAACCGTTTTTACCAGGTACCGCATTGCAGCGGTATGGGCTACCAGCGTCCGCAAATGATGGCGGCAATGCGTGGTGTCAAGGCCGAAGGTGGCTGGGGCGTCGTGTGCACCGAATATTGTTCGATACACGCAAGCTCTGACGACTCTCCCTATCAGAGCGCCAGCCTGCGCGATGCGGACGACATAAGCAACCTGCGCCTGATGACTGACGCGGTACATGCCGAAGGTGCGCTGGCGGGTGTCGAACTATGGTATGGCGGGTTTACTACCCCGAATCTTTACAGTCGCGAAGTCTCCATGGATGTAGCCAGTCTGGCGAACGAGTCGACACAGGGTGTGCCGGTACAAAGCCAGGCGATGACGCTGGACGATATACAGGCATTTCGGCAGATGCATCGCGATGCAGCAAAGCGGGCGCTCGATGCGGGTTTTGATATCGTTTATGTTTATGGCAATCATGGCTATCTGCTGCACAACTTCCTTAATCCCTATTTCAATCAGCGTGACGATGAATACGGCGGCGTAGCCGAAAATCGGGTACGACTGCTGCGGGAAGTGATCGAGGACGTTAGCGAAATTGTCTCTGGGCGTGCTGCAGTTGCAGTACGCTATTCGATCCCGCCGCAATTCGATATCGATCCCCAGGGATTGATCGAATGTTTTGGATACCTTGCTGAACTGCCCGATCTGTGGGATATCACGGTTAACGATTATCATCTGGAGATGGGTAGCTCGCGTTTCATCAAGGAAGCGGCAAACCAGGAAGCAATCGCAGGCCTCAGGGCTTTGACCGGCAAACCAATAGTCAGTGTCGGCCGCTTTACCTCACCCGATACCATGTTGAGCCAGATCGTCAGTGGCACGCAGGACATGATCGGTGCCGCGCGGCCCTCTATCGCAGATCCATTTCTTCCGCGCAAAATCGAGCAGGGTCGGCTTGAGGATATCCGCGAATGCATTGGTTGCAACGTTTGCTATGCCCATAATTCACTGGGTGTACCGATTCGCTGCACGCAGAATCCGACCATGGGCGAAGAATGGCGACGTGGCTGGCATCCGGAGCGCACTGAGGCACGTCATGCTGATCAGTCGGTGCTGGTGGTGGGTTCCGGACCGGCAGGACTGGAAGCTGCCTGTGCGCTGGGTCAGCGCGGCTATCGGGTAATCCTGGCCGAGGCCGAGCAGGAACTCGGTGGACGCATCAATCGGGAGTCGCGCCTGCCGGGACTGGCCGAATACGCGCGAGTTCGCGACTGGCGCCTGGGGCAATTGCAACGCATGGTCAATGTCGACATCTACCCCGATAACCGGCTCGATGTCGACGCGATCGCCGAGCTTGCATGCGAGCACGTCATAATTGCGACCGGGGCCAGCTGGCGCAGCGATGGGGTCGGACGTTGGCGTAATTCGGCCTTCGCTGGTTGTGACAGTGACCAGGTGATTGGTGTCGAGCAAATTTTGCGCGGGAAATTACCCGAGGGCAGGGTGGTGATCTATGACGACGATCACTATTATCTCGGCAGTGCAATCGCCTTGCTCGCCAGTGCCAGTGGCTGCCAGGTTGCATTGGTGTCGCCTTCAGATTCCCTGGCTGAATGGAGTCATAATACCGAGGAGCATCGTCCCGTAATGCGGGCATTGATCGAAGCCGGTGTGGAGTTTGTGACTGCCAAAGGGCTGGTTGGTTTCGACCTGGGAAAGGTTCAACTCGAATGCGTTTACAGTGGTCAGTCGTCGCAACTGGCGGCCGATCAATTGATTCCGATCAGCTCTCGTGTCGCCGATGACGCGTTGTGGATTGCACTCGATCAGCATCGTAGCGAGCTTCTGCAACACGGGCTTGTGTCGCTTCAGCGTATTGGTGATTGTCGCGCGCCCGGTATTATTGCCGCAGCGGTGTATGCGGGGCATAAGGCCGCGCGTGAGTTGGGTAGTCGGCAGTCTGAAGTCAAACGTGATCGCGTATTAACATAAAAAGATTAAGGTATAAGAGTAAGTAATGGCCAGAGATCCAAAGTACGACATCCTCTTCGAGCCGGTGCAAATCGGCCCGGTCACTGCCCCTAACCGGTTTTTTCAGGTCCCTCACTGCAATTCGCTGGGCCATGGTCGGCCTCGCGCCGAGGCGGCTAACCGCGCGATCAAGGCCGAGGGAGGCTGGGGTGTCATTTGTACGCAAGAGGTTGAGATTCATCCCAGTTCCGAGGCATCACCCTTTATCGAGGGGCGTCTCTGGGATGACCGCGACATACCGCAACACCGCCTGATGACCGATGCGGTGCATGAGTATGGTGCGCTTGCGGGCATCGAATTGTGTTACCCCGCGATCCACGCAGTCAACTTGTACAGCCGTATCGCACCCATGGCGCCGAGCGCCGGGGTTGCGCACGGCAGTTACCCGACCCATGCGCGCGCGATGAGCAAGCGAGACATCGCTGACCTGCGTCGTTGGCACGTCGACGCGGCCAGGCGCTCCCGGCAGGCGGGATACGATATCGTCTATCTTTATGCCGGGCACGATATGAGCCTGTTACAACACTTTTTCAAGAAGCAATATAATCGGCGTAGCGATGAGTACGGCGGTAGCCTTGAAAACAGGGTCAGACTCACAAGGGAGATTATCACCGATGTTAAAGAGGCAGTTGGTGATACCTGTGCGATTGCATTTCGCTTTGCGACCGACGAGTTGCTGGGTGCTGACGGGCTGCGATGGGAGAGTGAGGGGAGGGACATAGTCGGAATGCTCGCCGAGCTTCCGGACCTGTGGGATGTCAACATCAGTGGCTGGGGTAACGATTCTTCGACCGCACGCTTTGAACCCAATGAAGGCTACCAGGAAGAATACACCGCATTCGTCAAGACCCTGACCAGCAAGCCGGTGGTGGGTGTCGGGCGTTTTACCTCGGCCGATACCATGGTATCTCAAATCAAGCGAGGTGTGCTCGACCTGATCGGCGCGGCGCGGCCATCGATAGCTGATCCCTTCCTGCCGCGCAAGATCGATGAAGGCCGTATCGAAGACATACGCGAATGCATTGGCTGCAACATCTGCGTCGCCCAGGACATGATGGCGGCGCCGATTCGCTGCACGCAAAACCCGACCCAGGGGGAAGAGTGGAAGCAGGGCTGGCACCCGGAGAAGATTGCAGCGGCGGCCAGCGACGATGCAGTGTTGGTGGTCGGCGCCGGACCTGCCGGGCTTGAGTGCGCGCTGCAACTCGCCAATCGTGGTTACCAGGTGACCCTTGCCGAGGCGTCGCAGTCCCTCGGTGGGCGAATAAATCGTGAAAGCGAGCTGCCCGGTATGTCGAGCTATACCCGGGTGCGTGACTATCGTGAATTCCAGCTCAGCCAGAAGGCTAATGTCGATATTTATCTCGAGAATCGATTGACCGCGGAGGATGTGATTGCACTGGAGATTCCACATGTACTGGTCGCTACCGGATCGCACTGGCGTAATGACGGCTGTGGTCGCACTCATGCCTTTCCGATCGCCGGTATCGACAGTGTTCGGGCGCTGACTCCGGACGATATTTTGGCCGGCGCAGACATCAGCGGACGAGTACTCATCTACGACGACGATCATTATTTCATGGGCAGTACCCTGGCTGAACGCTTACGCGCACAAGGGCATGAGGTTTGCCTGCTGACCCCGGAGTCGGTGGTTGCAGAATGGACAAAAAACACACTGGAGCAGTCGAAAATCCAGGCGCGCCTACTCGAGCTTGATGTCGACATCGTGACTTCGCATGCTATATGCGAAGTCCGCCCTGGCGAAGCAACAATCGCAAACGTCTACAGTGACAGGCTGCGGCGTGTGCTTGAATTCGATACGCTGCTGATGGTCACCTCACGTGACCCTGACGATAATTTGTTCCAGTCACTTCAGGCTTATCAGGATAGCTTGCAAACACTGCGTGCAATCGGCGATTGCAATGCCCCCGGCACCGTGGCCGCGGCGGTCTATGACGGGCACTCGGCAGCGCGAGACCTGGAGTCACAACAGGATGTCTACGCACCCCTGTTCGTACGTGAAATACCAGCGCTGGATTAGCGTCATCAAGCTCGGGTTGCGGCTTCAGGAACCCTTGTTGGCGCCGAGTACATAGAGCATTTCCAGCGCCAGGGTGGCGCCAGCTAGTGAGGTGATTTCGGCGTGATCATAGGCAGGCGCGACCTCGACCAGGTCCATGCCAACCAGGTTGATGCCCTGTAATCCACGGATGATCTTGAGCGCGCGGTCCGATGTCAAACCGCCGATAACGGGGGTGCCCGTGCCGGGAGCATAGCTTGGGTCGAGGCAGTCTATGTCAAAGGTCAGGTAACAGGGCGTGTCACCAACGCGCTGATGGATGCGCTCGACAATCGCTTCGGCGCTCAGGTCGTTGGCGACGGCGGCGCTGATCACCTCGAACTCGTGCCGGCTCTCGGTGTATTCGGTGCGTATCCCGATCTGAATGCTCTTGTCCGCGTCGATCAGGCCTTCGCGCGGTGCGTGATAAAACATGCTGCCATGGTTGTAAACGGCATCTTCCTCGTTATAGGTGTCGGTGTGTGCGTCGAAGTGAATCATCGCCAGTTTGCCGAAATGCGCGTGGTGTGCACGCAGCAATGGCAGTGTAACGAAGTGGTCGCCACCCAGGCTGAGGGTGGTTTTGCCGGCGGCGAAAAGCCTGGCGTATTGTTCCGCAACGCTTTCAAAAAAGGCCTCGTGGTTGCCGGTGGGGACCTCGATATCGCCGTAATCGGCTACACGGATGCGTTCAAACACGTTGAAATCCCAGGGCCAGCGCTTTTCTTCCCAGCGCAGATTGGCGCTGGCGCTGCGTATGCCATCGGGGCCGCCGCGGGTGCCCGCGCGCCCACTGGTGCCGAGGTCGTAAGGCAGGCCGATGACAAATACGTCGGCGTCGTCGGGGTTGCGGCTTAATGGTCGGCCCATAAAGCTGAAGCGGTTGGCGTAGATGGAGACACTGTCGATAAAATTGTCGTTAGTCATTAAAGATACCAGTCGTATTCGCGCGCGTTGATGTGATTTTCGAAAGCGGTCGTTTCTGCCGCGCGATGGCGACAATATAACTCGATGAATTCGCGGCCCATGATGTCACTCAGTTCCACGCTGTCGAGCGTGCGCGCAAGCGCCGTGCGCATGTCCAGTGGCAGGCTTTCGTCACGCCCGACGACGGCCTGATCGGTGGCCTCACCCGGATCAAGCTTGTTCTGGATGCCGTGCAGCATTCCGGCCAGGGTGACGGCCATCGCCAGGTAAGGATTCGCATCCGCACCGGGAACACGATTTTCCACGCGCCATGCGCCCTCTTTGGCGTGGGGAATGCGAAACGCCACGGTTCGATTTTCATTTCCCCAGGTCAGGCTTACCGGCGCACAGCTGGTGCCACCCCGGTAGCGCCGGTAGGAATTGATATTGGGAGCCCAGAATGACATCGCCGCGGGCATGGTCGCAAGCAGGCCACCGATGGCGTGGTACAGCCGCGCATGCCCTTTGCGGGGACCTGCAAAAATATTCTTGCCCTGGTCGTCGACCACGCTGATGTGCATGTGCAGTCCATTGCCGGCGAATGCGAGCAACGGCTTGGCGATGAAACTGGCGCCCATGCCGTGCTTCTTGGCGATTTCGACGACGATGCGCTTGAACAGGCAGGTTTCATCTGCGGCTCTAAGCACATCGGCATGGTGATTGAAATTGATCTCGAACTGGCCCGGCCCGAGTTCCGCTGAAATCGCGCCGGTGTCGATATTTTGCATTTCGCAGGCGTGAATAATGTCGTCGATGACTGTCTCAAAATCACCGATGCGCGCGCTCGATAACACCGTTGCGGTATCCTTGCGGCCGGTTTTGGGATTGCGCACGATTTGTAACAGGTCATCCGCATCGCGCTGGGCCGCGAACAGGTAGAACTCGAGCTCGAAGGCGACCATGGGGCGCCAGTGCCTGGCTGCGTAGGCATCCACTACTTTCTGTAATACATAGCGCGGTTCGAACCAGCTTGGTTGGTCGCCATCACAGGTTGTCGCGACCACCTGGGCGCGGGCCTCGCGGCCCCAGTCGTTCAGACAAAGGCTGCCGGGTACCAGGTAGAAATGTGCATCCGGATCACCATCGTCGATTCCATAGTAAAGGCCATCGAGCGGTTCGCCGAGCGTACTGAGCGTAAACATGCTCGCCGGCATCGCGAGTCCTTCTGCCGCGAAGCTTGCCAGTTTGTCGATGGGGTAGCGCTTGCCGAAGTAATGCCCACAGATATCCGTGACTAAAACCTCGAATTGCGTGAGATCCGGATAGGCTTTCAGAAACTGGTTGACTTCGCGTTTGAGACGCTGGCTTTGCTGAGCTTTCATAAACTTCGGGCTACTCTGGTCATCGATAGTTTTGTGATCACGGGCGCAGGCATTTTCGAGGCCGTTGACCTGGGTTGTCAATGTTTCTCAAGCAGAAAAAGTGATCACAACACGGGTGAAATCACTGTTCAAGCGACGCCTCTGAAATAATTGTCAATGCCCTCGACACTGTTTATCGAGGCGATGCCATCACGAATATCGGCTTCAATGGCACGCCGCAGACCGAACAGGTTACGCTGGCGCAAAGCCTCCAGCGCTTCGACGTGGCGGTCGACCAGGTAAACTTTTTCCAGTTTGCTAATGGCAATGCGAGAAAACGGCCCGAGCTGCAACCACAGGCTTTCGATCAGGGGTACCGATATCTGGAAAGGATTCACCTGGTATAAACAGCGATGGAAGGCCTGGTTGTGCAGGCTGATGTGATCCACGTCATCGGCTTCGATGGCCTGATCAATTGCGCCATCGATTACCTCCAGAACCTCAATATCTGCTTCTTTTATATAGGGTAATGCACCCTCCGCGGCATGGGTTTCGAGAAGAATTCGCAAGTCGCAGAGTTCTCTGAACTTCTCTGGAGTCATCGACGGCACGATCACCCTGCGATTGTTCTTGACCTCGACCGCACCCTCGCAGGCAAGCCGGTGCAGCGCCTCGCGCACTGGCATGGGACTGACATCGAGAATTTGTGCAAGCCCGCGTATGGTCAGCGCAATGCCCGGCGCGATGCGCCCGCACAACAGGTTGTTGCGCAGCAACTGGTAGACCCATTGATGCGTTTTCAGGTCGTCCGACTTTTCGATCATTAGCAGTTTTATGGGTTGTGCGTCGGCAGAGGACATAGATTGGTTTTGAGCAGCGGTCAGGCGATGATTTAATCACAAATGCGCAATTTTCACCAATGGCAAGGTTGCTAAGGCCGAGGATATGTCTATAAAATATGATCACATTACATGCGATCTGGAAGTCGGTCGCGATTCCTCAAAACTACGCGGCGATTGTCTCGCAATGCGAGCAGATCAGGGTGTGCAGATGAAAATCGGAATTCTCGAAACCGGATTGGTACGCGAAGAACTGGCGGATCGACACGATCCCTATCCCGTGATGTTCGAGCGACTGCTGGGACTTGCGGAGCGCAAGCTTGAGTTTGCGACCTTTAGTGTGCTGCGCGGGGAGATGCCGGAGTCGATAGACGATTGTGACGGATGGTTGATTACCGGATCGCGATACGGTGTCTATGAAAAGCTCGACTGGATGCTGGTGTTACAGGACTTTATCCGCGAGCTGGCAGCTGCCGGGCGGCCGTTGATCGGAGTCTGCTTTGGTCACCAGATTATCGCCGAGGCGTTGGGTGGGAAGGTCGTCAAGTCGGAGCTTGGCTGGAAGGTCGGGGTGCAACGCTATGATCTCGAGCGTCGCTATGACTGGATGGGCGAATCACCATCATCGGTCGCGATGCATGCCTATCATCAGGATCAGATCGTGGAATGCCCGCCAGAGGCCGAAGTTTTTTTGAGTTCTGCCGATTGTCCGCTTGCTGGATTGAGTTATGGTGATTCGATTATCAGTGTGCAGGCGCACCCGGAAATCGAGGAATCCTATGAACGTGATCTGCTGGAATTGTTCGCCGGCCGCTCGCTTCCGCTGGATCTGGCGCAGCAGGGGATTGCATCCCTGGATGCCGGCATACCGGTTGATACCCGGCTAGTTGCGAACTGGTTTGTCGAGTTTTTTCTGACTCGCGAAATGACGGCGCAAGCGGCGCCCCTGGAGCAGTCACAGGCCTGATTCGGGCAGCCGGGATGAAGACACCCGGCCGATCTACTCTGCCCTCGACCTGTACGGGTGGCTGCGCTATCGGCGAGACGTTTTCCATGAGTGATAGTTGCGTTTTGAAACTATATATCGAACACCGGGTCAATGTATTATACTGTTTTCTTCCACTGACCCGATCCTGATACCTCCGAGCACATCTGATGAATATTCTTATCCTTCTGGCTGCCACGCTGGTTTTGTGTTTTGCCGTAGCGCGTCGACAACTTCCGTTATCGCAACTGGCTGCCCTCAGTGCATTGTTTCTGGCTGTTTATACGCTGGCCGGTGGCTTCAGCCTGTTCTGGGGACTCTTGTGCTGGGCTGCTTTTCTGTTGCCAGTGCTGCTGGGTTTGCCAACCGTGCGTATGCAGTGGTTATCACGGCCGCTGTTGCGGCGTATTCGCAAGGTGTTACCGCCAATGTCCGAAACCGAGCGCGACGCCATCGAAGCCGGTAGCGTTTGGTGGGAGGCGGAATTATTTCGCGGCGCTCCGGACTGGCACACCCTGCAGAACTATAAAATACCGGTATTAAGTGAAGCCGAGCGTGCCTTCCTGGACGGCCCCGTGGAGCAGCTCTGCGCGATGATTGACGACTGGGACATCACCCACCGGCGCATGGACTTGCCACCAGAGATATGGGATTTCCTGAAGCAGAATCGTTTTTTCGGCATGATCATCCCGCAGCGCTACGGCGGTCTCGAATTCTCGGCGACTGGCCACTCCAGTGTGGTGACAAAAATAGCGTCACGCAGTATTTCAGCAGGCGTAACAGTGATGGTACCGAACTCACTGGGTCCGGCCGAGCTGTTGCTGCATTACGGTAGCGAGGCACAAAAAGACTATTACCTGCCGCGTCTCGCCGATGGGCGTGAGATACCCTGTTTCGCTTTGACCGGGCCTGAGGCCGGCTCCGATGCGGGTGCGATTCCCGATAGCGGCGTGGTTTGCATGGGGCAGCACGAAGGCAAGCAAGTACTCGGATTACGCCTCAACTGGGACAAGCGTTACATTACCCTGGGACCCGTGGCGACGGTGCTGGGTCTGGCTTTCAAGGTATTTGATCCTGACGGGTTACTCGGTGGTGAGGAAGAGCTAGGCATTACCTGCGCACTGATCCCGGCCGACACAGCCGGTGTCACCATCGGTAATCGTCATTTCCCACTGAATAGTGCGTTTCAAAACGGACCCAATAGCGGTAAGGATGTATTTATTCCAATGGATTACATCATCGGTGGCCAGGCTAACATTGGCAATGGCTGGCGTATGCTGGTGGAATCCCTGTCGGTAGGGCGAGGTATTTCGCTGCCCGCGGTCGGTGTCGCGGCGGGTAAGTCCTGTTCACGAAATACCGGCGCTTATGCCTACCTGCGCAAACAATTCAACACTTCGATCGGCAAGTTTGAAGGTGTCGAGGAAGCCCTGGCGAGTATCGGTGGCATGGCCTATATGATGGAAGCGGGGCGGATGTTGACATTGAGTGCGCTCGACAGCGGTGAAAAACCTTCCATCATCACCGCCATTCTTAAATGTTATAACACCGAGCATATGCGTCAGGTGATCAATCACTCGATGGACGTGCATGGCGGACGCGGCATCTGCATGGGCCCGTCAAATTACCTGGCGCGCGCCTACCAGTCTGTTCCTGTGGGTATCACCGTGGAAGGCGCAAACATACTGACGCGCAGCATGATTATTTTCGGCCAGGGAGCGATACGCTGTCATCCCTACCTGGTGAGTGAAATGAGTGCTGCGACGATGCCGGAATCGGCGGCGGCTGATACCGCGTTTGACCAGGCGCTGCGTGGACATGCGGAATATTTTTTTACCAATTACTGTCGCGCATTTATTTATGGCATCAGCGCCAGCCACCTGGCGCCCAGCCCATATCCCGGGCGTATAGGCGATTATTACCGACGTCTCGGGCAGATGAGTGCGGCGTTCGCGGTTTGTGCCGACCTGGTGTTGATGATTCTGGGCGGCTCGTTCAAGCGTAAGGAAAAGCTGTCCGGCCGTTTTGCGGATGCGCTCGCTTACATGTTTTATACGTCTGCAGCGCTGAAAAAATTCGAAGCCGATGGCGAACCACGCAGTGATTTGCCGTTGGTCGAGTGGACCGCCAAGTACTGTCTTTACCAGGTGCAGATGGCGCTCGATGAGATCTTGCGGAACTTCCCGATAAAATGGCTGGGTGTCGTTGTTCGCCATTCCATTTTCCCCCTTGGGCTCAGCCTGCGTCCGCCTAACGATTCGCTGAGTCACCGGGTTGCGGCCCTATTGATTCGTCCTGGCCCGGCACGCGACCGGTTGACTGCTGGTATCTATATCACCGATGATCCGGATGATATTACCGGTTGTCTGGAAGATGCCTTGCACAAGGTGATCAAGGCGGAGCCAATCGAGCGGCGTCTACGGCGTAAGAATTTGCAGCAGCATGGGCTGGAGGATTATTCTCAGTGGATAGCGCGCTTGAAGACTGCCGGGCAGGTATCAGGCGACGAAGCTGATATACTGCTGCGAGCGAGGAAAGCAACAATGAAGGTTGTCCGCGTCGACGATTTCACGCCACAGCAACTGTTGAATGAGGCAGCCGCAACCGTCAAGAGCGCTGCCGCCGGGATGCAGCCGGTTAGCAATAAGCAAATTGCGAAGAAGACAATTAAAAAGAAATCGGTTAAGAAGAAAGCAGTAAAGAAAAAAGCAGCAACCAAGAAAGCGCAAACACCGGATTAACGGGTGAGCAGGTTGTGAGACAACAACCGGCCCCAGCTATCAGGGTAGACGAAAAAATCGAATCCCTGCTTTTGGAGGCTTAATGTGAGTATCGAAAAAGTTTGGTTGAAAAGTTATCCCCCCGGGATCCCGGAGGAAGTGGATCTCGATGCCTATACCTCGGTCACCGATGTATTCGAGCAGGCGATTCGGCGATTTGGTAACAGTCCGTGTTTCGCTAACATGGGGACTACCCTGACTTACGACGAGATGGATCGCTATACCGACCAGCTCGCCAGTTACCTGCAAAATCTACCAGGAATGACCAGGGGTGATCGCGTCGCGGTGATGATGCCTAACGTGTTGCAGAATCCGATCGCGATCTTTGCGATTCTGCGTGCGGGCTTTACCGTGGTCAATACCAATCCGCTGTATACGCCGCGCGAACTCAGGCATCAGCTCAGTGATTCGGGCGCCAGGGCAATCATCGTGATGGAGAATTTCTGCCACACGCTGTCCGAGGTGATTGCGGATACCCCTGTTCAATATGTGATTACCACCCAGCTAGGCGACATGTTGAATTTCCCGAAGTCAGTGATCGTTAACCTGGTAGTCAAGTACGTCAAGAAAATGGTGCCAGAATTTTCGTTGCCGCAGCGCATTACCTTCAAGCAGGCGCTAGCCCAGGGTTCGGGGCAGCACCACCAACCCGTACCGGTAACTCACGATGACATCGCCTTCCTGCAATATACCGGAGGCACTACCGGAGTTGCCAAGGGAGCGATGTTGACGCACGGCAACATGACCGCAAACATGCAGCAGGCGTCGGCCTGGATCAAGGATGTCGTCAATGACAATGAGGAGGTTATTATTACCGCCTTGCCGCTCTACCATATCTTTTCACTGACGGCCAACTGCCTGACCTTCATGAAAATTGGGGCTCTGAATTACCTGATCACCAACCCGCGCGACATGCCCGGTTTCGTTAAGGAATTGCAGGGGTTGCATTTTACCGTACTCACCGGTGTCAATACCCTGTTCAATGGCTTGATGAATACCCCCGGCTTTGAGCAGATCGATTTTTCCAACCTGAAGCTCTCGCTGGGAGGTGGTATGGCGGTGCAGAAACCGGTTGCCGAACGCTGGCAGAAAGTGACGGGATCACCCTTGCTAGAAGCCTATGGATTGACCGAGACATCGCCGGCAGTTTGTATTAACCCGCTGAACCTGAGTGAATTCAACGGTAGCATCGGATTGCCCGTGCCTTCCACCGAGGTCTCGGTGCAGGATGAAGATGGCCGCTTGTTGCCGCAGGGCGAGGCGGGTGAACTGTGCGTGCGCGGACCGCAGGTAATGAAGGGTTACTGGCAGAAACCGGAGGAAACCGCCAGGGTGTTGTCCAGTGACGGCTGGCTCAAGACCGGTGACGTGGCGCAGATGGATGAACAGGGTTTCTTCCGTATTGTCGATCGCCTCAAGGATATGATTCTGGTGTCCGGGTTCAACGTCTACCCTAACGAAATCGAAACTGTCATCGCCGGCCATGAGGGCGTGCTCGAAGTGGGCGTCATCGGTCAACCCGATGACGAAAGCGGTGAAGTCGTCAAGGCTGTTATCGTGCGTAAAGACCCGAATCTCGATGAGGCCACGATCATTGCGTATTGCCGCGAACGCCTGACCGGATACAAGATTCCCCGGATCGTCGAGTTCAGGGTCGAATTGCCGAAAACCAACGTCGGCAAAATCCTGCGCCGCGAATTACGCAAGTGAGGCTGTTTCCTTTGTGGTCGCGGCCTGCCTGGAGTGCCGCGACCCGCTGGTACAATATGTGGGCCAGCGTAACGGCTAACGCCGATGTCGGCCGAGGCTAGTAACCGCTGATTTTTGCGTGCAGCGGCTGGCTGTCCTCAAACTGTTGCATCTGCTCTGCGCTTGCTCCGGTTTGAAAATCGCGTTTCCAGTCGGCGATACTCATGCCATAGATGTACTGCTGCGCATCGGCATAATCGAAGTCGGGTTGCAGTTTTTTGGCCTCGGCCGAGTACCACTTGGATAAACAGTTGCGACAAAATCCGGCGAGGTTCATCAGGTCGATGTTCTGCACATCGCTGCGTTTTTGTAAATGCGCGACCAGCGCGCGAAATGCGGCCGCTTCCGCCTCTGTTTGCTGTTCTTTTGTCATGTTTTACCACTCCACTATAATGGGCTGTTTTCAATAAATTATCATCATGCCAGCAATTGATATCAAGCACTGGATGCAGGAATTGCTCGGCCAGTTGAGCCACAATCGGCAACGCCAGCTGGTGGCCCTGCAAGGCTCCATGGACTGGTGCGATTCGCAGTTTAACGCATTAACGCAACTAAACCTGCCTCTACTGGTGATAGCGAACCGGTTGCCGGGCTCCATGGCAGGGCATAGTCCGATTCCATTTAGCAAGGCTGACGCCTGTCTCGGTCGCGAGGCCGGGATAGTGGTACTGGATCTGTTCACCGGATTCAATCCGGATGTGTTGTGCATTGCCGCAGGCCTGGTCAAGGCCGGGGGAGTCCTGGTGCTGTTGGCTCCCGCGGGGGACTGGCAGCGCGACAGCGACCGCTACGCAAGCTGGCAAGATCAATCGCAGTCGCTGCAACCGCGTTTCGCCGAGTATTTTTTTGCATCATTACAAGCGGATGATGGGATCGGATTGCTGGTGACGCCCGCGAGTGCGCCCATGCCGAAAGCAAGCCTGCCGGTGCTGCAGCCCACGGAGTTCGAACAGGGTATGACCAGGGCACAAGCCGATTGCCTGCGGCGCATCGAACAATGGTTTGAGCGGGAGCGCCAGGGCCTGGTATTGCTGCGGGCACAGCGCGGGCGTGGAAAAAGCAGCTGTCTTGGTATGCTGGTCAAGCGGTTGCAGGCGGACTATCGAATTCTGGTTTGCGCCGATTCCCGCAATTCCGCCGCCGTCCTGTTGCACTGGGTGCCAGAAGCGGAATTTATCGCTCCAGATCGTCTTTTGCAGGAAAATCCAGCGGCTGATCTGCTGGTCATCGACGAAGCGGCGATGATTCCACTATCGCTGCTGCGCCAGATCTACCGGCTTTACCCGCGTCTGATCATGGCCACCACCACGGGTGGTTACGAGGGTACCGGCCAGGGTTTCATGCTGCGCTTCGTCGCTGCGCTCGAAGCGCACAGGTTGCTGCAACTCGAACTCGCAGATCCGGTGCGCTGGTGCCGAGGGGACAGGCTTGAGTCCTGGCTGGACCAGGTGCTGATGCAGAGTGTCGCAACAGAACCTGAAGTGGAGAGTGATAGAGACGCTTCGGCCTGGCAGTGGCAGGTGGTAGAGGATCCGGGGGCTCTCGATTTTCGCGCCGGCCTGCGCCAGGTCTACCAGCTGCTGAGCGCGGCACACTATCGTACCCACCCTGCAGATTTGCGCATGTTGATGGAAAATCCGGATCTGCTGTTGATTATCGCACGCTGTGGCGAGCGTATTGTGGGGGCCGTGTTGCTCAATCGCGAGGGCGGGCTGGAAGCCCATCTCTGTGAACAGGTTTTTCTCGGCAAGCGGCGACCGAAAGGACACTTGCTGGCGCAAATGTTGACCGCCCAGGCGGGCATCAGCCACTTTGCCGGATACCATGGACTCAGGGTTTTGCGTATCGCGGTAAGTGCAGGTTTTCGACGGCGCGGTCTGGGGACAGGTCTGCTTGAGCGGTCGCTGGAATTTGCCACTGCGGCCGGACTCGACTATCTGGGTGCGAGTTTTGCACTCGATGCGCAAACGACCCATTTCTGGCAACAGGCGGGGTTTTCGCTGGTGCATATCAGTTATGCACAGGGCAAATCGAGCGGCAATCATTCGCTGGCCATACTGTACGCACTGCAGCCGGCCGTCGCTGCAGACCTGCTGCAGCTGCGGCGACGAATTGAGCAACAATTGCCGATCTGGATGACCCAGTTTCTGCAGCACCTCGAAGCCTCACAGGTCGTCGCGCTATTGCAGTTTGTCGGATTTAGCGCCATTTTGAGCGAACTCGAGCAGCGTGAGATAGAGGCTTTCGCCTATGGCAACAAAGGTTTCGAACTCTGTTTTGTCAGCCTGCAGAAATTTACCATGCAACGGGTGGCGGAGACGTCTGGCGTGGTCGACGATCTGCTGGTTGAAAAAGCGATCCAGAATCGCCCCTGGGAGCGACTCCCGCGCCAGCACAGTGGTGAGGGTCGCAGGCAGTTGCAGCAGCGACTGCGCGAGTTAGTCGAAGCAATGCTTAAAGCCTGATAGTATATCGCCGATCAACGAGGTACAGCATGCCGCAGGAAATTATCGATTTCTGGTTCTCGGACGAAGTCCGCAAACTCTGGTTCAATTCGACGCCCCAGTTCGATGCGTCGCTGCGCGAGCGCTTTCTTGCGCTGTGGCAGCAGGCAAGCCGCGGTGAGCTGGATCACTGGCAGCAAAGCGCCGAGGGTTGCCTCGCGCTGGTGATTATTCTGGACCAGTTTCC
Organism: Gammaproteobacteria bacterium; assembly: GCA_022340305.1. Taxonomy (GTDB): domain Bacteria; phylum Pseudomonadota; class Gammaproteobacteria. The sequence continues at coordinate 44,833 of JAJDOF010000069.1, forward strand.
GTTGAATATGTTTCGCGGTCAGGCACAGAGTTTTGCTACTGAAGAGCGGTCGCGTGTTATCGCCCAGGTGGCCATCGATCAAGGTTTCGATCGGGCGCTGGACATCGCACAGCGCGCATTTCTGTATTTGCCGTTTATGCACAGCGAGACGCTTGCCGACCAGCAGCAAGCACTCGAATTGTTCGCTCAAGCCGGCCTCGAAGACAATCTGCGTTTTGCCCGACACCACCACGACATTATCCACAGGTTCGGCCGGTTTCCGCATCGTAACGAAGCCCTCGGCCGTCACAGCAGCGCTGCCGAAATCGAGTACCTGAACTCCAAGCAAGCCTTCACCGGCTGATAACGCACAGTGCTGCAACAAATCAACCAGTACATCTGGAATTACAACACGAGCGATAACAGCGCACCGCGCTCGCCGTGGCGGAAATTTCTGCAAATTGTGGTGATGGTCGGGCGTGACTTGATGGCGGGCATGATTACCTTGCACGCGATGAGCCTGGTGTACACCACGCTGCTGTCGATGGTGCCTTTGCTGGCAGTCAGTATTTCGGTGCTGAAGGGATTCGGCGTGCACGGTCAACTGGAGCCGGCGCTGGTCAACCTGCTGGCTCCGCTCGGCGAGCAAAGCGCCGAGATCAGCGCTCGCATTATCGGCTTCGTCGAAAACATGCAGATCGGCGTGCTCGGAGCGCTTGGCCTGGCAATGCTGATTTATACCGCGATTTCACTGATACAGAAGATCGAAGCGGCGTTCAATCATACCTGGCGCCTGCAGTCGAGTCGCAGCCTGATGCAGCGCTTCAGCGATTATCTCAGTGTCATCATGGTGGGCCCGGTGCTGGTCTTTTCCGCGGTCGGCATCACCGCGTCACTGGGCAATCATCACCTGGTCGAGATGCTGCACAACCTGCCGTTCATGAGCGATCTGCTGTACCTGTTTAGCAAGGTGTTACCCTTTCTGCTGGTGATTGCCGCATTCACCTTTATTTACATGCTGGTGCCGAATACCCGGGTGCGAATTCGTTCCGCACTTTACGGTGCAGTCATCGCCGGCGTGCTATGGCAGACCTCGGGCATATTGTTTACTTCTTTCATCGGTGGCTCGGGCAAGTATACGGCGATTTACTCCGGATTTGCAGTTCTGCTGGTTTTCATGATCTGGCTGTACCTGAGTTGGGTTATCCTGCTGATCGGGGCGAGCATTTCGTTCTATCACCAGAATCCCGACCAGCTTAAATGGAAACGCAGTAATTCGCATTTGAGCGCGCGCCTGCGCGATCAACTGGCGCTCCAGGTGATGGTAAATATTGCGCGTGCGTTTGATCGTCAATCCGAACTGGTGCCGAATCTGAAGAATCTCGCTGCCTACCAGCAAGTGCCGGCGCCGGTGCTGGCGCGCATGCTGGAGGCGTTGCAACAAGATGGCCTGGTGACACAGTCAGCGGAGAATCCGCCCAGCTACCTGCCGGGTACCGCGTTGCAGCGCATCCGCCTGGTCGATATTCTACGCAGCGCGCGTAATGCCGAGGACGACGGTCAAAGTGAGAACCTGCGCAGCGATGCCGGGGTATCGCGATTTTTACAGTCACTCGAGCAGCAGCTCGAAGCGCAGCTCGGCGACGAAACTATCGCCGGGTTTCTGCAAACCATAGAGGAAGATCAGGTGCATGAAGATAGTCTCGTTTAACGTCAATAGCCTGCGCCAGCGGTTGCATCAGTTGCAGTCGGTGATCGATAAACATGCACCGGAATTTATCGGCCTGCAGGAAACCAAGGTGCAGGATCACGAGTTCCCACGTGATGCGATCGAGGCGATGGGCTACCAGGTGGTCTTTGCGGGGCAAAAGACACACTACGGTGTGGCGCTGTTATCGCGTACACCCTGCTGCGATCCTCTATACGGATTTCCGAATGATGATGAGGACGCACAGAAACGTTTTATCGGTGGCAGCTTCGCTGTGGACGGAGAAAAACTGGTGGTCTTCAATGGTTATTTTCCGCAGGGCGAAAGTCGTGACCATGCCGTCAAGTTTCCGGCGAAACAGCGATTTTATGCCGATTTGATCCGTTTTCTCAGTACTTTCGACATGCGCAGTGCGAAGCTAGTGGTGATGGGGGACTACAATATTGCGCCCGAGGATCGCGACATCGGGATAGGCGAGGATAACGCTAAACGATGGTTGAAAACCGGGAAGACCAGCTTTCTGCCCGAAGAACGCGAATGGTTTCAGCAACTATCTGCCCTCGGTCTATATGATGGATTTCGCCTCTGTCATGCCGATGCAGATAGCTGTTTCAGCTGGTTTGATTATCGCAGCCGTGGTTTCGAGGCGGAACCGAAGAGAGGATTGCGCATCGATCACCTGCTGGTTTCGGAACTCCTCAGGCCAGCAGTGGTCGATGCGGGAGTAGATTACGATATCCGGGGTATGGAAAAACCGTCCGATCATGCGCCGGTGTGGATAGAACTCGATCTGGGTCGCAACGCCTGACGGCGTGCTCCTGGTGAAACTGAGGAAATAATTATGTTTGGCAGACCCAGCGAAATCCCATCCCCGCAGCAGGCTTTACCGGGGCGTAGTGAAAGCATGCAGTTCGATCCGGTGAACAGGGTACTTGGAACCTCGATGGTTGCGCCGTTTCCGGATGACTGCGAACAGGTGGTGTTTGGCCTCGGTTGTTTCTGGGGGGCAGAACGCAAGTTCTGGAACCTGGCCGGGGTTCATACCACTGCGGTAGGCTACGCGGCCGGGCATACGCGAAATCCTTCCTACCAGGAGGTCTGTAGTGGAATGACGGGTCACAATGAAGTGGTACTGGTTGTATTTCGTCCCGCCGAGCTTGGCTTTGACGCCCTGCTTTCGATATTTTGGGAATCCCATAACCCGACCCAGGGCATGCGCCAGGGTAACGACCAGGGTACCCAGTACCGTTCCGGAATTTACTATAGTGACGACAGTCAACGCGAGGTTGCGCAGGCTAGCTGCGAACAGTATCAGCTTAAACTGACGGCGGCAGGATATGCACAGATAACTACAGAGATATTACCGGCGGGACCGTTCTATTATGCCGAGGAATACCACCAGCAATACCTCGATAAAAATCCGGCGGGTTATTGCGGACTCGGGGGTACTGGTGTGAACTGTTAGGCGTTTTCTTAAAATTATCGCTTAAGGATGTAATTATTATACTAGTATAAAGCCTTGAAGGACTGTTGGAATAAGGGCTAACCGGGTTTGTTGCGATGATGATTACAGGACTTTTCCCTACTCAACGGGCTGGGAGCCTGGCGGTATTTGCTACTCTGGCGGTGCTGCAATCTGCGCTATTTGCCGCCGAAAAAACATCCTCCCAGGAACTTGCTGCCACGCCAGCGATGGCGATCACAATTGATTCGGAAAACTTGATCGAACTCTACCGGTCGGTTCCTGGATTGCGCATTATCGATTCACGACTGCGCGAGGATCATGTGCTTGGTTATATAGAAAAATCGTACAGTCTGCCGACCGGTGAAACCAACTGCGAATCTCTGTCAAGCCTCGCCAGCGATAAAGATCAGGCACTGGTGTTCTACTGTAACGGGAATGGTATCGATGTCAGCACCAGGGCGGTACAAATTGCGTCGAGCTGCGGCTACAGGCGCTTGTTCTGGCTGAGTGGTGGCTTCATCGAGTGGCAGGATAAAGATTATCCTTTCGTGATCGAATAGCCCGTGCTGTCGCGCCTTTACAGCTTCAAGATCATCATCGGCGCTGCGCTGCTGTGGCTGGGTATGCTGGCCTACGGACTCGCAATCTACAGCACCCAGGTCTATCGTGATCACGCCATCCAGGTTCAGCTCGAAACCTTGCAGGTCCAGCTTGAACAGGAAAGCAATGAAGCCATTCAGGAGCTCTATGACAGGGTGAAGCTGTTTGCGCTGAGGCTACAGACGGAGACCCCTTTCGCGCAGGCTCTCGCCAGTCGCGACCAGGCCGCGATGGAAGCCTGGCTTGCGAAGAGCTATACGCGCTACCAGATGTCGCGAGAGCTTTTCAAGCTGGAGGCGATCGTCGTACGCGATTTGGCAGGTGATATATTTGCACAAAGCTCGGCCGATGGTATCAACAGCTATGCTGGCTGCGCCGTAGTGCTGGATTCCCTGGGTGGAACGCTGATTCGATTGCTAAAGCCGAGATATGCCCTGTGCACCTTTGATAATCGTCTGTTTGCCGAAGTACTGGTCCCGGTGGGGACCCTCGAACCTCGGGCTTATCTGCATATTATCGCTGATGCTGGTGACGGGATCAGGCGTATTGAGTCAAAAATCGGCATGCCGGTTCGGGTGGCGCACGGCTCAGGCGAAATCCTCTATCGATCAGAGCATTGGGGTGATGCCGATAATGAGTCTTATTTGTATCCGAGCTTCAAGCTCTACGGTGACGATGCCTTCATCGGTGCTATCGTCTCCGCCGCCTTCGACCAACGACCACTCATTGAGCGGCTGCAGCGGACCAAAACCGGATTCCTGATGATCACCACCCTGGCGACGATTATCGCTCTGGTGCTGGTATTGTCCATGTTGCATCGCGCCCTTCAGCCGATGAATAAACTACGCAATTCGGTGGGCGCACTTCTGACCGGGAAATATGCTCCGATCAGTGAAGATAAACTCCCCAGTGAATTGCGCGACCTGGTGATAGCCTACAACCAGATGGTCGAAGGCCTGGAAATCGAGACCATCAGTCGACACAACATCGAGGAGCGTTTGCGCGCGGAAAAGGATTTCATTTCGACCACGCTGGATTCGATCAGCAACCCGGTTATCGTCATCGATTCAATGGACCGCATCAAGCTCGTCAACCCGGGAGGCGAAATATTGTTTGGCGACAAGCAGGAAGCGCTACTCGGCTCCTCCATTCATGAATTTTTAATTCTCTACTCGAATCGCCAGGCTACGCGCATCGTCGATATCAAGCAGCTTCTCACGCACAAACTGTCGATGTCCTCGATGTATTTTTATGATGCCAATCATAAGCTTATCGAACTCGAATTTTCGGCTTCGCCGATGATCGATGTAGTGGCCGAGGACATCGGCTTTGTCATTATCCTGAAAGATGTGTCCGAAGATCGCAAGCTGCGTCGCAAACTGAGCTACGAGGGTAGTCACGATCAACTCACCGGATTCCTGAATCGTGCCGCGTTTGAGCAGAAGTTCGACAATCTGGTGACTGAGGATAATGGAGCGCTGCCGCAGCACGTGTTGGCCTACCTTGATATCGATCAGTTTCGCACTGTTAACGAAACCTGTGGCAGCGCTGCCGGCGATCTGCTGCTGAAGCAGATCAGTTCGATCATCAAGAAACAGATGCGCCAGGCGGACGTGTTATCGCGCCTGAGCGGTGACGAGTTTGGCTTCATCATGCCTTTCTTCGAGATGGACCGAGCCCTGCAGACCATACAGAAAATTATCATCGAGATTCAGCATTCGACTTTTGTGTGGAATGCCCAGGAATATCGAGTGACTGTCAGCATCGGTGTGATGGCCTTCGGGCGCATGAGTGATGAATATGCCGACCACTATTCCAAGGTGACTACGGCCTGTTTCCTGGCCAAGCAAAATGGTGGTAATCAATACCACTATATTGATGAGAACGACGAAAAAGTCCTGGCCCAGCAAGTGTCCATGGAGTGGGTGTCCGGTATTATGGAAGGTTTTACCAATGATCGATTTTGCCTCTACGTACAACCCATCGTAGGTATCGACCATGCCGACAAGCATGACCATTACGAAGTGCTGATCCGCTATCGCGATCAAGATGGTAACATCATCGCGCCTGGTCAATTTCTACCCTCCGCTGAGCGCTACAACCTGATCGAGCGAATCGACTGCTGGGTCGTCAGCACGATCATTGAATGGTTTCAGAAAAATCCCACGATGGACCAGAAGGTCATGTTCTCGATCAATCTTTCGGGGCGCAGCATCAGTTCGCAAACCTTCCATAGCTTTTTGCGCGAGACGCTCATCGCCAGCAATGTCGACATGCGCGCGCTGTGTTTTGAAATTACTGAAACCGCGGTTGTCGATAATGTCGAACGTTCGGTCGAGTTCATCAATTCGATCAAGCAACTGGGCGTGCGCTTTTCGCTCGATGATTTTGGCACCGGACTCTCTTCATTCAGTTATCTCAAGCAGTTTCCGGTCGATTATCTGAAGATCGATGGCGAGTTTGTGCGCGACATTACCAAAGACGACAAGAGCTTTGTCTTCGTGCGCTCGATGACTGAAGTCGGGCATTGCCTGGACATGGAGGTGATCGCCGAGTTCGTCGAATCAGATACCATGTTCGACAAGTTGCGCGAGGCCAACGTGGATTTCGCACAGGGTTATACGGTTGGCAGACCGGTACCGATCGATACGCTGCTTGAGGTTGACCGGGCAAAACACAAGCAGACTGGCTAGCTGTGCTCGCTCAGGCCTCGCTTCAATTCCCGGAAGCTGGGCACTTCGGCCTCTTCGATTAGGCTCTCACGACTCTGAGCCGTTTTCGATTCGGTGACCTTGCGTATGGTCTCCTGATCGAGGTAGGGCGCCATCATGTGCAGGAATTCGAACTGATAGGCTGACAGGTGTCGTGAATGGCGAAAGCCAATCTTGATGACGCTGTTTGGAAACAGGTGGCTGGCATCGATATAACTGAGATCGGTATCCTCGTCCCGGCAGGCCATCTCGGCGATTATGCCGACGCCCATACCGAGGCGAACATAGGTTTTAATCACATCGGAATCGGTCGCGGTAAAAGCGACCTTCGGCTGCAGGTGGGCCTGCAGGAAAGCCTTGTCGAGTTGTGAGCGACCCGTCAATCCCAGCATGTAGGTCAGGATGGGGTACTCGGTCAGCAGCGGCAAGGTCACTTCCCCGGCGCGGGTCAGTTCGTGGTCATTCGGCACCACGATAAAGCGATTCCAGTGGTAGGCTGGAATGGTCACCAGTTCGCCGCGTTCGTCGATAACTTCCGAGGCGATCACAAAATCGACCTGGTTGTTGGCGGCCAACTTGCACATCGACTTGGGATTTCCCTGGTGCACACGTAATTCGATATGTGGATAGCGCTGTGAAAAACGTTGCAGGATCGACGGTAGAATGAACTGTGCCTGGGTATGTGTCGTGGCGATAGTCAGGCTGCCACGATGGTGATTGCTGAAATCGCGCGCCGCCTGTTTGATGTTTTTGACGTTATTGAGCAAATCGGTTACATGCTCGAGGATGGCATTTCCAGCCGGCGATATCGCGGTCAGTTTTTTACCCGAGCGTTCGAAAATCTGGATGTCGAGCTCGTCTTCCAGTAACTTTATCTGGTGACTGATTCCCGGTTGCGAGGTATAGAGCTCTTCAGCCGCCGCAGAAACGTTCAGGTTATTGCGCACGACCGCATCGAGAAAGCGTAGTTGTTGAAGTTTCACTGGTCCGGTTGCTACCGAAGGTAAGCCGAGAGTTTACAATGAAAACATCGTATGGCAACCAGTTTCAATCCAGTTAAACACAGATGGGTTATGACTTGGGTTTGAATTCAATCGATTTTACCCGCGGCGACAGATTGATCTCGTCGATGACGATATCGGGGCTCGATTGCAGTACCTGAAACACCAACTCGGCAATATCGTCGGTGGAGATCGCGTTTTCGGGCGCGGCGCCCGGGGCGAATGTCTGCCCGTCGAAAAACGGGCTACGCACCATGCCCGGGTTTACCAGGCTGACCTGAATGCCATCGCTGGCACAATCCTCGCGCAGCGCAAGACAGAAGCCGCGCAGGCCAAACTTGGCAGCACAGTAGAGGGCACCCTTCCTGCCCGCCTGTAATGCGGATTCGGAACCAATGACAACGATGCGGCCCTGTCTGTGACGGCGCATATGCGGCAACAGGCTACGGCAGATCACCATGGCGCAGAGCAGATTGACGCGAATAGCCGCCTCGATTTGCGCCACCGAAAATTGTTCTATCGAGCCGAAGTTTCCCTGCCCAGCGGCGTGGATAAAGCAGTCGAATCGCGTTTGTTTGAGGATGCTGCCGAGGCGCTTCTCAAGTTCGCCGAGATCATCCAGATCGATGATCTGCGCGTGGAAATTATCGTGTTGCAAGGCGTCGACCTGGCCACGTCGGCTGATGCCGGTAACCGCATAGCCCTGCTCCAGCAAGCGACGTGAAATGGCCAGCCCGATGCCGGAACTGGCACCGGTCACCAGGGCATGCCTGCATTCATCCATGCCAGTTACAGGGGTGATAGCAATGCCTGGGGACGTGTTGCAACACCGCGGTTTCGCAGAATTCGATCATTTCGCGCTCACGTTCGACTGGATAGCTGACGATACCATTATCCAGCTCCATGGGTTGCGCAAACAGGGGTTCGTCCGGATATAGTCGCGAAACCTTGCGAAAATGATCACGCGTCAGGCGAAAGCTACCCAGGCTGACCGAGTGCATGGCTGTGGCATCGAGCTCGGCAAAAATCTGTTCCAGCAACGCCTTGAACTCTACCTGGTAATTCACGTGATAAACGATCGGGTCGAGGCGCAGTCCGACCTTCCAGCCAGCCTCCATGAGTCGGCGCATGGCGTCGATGCGTTTGGCTATCGACGGCACGCCGTTTTCCAGTTGGGCATGGCTCACAGGATCGCTGAAACTGAAAGCAGTGACCACTCGATCCTGTGGTTTCAGTTTCAACATGCCGCGCACCTGGGTACTCTTGGTGCGCAATTCCATCCAGGCATTATCGATGCTGGCCACCAGGGGGATGAAAAACTCGGTAAACCGGGTCATCGGATCGTTGGCGAGACTGTCGCAATCGTAGCCCGAGTAAAACCATACCGGTTGTTGCGGATGACTGGCGGCAACCCGCCGCATCTCGTCACCGAAATCCTCGAAATTGACAAACAGCAGTTGGTGGGCCGACTGGTACATGCCCTGCAGAAAACAGTAGCGGCAATCGTACAGGCAATTGAGCATGTGTGAGAAATAGTAGTTGTGATCTCCACCGAGGCCATAACCCTCTGGGGCCGCCAGCATATGGCCCTTATTCTTGTGCGCGATAATGATCGCGGGATTCTTTTTCTGCAGGCGAAAATTTTGTGATCGCGGGTTGAACACTTCGCCGTAGTGCTCGATTTCAATCACCGGTAACTTGTTCAATCTTTGCAGTAACTGCCGCGTACGCGGATGTTGGCGTATCGACGATTCGACATAGACCCGGCTTGTCATGGTCGAAGTCCTTCGCTGTCCCGGTAGCTCAGTTGCTCCAGGTGTTTGATTATTGCGCGTGGCGAATGCTCTTCGAATTGTTGCATCAGGGTTACGGCGTCGAAATCGCGATTCATCAGGTAACGCCACAATACTCGCAGTCGGTTTTGCTGGGTTTGACTGAAATGCGCCATGGACGTCAGTTGTTGCCAGTATTCGAGCCCTGGTGAGCGCGCCGCGACTTCGTCGTTCAAAGCCATCAGGGAGCTTGCCTGACGTTCGATACTGTCGATGTGCTGGTGTACCAGGTCACTGACGCGTTGCCGGTCCCTGCCGATTTTTTCGCGCTGGTTGTCGCTTACAATTTTCAGCGACTTGACTAGCTCGGCACTGCTGAAGCGCAGGGTGGCGTACATGAAACCACTGGCTTCCATATCGAACAGGTATTCCTCGCTGTAGTCATCGCTGGGAAGGCTTAGTGTCATGCAGGCGCTGCCATCCAGTTCAACTGCGCTTGCCGGTGCCGGGTAGTAGCGATGCCCATCGTCGGCATCGATCACCTGGTGAAGTGAAAATATGCTGCCGATATCATGCTGCGCTGCGCCTGCTATACCCAGGTTGATCCAGGCGATCGATGCCTCGTCGCCGTAGCGTGCCGCTATCCAGGCACAGGCTGCGCTACTGGCGATCTTGCCGGTACCGCTGATGATACAGGCCATACCGTTGCCACGATAATGGTCGAAGGCGGTGTCATCATGTGATTTCTTGAGGCGATAAAAGTCGATAATCGGCTTGGCTTCGCAGTGCAGGGCGGATACCCAGATCAGCATGTGACCCGCCTGCTGTTATCCTGCCAGCGCCGGTACAGGGGTTCGAATTCGGCGATGAGCGAGTGATTCTGATGTTTGCGCGCACCCTTGATGAGTATTTCGAGTTTACCCAGCAAGGTGCTGCGGGCGGCTGCAAAATGGTCTGCCTGCAGCGTCGTGGTGTCGAGCAGGCGATGCAAAGCACGTACGCGGAAACGGTCCATCGCCGGGTATTGCCGAGACAACTGGTCCGCGTGTCCACCATACTTGGTGATCAGGGGGCGATCGATGTAATGCACGGGAAAGCGATGGCACAGGCGCAGCCACAGATCGTAGTCTTCGCAGGCGGGCAGGCTCTCGTCAAACAGGCCGAGACCCTGCAGGGCTGATTTCCTTATTACCGTGGCCGATGGTGAGATCGCGCATAGCGGCAGGCATTGCACAAATATCCAGCCGCCGCTCTTACGATGTTTTTGCATCGGGTTGACCCGCACCCCGCGCCGGACCCAGATTTCGTCAGAGTGATAGAGGATGTATTCGGGATGCTCTGCAGCCGCTTCACGCACCGCCTGAATTTTGTCCGGCAGCCAGCAATCGTCTGAGTCAAGCAATGCGATCCATTCGTGTTGAGCGGCCTCGATACCTTTATTGCGCGCGGCGCTGACCCCGCCATTGGGCTGATGAATCACCGAGACTTGAGGAAACTGGCGAGCCACCATCGCGGCGCTGTCATCGGTGGAACCATCATCGACCAGGATGACTTCATCGACCGCCGAGCCCTGGGCGAACACTGACTGCAGCGCTCGCTGCAGGGTGTGCGCGCGATTGTAAGTCGGAATGACGACAGATATGCGCATCATAAACGGCCCTGGCGGCCCCGGGATTTATGCAATATGCGGCTAGCCCGCATATCTCACCGAATTCCTGCTGTCGACGCCGCAAAGCGCGCCGTGACGGGCTGTACTCCCGACGGCCGGCTTGACGCAGTGTCGACTGCGCCCGGCGCCGCCCTCTGGTCCGTGCAACCCGCCACAGCGTCTTTACGACGCCCTCGCAACGTAGATCGGTGAGACATGAGGGCTAGGAAGTTGAATTGACACTGCCATGCCCGGGGAAAACGGTGACGCTGGCGCCGTCGCTGTCCAGAATCCGATTTTTGCCACTGCTCTCGACCTCGTCGATACGTATCACTGCAAAATGGGGGATATAGGTGTGCTTGACGTTACCAAATTCGGTTTTCAGCTTTTCTTCGGCCGGATCGATCAGTAATTTGGAGTGTTCACCAAAGATGATCTCACCGATCTCGATAAAGCCCGACATCTGCGACTGGCCAACCTGATGTGCATAGAGTTCGTATATCTTGTTGTTATTGTGGAACTGAATGCGAAAGGTAGATTTCGGGGCTTTGGCCACTAGCTTGACTCCATCAATTCGTCGAGTTCGCCATCCATGTGCAGTTCGGTCAGTTCGCGAAAGCCGCCAATAACCTTGCCGTCGATAATGATCTGTGGAACCGTGCGTGCACCATTGGTCGCTGCGACGAATTGTTTCCTCGCCTCGTCATCGGTATCGATGAGGATTTCCTCAAACGGGATGTCCCATTGATTCAACTTGGCCTTCGCCATATTGCAGAATCCACAGTGGGCCGTGCTGTAAATGGTAACTCGTGACATCTATTTCGGTCCTTCGTGGGTATGCAAGCAGGGAGAGCAATTCTACTACAGTTTGCTGACCCTGCAATTATAGCCCAATAATATTGTACATCGACATCAACCCCGGTTTCAGGCAGGCAGACACATCGGCGTCTGCTTCAGGCTGCGTCTGTGGTCTCCTGCACCAGTACCCAGGGTTTGATCGCCACGGCCCACAGCAGGCTATCGTCGGCGACCCATTGCCGGGCCTGATCATCGGACACCGCTGCAAGCTGCAGGCTTTCTGTCCATTCGCTCACGCGCTGCACATCGTCCTGTTGCAGTGCACAGGCGACTTCGACCAGGTCGAGGGCGCCTGCTACCCAGATGACTTTGCCGGAGGCAAAAAAGCGTTGTAATTCCAGCCATGGGATTTTAGCGGTTTCACCGACGATTTTAGCGCGTTCGAGTTCGCGCTCCTGTTGCAGCAACTTTTCTATCATGCGACTGAGCGAATGATCTCGACGCCTTTGAGTGGGCTGGATTGAATGGTATTGCGAATCGTCGCGATAGCTTCCTGCCGCGGATAGTGCTTGCGCCAGGCGATGGCCACGGTGCGGCAGGGTGCTGGCGACGTAAATGGCCGGGTCTCGATGAGCGACTCGTGGTGCTGGTTGTGCAACATGCTGGTGTGTGGCAATACTGTTATGCCGGTACCCGCGGCTACCATGTGGCGGATTGTTTCCAGTGAACCGCCCTCCAGCGTGCGGGTTAGCTCGCTATCACCCGACATACAATTGGGACAAGCCTCGATAACCTGGTCGCGAAAACAATGCCCGGAGCCAAGCAGCATTAAATCCTGTGATGCGAGGTCTTCCGGCCTGATCTGTTTGCGATCCTTCCACTCGTGATTGCGCGGCAGGGCGACGATAAACGGTTCCTGGTAAAGTGCTGCAGTTTCGATGCCGGCTTCGTCGAACGGGTAGGAAATAACGATGGCATCGAGCGTACCCTGCTTGAGGGACTGGAACAGGTTGGCGGTAAAGTTTTCCTCGATGATCAGTTTCAGATCGGGTGCGGTTTCACGTAGTTTCGGGATCAGGCTGGGTAACAGGTAGGGGCCGATGGTATAAATGACACCGAGCTTGAACTGACCCGCCAGCGGGTCCTTGCCCTGCTGCGCGATCTCGCCCAGAATCTGTGCCTGTCGCAGTACGATTTTCGCCTGGTCGATGACTTGCTGACCGATTTCGGTAATTCGAATTTCGTTTTTCGAACTGCGTTCGAACAGGCGAATGCCCAGTTCTTCTTCGAGTTTCTTTATCGCAATACTTAGGGTAGGCTGGCTCACAAAACAGGCCTGAGCTGCCTTGCCGAAATGGTTTTTTTGCGATACCGCGACGATATAGCGCAACTCGGTCAGCGTCATGATAGTTAAAATTTATTAATTTCGAGAAATTAGAGTCTGCATAATAATCTACTACTTTGCAATCCATAACCGCTTATGAAAAAGATCCTGCTTAAATTCCTGACTATAACTGTCGAAGAAACCGGACCCGAAGATATGGAGCACGCGTTGCGTGTCGCCACCGCGGTGTTACTGGTGGAAATTGCGCGCGCCGATTTCGTGGTTGAGCCGGTCGAACGGCAACGCTTGCGCGAATTACTGGAACATCAGTTTCAGCTATCCGCCAGTGAGCTCGATGCAGTGCTTGAGGAAGCCGAGGCCGATGCTGACAAACTGGTTTCGATCCAGCACATTACGCGCCTGATGAATGATCACTATGACCACGCGATGAAACGGCGAGTGATCGAAATGATGTGGCGGTTAGTCTATGCCGATGGCGAGAAAAGTCATTACGAAGAGCATTTGATTCGCCAGGTGGCCGATCTGCTCTACCTGTCGCAAAGCGAATTCATTCAGGCCAGGCATCTCGCTGAAGCGGATAGCGGCCAGTTCTAGAAGCTGCCGAGGTAGATAATTGGCGGCACGATCAGCATCTTTGCCACCACCAGCAGCAGACTGGCGAACAGCGGTGTCAGATCGATTCCACCTAACGGCGGGATAAATTTCCGGATCGGCTTAAGCACCAGGTCGGCGATGCGGTTGACCAGGCCGATGACCGGGTTGTAATGACCTGGGCTGACCCAGCTGATGATGACCTGGATGATGATTGCGATCAGGAACACAGTCAGTACCAGTGCTATCAGGTCAGCGATACTGATCACCAACAGCCCGGCTAAACTTACGCTACCGATCGGCGCCATCATACCACCGATGTGGGCCACGGGTACCGACAGCAAACGCATTACTATGAACTTGGCGTAAATCAGTAGCAGGCACAACACCACCGATGCCGTATCCTGGCCGCCGATGCTCGGTATGAAGCGGCGCAGCAGGTGCAGCGGGGGAGTTGTCAGGCGTACGATAAACTGCGATACCGGGTTGTAAAAATCGGCGCGCAGCATCTGCAACAGGAAGCGCAGCAGCACCAGCAGAATATATAAATCGAACAGGGTGTTAATGATCAGCATCAGCGGTGAAATCAGGTAACCGGAGCCCATATTGCCTGCCTCTATTCCTGGGTTAGTTCGTGTGCGAGTTCAAGCGAACGTCGCTGTGCAGCTGCGGTCGCATTGCGCACCAGCTGGTCGAGCCGGTCGTGTTGAAACGACAGGATCGCCTGTTCGGTCGTGCCTTTTTTTGAAGTCACCTGGTTGCGCAACTCGACCACATCCCGATCCTGCGCCATGGTCGCCGCTCCGAGTGCGGTTTGCCGGGCGAGACGCGCAGCGGTTTCGGGTGGCAGCCCCAGTTCGACACCGGCCGCCTCGAGTAGCTCGATAAAGTAGAAAAAATAGGCCGGACCACTACCGGAAATTGCGGTGACCGCATCCAGATCCGACTCCTGCTCGACCCAGATGCTGATGCCAACCGCTTGCATGATTTGCTCGGCAAGCTTACGTTGACTGGCGCTGACTCCGGCGTTGGCGGCGAGCCCGCTGGCGCCAAGTTGCAACAAAGCGGGGGTATTCGGCATGCATCGCACGATCGCTCGTTGACCGCCGAGCCAGCGCTCGATTGCGTCCGCCGGCACGCCTGCGGCGATGCTGACAAACAGCTGCTCGGGGTTGCATGGCAGGCTCGACAGGGCGCTACAGACTTCGCGCATCAGCTGCGGCTTTACCGCCAGCATCACGACATCGGCCGCTTGCGAACTGGCGAGGTTGTCGCTCGAAGTATTGATACCGAAACGCTGTTGCAACTGATCCAGTTGCCCGGCATTTATATCGCAGGCAGTGATTGCCGCCGCCTCGTATTCGTTTGCCAGCAGGCCGCCGATCAGGCTCGACGCCATGTTACCCGCTCCGATAAAACAAATGCTGTGACTCAAAGACGTTCTCCAAAGATTGCTGTGCCGATTCTGACCAGGGTTGAGCCTTGTGAAATTGCCGCTTCCATATCCTGGGTCATGCCCATCGACAAGGTATCACAGTCCAGTCCCTGTTGCCGCAGCGACGTCAATGCCTCGGCGAGGCGTGCAAAGGCCCGGCATTGCCCGCTGTAGTCGGCGCGCGGTGCTGGAATCGCCATCAGGCCGCGCAACCGAATGCCGGGCAGTGCCACGATTGCCGCGGCCAGGTCATTGAGCTCGCTGAGGTCAATCCCCGCTTTACTGGCTTCATGATCGATATTGACCTGGATGCAGATATTTAGCGGCGGCAGTGTCGCCGGACGCTGTTCACTCAGGCGTTTGGCAATCTTCAGCCTATCGACGCAATGCACCCAGTCGAATGCCTCGGCAATGCTGCGCGTTTTATTCGATTGAATCGCCCCGATAAAATGCCAGTTGATATCCAGATCCTGCAATTCCTGCATTTTCTCCAGCGCTTCCTGCAGGTAGTTTTCGCCGAAATCACGCTGCCCGCAGGCGAAGGCTACACGGATGTCGCTGGCCGGCTTCTTCTTGCTGACCGCGAGCAGTAGAATTGAATCCGCGCTGCGCTCGCAGGCGCTTGCCGCGCTGGCGATCTGGGCGCGAATGTCCCTGAGATTTATTTCGATGTTATTCATAGGTTTTTTCAGATGTTTTGCTATAGTTTATCTGTAATTACAAGGCTACAGCGAGCGTTCCAATTATATTCCGTTTGCTAGCGGGCTAAAACAAAACCCGTCATGAAATCAAATCTACCCGTAAACCGATAAGGGAAACTCCATGGACATAGCTCAACTCCTGGCATTTGGCGTCAAACAGGGCGCCTCTGATTTACATTTGTCTGCTGGCTTGCCGCCCATGATTCGCGTCGACGGCGATATTCGCCGTATCAATGTGCCAGAAATGGAGCACAAACAGGTACACGACATGATTTATGACATCATGAGTGACAAGCAGCGCAAAGATTACGAGGAGTTCATGGAGACCGACTTTTCATTCGAAATTCCTGGCCTGGCGCGCTTTCGCGTCAACGCATTTAACCACAATCGTGGCGCGGGCGGGGTTTTCCGCACAATTCCATCGAAGATACTGAGTCTGGAGGATTTGGGTGCACCCAAGATTTTTCAGGATATTTCCGAGTATCCGCGCGGCATAGTGCTGGTGACCGGCCCTACCGGCTCCGGCAAGTCGACCACGTTGGCGGCGATGGTGGACTACAAGAACGACACCGAGTATGGCCATATCCTGACCGTCGAGGATCCAATCGAATTTGTGCACGAAAGCAAGAAGTGCCTGGTCAACCAGCGCGAAGTGCATCGCGATACCCTGGGATTTAATGAAGCACTGCGCTCGGCGCTGCGGGAAGACCCCGATACCATCCTGGTTGGTGAAATGCGAGACCTGGAAACCATTCGCCTCGCCTTGTCGGCCGCAGAAACCGGACACCTGGTGTTCGGTACCTTGCACACCAGTTCGGCGGCCAAGACCATCGACCGAATCGTCGATGTGTTTCCTGCCGCAGAAAAATCAATGGTGCGCTCCATGCTGTCGGAATCGCTGAAAGCGGTTATTTCACAGACCCTGATGAAGAAAATCGGTGGCGGGCGCGTTGCCGCGCACGAGATCATGATTGGTACGCCCGCCATCCGCAACCTGATTCGTGAAGACAAGATTGCGCAGATGTACTCCGCGATCCAGACTGGTCAGAATGTCGGCATGCAGACTCTGGACCAGAACCTGAAAACCTTACTGGGCCAGGGGATTGTTTCCAAGGATGAGGCCATGCGCAAGGCCGCTAGTCCGGATTCATTGTAATCAGGCGCGGTACCAGGGGGACACTAAATGGATCGTAACAAGGCAATCAGTTTCATGCACGACTTGCTCAGAATGATGGTGAGCAAGGACGGATCGGATTTGTTCATTACCACCGGGTCACCCCCGGCGATGAAAATCGATGGCAAGGTCACCACTGTATCCAGGCAAAATCTGTCGCCCAATCATACTCAGATGTTGGCGCGTTCGATTATGAACGACAAGCAGGTTTCCGAGTTCGAGGAAAAGCAGGAGTGTAATTTTTCCATCGCTCTTCCGGGAGTAGCCCGATTTCGTGTCAATGCATTCGTCCAGCGCGGTAGCTCCGGCATGGTATTGCGTATTATCAATTCGGATATTCCAAGTTTCGAGGAATTGAATCTGCCGCCGATTTTGCAGGACATCGCGATGACCAAGCGAGGGCTGGTGATATTTGTCGGTGGTACCGGTTCCGGTAAATCGACATCGCTGGCATCGATGGTGGATTACCGCAACCGAAACTCTCACGGTCACATTATCACTATCGAAGACCCGGTCGAATTCGTGCACGATCACCGTAATTGTCTGGTGACCCAACGCGAGGTCGGCGTCGATACCGAATCCTATGAAATCGCGTTGAAGAATACTCTGCGCCAGGCGCCGGATGTTATTTTGATCGGCGAGATTCGAGACCGTGAGACCATGGAGCATGCGATTGCCTTTGCCGAAACCGGCCATCTGTGTTTGTCGACTCTGCACGCCAACAGTACCAACCAGGCTCTCGACCGGATCATCAACTTCTTTCCGGACGAACGGCGTATGCAATTGTTGATGGACTTGTCATTGAACCTCAAAGGGCTGGTATCGCAGCGCCTGATTCCCAAGATTGACGGGGCTGGGCGTATCCCTGCCATCGAAGTCATGCTGAACACACCGTTGATGGCCGATCTTATTTTCAAAGGTGACGTACATGAAATGAAGACGCTAATTTCAAAATCGAATGAGGCCGGCATGCAAACCTTTGACCAGGCCCTGTTCGAGCTATACGAAACGGAGCAGATTACCTTCGAAGATGCATTGCGTAACGCCGACTCGGTCAACGATATACGCCTGCGCATCAAGCTGGAAAGCGAGACTGCGCGTAAGTCGGGTGTCGTCGAAGATCATCGTGATTTTGAACTCGAAGAGTCGACAGATGAGCAAGCCGGCGGGATGATTTAATGTACGGGATAAACATATGAGTCGCGAACCCACTACGGCGCTGCTCGAACCCTATCTCAGGGTAATGGTCGAAAAGCAGGCTTCTGACCTGTATTTTGTCACGGGTGCGCCGCCCAATATGAAAACCCAGGGGAATACCGCGGCGATCGCCAAGAAAGCCTTTCTCGGAGGGCAGGTACAAAAGCTTGCCTATAGTTTGCTGAACGACGAACAGGTACGTGATTTTGAAATCAATCGGGAGTTAAACCTCGGTTTCACGCTCAACGATGTCGGCCGTTTCCGCGTTAACATATTCGTTCAGCGCTCCGAAGTTTCCATGGTCATCCGCTACATCAAGTGGGAAATACCGACACTCGACGATCTGGGATTACCCCAGATACTCAAGGATATCGTCATGAACCAGAACGGCCTGGTGCTGGTGGTGGGTTCTACCGGCTCGGGTAAATCGACGACCCTGGCATCGATGCTGAATCACCGAAACGCCCAGGTCGGTGGGCACATTTTGACCATTGAGGATCCCATCGAGTTCGTGTTTCGGCACAATAAATCGGTAATTTCCCAGCGTGAAGTCGGTATCGACACACTGAGTTACGAAAATGCGTTGCGCGAGGCCCTGCGCGAGGCGCCGGAAGTGATCATGATCGGTGAGTCGCGCGACCGCGAAACCATGAAGTCCGCGATAGACTTCGCCGATACCGGCCATCTTTGTCTAACAACACTGCACGCGGTCAATTCAAACCAGGCGATGGATCGCATCATGAACATGTTTCCGTCCGATATGCGCAAACAATTGTTGATGGATATGTCGCTCAACCTGAGGGCGGTCATCTCGCAGCGCCTGGTGCCGGGTATGGGTGGCAAGCTTGCCTGTGCAGTCGAGATCATGATGAATACACCCTATATCTCCGAGTTGCTGCGTGATGGTAACTTTAATGAAATCAAGGAGATCATGGAAAAGGGTGATACTACCGGCATGCAGACCTTCGATCAGTCGCTGTTCAATCTCTACAAGTCCGATGCGATAACCATCAAGAATGCGCTCGCTTACGCCGATTCGAGTACCAACCTCGAATGGAAGATCAACTTCGGAGGTGAGGCGCGGGCACAGGATACGCGCCACAACCTCAACGCGCAGGGTGCGCTTGAAGAATTGAGCCTGCCATCGGAAGAAGACGAGTAGTTAGCCTGAGTTTCCATGCCGTTTCCGCTCCTCGCTTTGTCGAGGACGCAGCAGCTCTGCCTTACCGGGATTGTCCCGGGAAAGTCAGCTGTTTCAGGCCTGATAGATAACCTTGCCGTCGATCAGCGTGTGCGTAACGCTACCGTGGAAATCCCAGCCACCAAACGGACTGTTCTTGCCCTTCGAAATAAACCTGTCCGGATCGCAAATCCACTGACTGTCGGGGTCGACGATGATCAGGTCTGCAACCTCGCCGACACCGATCTTGCCGCCCGGTAAGCCGAAAATGTCAGCCGGATTGAGTGTCAGACGGGCAATCAGGTCACCCAGTGGCAAAACCTCTTCGTCGACCAGTCGCAATGCCAGCGCCAGCAGGGTATCCAGGCCGCTGATGCCGGCTTCCGCGGACGGAAAGGGTTTCAGTTTGGCGTCTACCTCGTGTGGCTGGTGGTCGGAACACAGGCAGTCGATGGTGCCATCGGCGAGGCCAGCGCGTAACGCGTCGCGATCGTACTGGCTGCGCAGCGGCGGAATGGTGAGCGCATTGCTATTAAAATCGCCGATATCATGGTCGGTCAGAAATAGCTGATGGATGGCGCAATCGGCGGTGATGGGTAAACCTTTGGCCTTGGCGCGACGTATCATCTCTACCGAGCGCGCACAGGATAACTGTCCGAAGTGGGTGCGCGCACCGGTTTGTTCTACCAGTTCGATATCCTTGGCCAACGCCGCGGTTTCCGCGATTTCGGGAATCGAGGGCAGCCCAAGCCGGGTCGCGACAGCGCCTTCGTGAACGCAGCCGTTACCCATCAGGTCATGGTCCAGCGGATGAATAATCACCAGCGACTGCTGCCCTGCGGCATAGTCCATGGCGCGGCGCTGGACCAGATTGCCGGCAAGCGCATGCAGGGCATTGCTGAAAGCGATGCAACCATTGGCGCGCAGGCTGCCCATGTTGCTGAGCTGTTCTCCAGCGAGGCCGCGCGTCAACGCGCCGATAGGATAAATCCGCGCATGGTGGCCGAACACCTCATTACGGTGATGAATCAGTTCGACAGTCGCGGAGTTGTCAATCGGTGGCTGGGTGTCGGGGGGCATGCAAAGGCTGGTGATGCCGTTTTTGACCGCTGCTTCGGTTTCGCTTTCGATGTTTGCTTTTTCCGGTTGCCCCGGGTCGCGCAAGCGCGCCTGGATATCAATCAGCCCGGGCAGGATGAGCTGGTTGCCGGCATCAATCACCTGTTCGGCGCGGAATCCGTTGGGGGCCGCTCCGAGGCCGACGATCTTGCCATTTTGCAGGTAGATATCGACCAGGCGAGGATCCGCCCCAGTCGCCTCGACAACCCTGCCGTTACGGATATGCAGGCTCATCCCTCACCCCCGGACTGACGGGCGGACGGACCTACTATCATGGACATCACCGCCATGCGCACCGAGATGCCAAAACTGACCTGTTGCAGGATGACCGACTGTTTGCCATCCATTACGCTGGATTCGATTTCAACACCCCGGTTGGCAGGCCCCGGGTGCATTACGATGGCATCCGGCCGGGCGCGTTGCAGGCGTTCCTGCGAAAGGCCGTACTGGCGGAAATATTCTTTTTCGCTGGGTAACAGCGCACCGCGCATGCGCTCTTTTTGCAGGCGCAGCATGATGACCACGTCGACGTCGGCAAGCCCCTGTTCGAGGTTATCGTAAACCTTGACCCCGAGCGACTCGACCGCGAAAGGCAATAATGTGCGCGGTGCGATCACCCGTACTTCGGCGGTATGCAGCAGGTTGAGCGCATGAATTTGGGAACGCGCGACGCGCGAATGCAGGATGTCGCCGACGATGGCGACGCGTAAACCAGTGAAATCCTTTTTGTAATGCCGAATGGTGTACATGTCGAGCATCGCCTGGGTAGGATGTTCGTGTTGGCCATCGCCGGCGTTGAGCACCGATACGCCCGGGCGTACGTGCTGTGCAAAGAAGTGCGCGCTGCCACTGTCCTGGTGGCGGATCACGAACATGTCGATCTGCATCGCCTCGAGGTTTTGCAGAGTATCGAGCAGCGACTCGCCTTTGACGGTAGCCGAGGTATCGACGTTCAGACTCAGAATGTCGGCCGACAGTCGCTGCTCTGCGAGTTCAAAGGTCGAGCGCGTGCGTGTACTCGCCTCGAAAAACAAATTGGCGACGGTTTTGCCGCGCAGAATCGGGACCTTCTTGACGGTGCGGTCGGTAACCGAGGTGAACGACTCGGCGGTATCGAGGATCTCGGTCAGGATCGTTTGATCGAGGCCTTCGATGCTGAGAAAGTGCCGCAACCTGCCATTTTCGTCGAGTTGAATATTACGAGTCGACATCACGATCCAGAGTTTTTATGACCAGTTGCAGTGGCTCGGGCCCTTCCAGCTTGATGTGACTGTTACTGTCCAACGAAAGGCTCGCGCCGACGAAATCGGCCTGTACCGGTATTTCACGTTGGCCGCGATCGATCAGGATGGCGAGTAGAATTTTTTGCGGACGACCATAGTCGAATATCACATTCATCGCGGCGCGCACGGTTCTGCCCGATTGCAAAACGTCGTCGATCAGGATGATAGTGCTGCCATCGATGTCGGTTGGCAGGGATGAGGGCTTTACGACCGGATGCAGTCCCTTGCGGGTGAAATCGTCACGGTAGAAGGAGATGTCGAGACGCCCCAGTTCGGCTGCGGGCGCCAGGCGCCGGCGAATTTGCTCGGCGATCCAGACGCCGCCGGTTTCGATGCCGACGATGACAGGTTGCGATTCGGGATTTGAAAAATAGGGGGTCAGTGCCTGGGTGAGCTTTTCGATCAGTGATTCAACTGAGGGTAGGGACACACAAACTCCGCTTGTCTGATTGCGGACGCTTTATAGCATAAAAACGTTTTGAATACAGTAGTTCGGCATGCTGGACGAGCTACAGGAAACCGCATGGCGCAACACCAGGGCACTATACGACGAGAGGTGAATGTCCGATAAGATCGATGCGGATGGTGATTACTCGGCTACTTCGTTCTGTAACCAGGATTCGGTGATTATGGCAGCGGACAGGCTGTCGATTTCTGTCTTGCTCTTGTGCTGTTCGGCGTCGAATGCAATCTGGTAGGCTTCGCGCGTCGTCAGGCGTTCGTCGACCATACAGGTGGTTATGCCAAAGCGCCCTTCCAGCTGGCGTCCAAAGCGCTTCGCGCGAGCGGTCATCTCGTCGTCATCACCATTCATGCTGAGCGGCAGGCCGACGACTAACTGCTGCGGCCGCCAATCCTCGAGCAGGCGCGCAATGGCTTTCCAGTCGCTGTTTCTAAGTGCTGGCAGGGGCGTGGCCTCGCGGGTCAGCGTTTGCCCCACGGCAACGCCGATCCAGTATGAGCCAAAATCGAAACCAATAACCGTGGTTATCTGGTCAGGCATTCCCGCTCACGGGTGAGAGCATGTTGATGTCGAATCCCAGGGTGTCGAAGGCAACCTGCCACTTGTCTTCAGGCTTTTGATGAAACAGCAGGTCGGCGTCACAGTCCGCCGTGAGCCATGAATTCTGCTGCAATTCGGCTTCAAGCTGGCCGGAGGCCCAACCTGAAAAACCCAGAATAACCAGAAAATCCTGCGGCCCCTGACCCCGGGCGAGGGCCTGTAGGATATCCAGCGAGCTGGTCAGGTGTATACCGGTGGAAACCTCGATACTGCTCTGCCATGGCCCTGCGTGAGAATGCAACACGAAGCCCTGTTCCAACTGTACCGGCCCACCGACATAAACCGGCTGATTCTTGATGGCCTCGTCTTCGCAGTGGATATCCAGCTGGCGAAATACGTCATCGAGAACCTGTGAAGTTTCATGGTTGACGACCAATCCCATACTGCCTTTTTCACTGTGTTCGCACATGTAAACCAGGCTGGAGGCAAAAATCGGGTCCTTGATTGCAGGAGTTGCGATCAGGCATCTATCAACGAGGCTGGCAGTTTGCTGTTCCATGACAGGCGTTTAGCTTACTCCGCTTTTGGTTTGAAATCGATTGCTTTTGAAATCCCAGGTTCGAATGATGACGATCTGGTCGGCGCGATCCCTGAGCTCGTCAGAAAACGCAGGGAACGGCTGCGCCATGCGCAGGATCTGTTTGGCTGCTTCGTCGAGTATCGGCTTACCCGAAGAGCTGGTAATCTGCATGTCAAGCACCTCACCGTCGGCATTGATGCGCACGCTCATGCGCAAGCGCCCGCTCAGGTTTTTGAGTCTGGCTTCCCGCGGATAGTTCAAATTACCGGTGTGTTCGATTTTCTGCACCCAGGATGCCAGGTAACTGGCCTCGACCGCCTTGCGGGTGCTTGCGGTTAACGTCACGATTCGAGGCCGTTTGGCAAAATTAACCGCCATTTCCCGGATTTCGGCCTGCAGCCGTGCAATCTTGCTGGCGCGCTGTTCGGCCTCGCTAGCGGGTTTGCTGTCCGATTCCTGCGCATGGCTCTGGCGGGATTTCTGGATCTCGCTGTCTGACTCCTGCTGTGTCAGAAAGTAAAGTTTGCTGAGCGTCAGTTGCTGCTTGCGCAATTCGATACGGTCCTGGTCGGAGAGCCCTTTCTGGTCGATCGGCGTGGGCGTGGATACCGGTGCGCTGGGCCGCGCCTTTTCATCGGCGTTGCCGCCACCGGCCTGGTCGACCTGGGCCAGGTAATCCGGATTTTCCACGGTCTCGAAGCTCTTAGAGTTGGCAATAATGATCTCGAGGCTCGGCAGGGGCTCCGCGTTTTTGCTGTCGCTTTGCGTAAAACCGACACCGAGTACGACTATGGCATGCAGGGTTAGCGCCAGGAACAACGTGAACCCGAGTCGATCACTGGCAGAGATACGCGGACCTATTGCCGCGGGGGGGATGGATTGGGCTTGAGCCATATTGGAAATCTATTTTGCCTATTCATGCGCCTGCATCAATCGATAATTATAACCGGCCAATGGGTGAGGATATCGATTTTCTGTGCGAATGACCGGCTGATCTGAATCTCCCGTGTTTCACTGATGATCAGATAATCCTTGATCTCGAGAGATTGTGACAGTTCTCGCGGGTGACTTGTGCCATCGATCATCAGCGCGGTTGCGGCGACGTCGGCGCGTACCGGATCATTGCCCAGCACGGTAGCGGAGCTTTGACCGCGAGCAGGTTTGCCGCTGCGTGGATCGATGATGTGATGTTGCAGGTCGTTTCCCAGGTAGTAATTACGGGCGTAGTTGCCCGAAGTGAACAGGCTGTGTTTGCCTTCGAGTTCGACGCTCGCAACGACACCCGGCGCGAATGGGTTTTGTATGCCGATGCGCCATGGGTGCCCGAAGCGGCTGCCGGCGATCACCAGATCGCCACCGGCATTGACGACGTAATCTCGAATACCATTGGCATCAAGAAACTCGCCGATCAATCCGATTGCATAGCCCTTGGCGATACCGCCAAGATCGATTTGCAGATTCGGGTCATCGCTCCTGGCGATGTTGCCGTCGATACTTAGATCGTGCATATCGGGTATGTCGAGCTGGATTGCAGCCACCGCCTGCGCATCGACCCTGCCGTCATGGAAGCCGTAGGCGGCGATCAGCTTGCCCATGGCCGGATTGAACAGTCCGCCCGAGGCATCGTAGTATTGCCGGGAGAGTTCGAGCAGGCGCGCCAGGCTTGGTGGAATTTCGGCGGTCGAATGCTGTTGCAGTTGTCGATTGAAACGACTGAGGTCGCTGTCTTCCCAGGCGTGCCATTGATTACGTTGGCGTCGCAGGCGCTGTTCTATTTGCTGCAACAGGCTTTCGGCCTGGACCAGATCGGCACTGATTATGGTTATTTCGATAATGGTGCCGAACTCGAGCAAGTGCTGTTGCACCAGGTGCTGACGCCGTTCGCATCCAGCGAGCAGCGTGACGATGGCACACAGCCCGATCAGGCAGTAAGTCGTCGCTCGATGCACTCAAACAGGTCTGCGCTGATGTTGATGCCAAATCCGCTATCCAGCTCACGAATACAGGTCGGGCTGGTCACGTTGATCTCGGTGATAAAGTCGCCGATTACGTCGATGCCGACGAACAGCAGACCGCGGGCGCTCAATTCTGGGCCAACCTGGTCGCATAACCATTGATCACGTGCACTTAGGGGCTGGCTGCGCGTGCTGGCTCCGGCAGCGATGTTACCCCGGTTCTCACCAGGCGCAGGCAGGCGGGCGAGCGCATAAGGAATGGCGACCCCGTCGATTAGCAATATGCGTTTGTCGCCGTCGCTGATTTCCGGAATATAACGTTGCACCATGGTCTGTGAGCTGGCGTCCCGGGAAACCGCCTCAATGATGGCATTGGTATTGGCATCGCCTGACTGTACGCGAAAAATCGAGCGACCACCCATACCATCCAGCGGCTTGATAATGGTGTCCCGGTGCTTGTCGATGAATTCTTTCAACAAGACTGGATTCCGACTGACCAGCGTGTCGACACAGCACTGCGGGAACACGCGCGTGAAGAGTTTTTCGTTGCAATCGCGCAGACTGGCAGGCTTGTTGACGATCAGCACTCCATTCTCCTCGGCCTGCTCAAGCATGTAGGTGCAGTAAATATACTCCAGGTCAAACGGCGGATCCTTGCGCATCAGGATGACGTCAAGGTCGTCGAGCCGGCATCGGCCTGCCTCACCGTATTCAAACCAGTGCTGGTTATCATCAAACAGGCTGAGCATTTTGAATTGACCCATGGCGATACCGTTATCGAGGTAAATATCGTCGAGCAGGAAATAAAATATCTGCCAGCCACGGGTCTGGGCTTCGAGCATCATTGCCAGGCTTGAATCCTTGTAGGGCGTGATAGATTCGATCGGATCCATTACGATTCCGAGTTTGCGCGCTTGAGTCATGGCGGGGATTTCTGGTAGGTCTTGTCGATTAAAATTCGATTTTACTGGAATCGTCGGATATGCACATCAAAATCTCGTGGAACTACAACGCATTGTGATATTAGGCTTGTTAAATAGCCATTATTGAACTACATTTTTTAGGTTGGGTAGCATTTCAGAAAAAAACTAGCGGCCTGCTTTTCCGCGTTAGAATTCACATCATGTAGTTTTATTAAATTACTGGTTTTAAATGAGAAATCACCTATAATCATAGGCTTATCGCTAGAGGAATTTCCATGCCTAATCTTATGGGGGATACGTGAATACTGAGTCTCAGGCAGCGCAAGGGGTGGAACCGACGATCAACCTGAACGTCAAGGTGATGGTCATTGATGACAGCAAGACGATTCGACGCAGTGCGGAAACCCTGCTGAAAAAAGCAGGTTGCGAAGTCGTTACGGCGATAGACGGTTTCGAGGCGCTGGCAAAAATTACCGAACACAAGCCGGATATTATCTTTGTCGACATCATGATGCCGCGTCTCGATGGTTACCAGACCTGTGCGCTGATCAAGAATAACCAGGCCTTCAAAGGCACGCCGGTCATCATGCTTTCGAGCAAGGACAGTATTTTCGATCGCGCCCGTGGGCGCATCGTTGGCTCGGAGAAATATCTGACCAAGCCATTTTCAAAAGAAGATCTAATCAATGCGATTACCGCACATGTCGGCTAATCAGCGACAAGCATCTGGGCAAGAGAGGAGATTCTGATGACGCATATTCTGATTATTGACGATTCACCTACCGAGGTACACGTTTTCAGAAATATGCTGATGAATCACGATATCGAGGTTTCGGTCGCTATCAATGGCGAGGAAGGCATCGAGAAGGCGATCGCGATAAAACCCGATTGCATCTTGATGGACGTAGTCATGCCCGGCAAGAATGGATTTCAGGCAACCCGCGACCTCAGCCGAAACCCGGCGACCTCGGCTATTCCGGTGATCATTATTACTACCAAGGATCAGGAAACGGACAAGATATGGGGAATGCGCCAGGGCGCGAGGGACTACATCGTCAAGCCTGCTGTTGAACGTGATTTGATCGAGCGCATCAACAAAGTGCTCGGTGTTGGCCGCGATTACGAGGCATAGCGCGGATCCTGCAATGTCGATCGCTTCACCTTATGAAATACTGAAGCAGCTGGATGCGCGCTGGCGCAATAACTCTTCTGGTTTGCCCGTGGCGAACGCTGACAATGAGGATTGGCTCGGCATTGGATTTGCGATCAACGGCCTGCCCTTACTGGCAAAAATGGAAGACGTTACCGAGATTTTGCCGGTGCCGGCAACGATTCGGGTACCGGGGGTCAAGCCCTGGGTGTTGGGTCTGGCCAATATTCGCGGAAGCCTGATGCCCGTTCTCGACATGAACGGTTTTCTCTACGGCAAGCCTACCAGTATCCGTAAGGAGAGCAGAATATTGATTATTAATCGACAGGCCCTGGTCGCCTGTCTGTTGGTCGATGAGGTGTTCGGTTTGCGGCGATTTAAACCCGAAGAGCATCGCCAGGAAGTCACTCCAGACACCGGTACGCTGGGTGATTACCTGTCGGGGCTATTTGTCGATCAAGTTCGTAGCTGGAATGTTTTCAGCGTTGAAAAATTGATCCGTACCGAGCAGTTTATGCGGGTTGTCTAAAAATGGTTAGCAAATTATCGAGGAAGCGGTAGCCGTGTTAGGTAAAATCAAAAGCCTGGTTTCGGGCGGCAAGGGCAGTAGTCCGGTTCCGTCTGGCAAGGGCGGAGGTTCGATCGACAGGAAGGCTGTAATGGTTGGAATCTTGTTGATATTGTCGGTAATGGTGATGCTGCTGATGTTCAGTCTGGAGAGCTCGAAAACCCGCAGGAACAAGGTTTATAGTTCGATTGCTTTTCAGCAACAGGTTATATCTCAGCAAATTGCAGTGAGCGCACTCGAGGCGGCCGCTGGTAGAGAAAAGGCGTTCGAACGCCTCGCCACCGATCAGCAGCGCTTCTTAGGCACGCTTTCCATATATGACAATGGTGATGGCGATGCCAATCTACCACCGTTACCGCTGGATTTTTCAGCTGAATTCGCCAGTCTGAAGGCTGCATGGAGTAATTATGACCGGCATATCTCTTCGGTGGTGGCGGCCAAAAACTCGATTGCGACCGTCAATGAATACGTCACACAGATCAACGAATCACTGCCGGAATTGCGATCGCTTGCCGACCAGGTGGTTAGCGACCTGGTAAGGTCGCAAGCAGCGCGTGAAAGCATTGCGGTCGCCGCCCGCCAGGTAGTCCTGGTGCGAAGTATCGAGCACAGCCTCAACCAGATCCTGAACGATAGTGCGGTAGTGATGGCTGCCGCTGATCGTTTTGCCGCCGATGCGCAGCAGCTTGAGAAACAGCTTTACGCGATGCTGGATGGTGATTCGACATTGGGAATTACCAAGATAAGCAATGCGCAGGCGGTTGCCAACCTGGTGCAATTCGCCGACCTCTATTCAGTGGTGCGTAAAAACGTGCGTGAAATTCTGGATAACTCGGCACAGATATTCAAGGTTCATGAAGCGGCGTTGAAAATTGAGGAAATCAGCCCGCAGCTGTTAGCCACGTCGGTGGCGTTGATCGAATCGATTCGACTCAATGATGATGCGAGCCGGGTCTATATCCGGGTGGGTTTTGCCTTCGGCGGGCTTGCCGTGTTGTTGCTGATCGGATTGATCGTGATTATTGCGCGCGAGTCGAAGGCCGGCCTGGTTGAATCGCAAGCGCAGAATGAGCGTAACCAACGCGCCATTTTGCGGCTTCTTGATGAAATGACCAATCTGGCTGACGGTGACCTGTCGACCCATACCACGGTCACCGAAGATATCACCGGCGCGATTGCCGATTCGGTAAACTATTCGATCGATGCGTTGCGTGATCTGGTCAGTACTATTAACAATACTGCAAACCAGGTACGGAGCGCGGTGCGCAAGACCCAGAATATGACCGGCGAACTGGCCGAGGCCAGTGACGCGCAGGCGAGCAAAATCATTGCCGCCAGTAGCACGATTACCGCAATATCAAAGTCCATGTCGGAGGTTTCAGATCGCGCCTCGGATTCGGCTGAAGTGGCGCGCAAATCTGTCAGCATTGCACACAAGGGAAGTGAGACGGTACGCCAGACTATCGATGGTATGGAAACCATACGCGAGCAGATACAGGAGACCTCCAAGCGTATTAAACGCCTCGGCGAATCTTCCCAGGAGATTGGTGACATCGTCAATCTGATTACTGAAATTTCTGACCAGACGAATATCCTGGCGCTTAATGCCGCCATCCAGGCGTCGATGGCGGGCGAGGCAGGTCGTGGTTTCGCGGTGGTTGCCGATGAAGTGCAGCGTCTCGCCGAACGGACCGGTGATGCGACCAAGCAGATAGAGGCCCTGGTGAAAACCATCCAGGCCGACACCAACGAAGCCACGGTATCAATGGAGCAAAGCACCGCTAACGTGGTCAAGGGCGCCAAGCTGACCGAAAACGCGGGTGGCGCGCTTGATCGGATCGAACAGGTCTCGATGAACCTGGCGCAACGCATTCTCGAAATATCCGATTCGACGCGTGATCAGGCGCGGGAGAGCGTCAAGATTACCGAAATTATGGATGTTATTCAGGAAATCACTGTCAAGACTTCAGAAGGATCGACCAGGGCCTCTGAATCGATCGGTGAATTGTCGGCCATGGTCAAGGTTATGCAGACTTCGGTCGCAGGCTTCAAGCTGCCGGGCGTCGTGGGTGCCCAGGATACCCTGATACGGCCGGTGGATGATCGCTCCGAAGTCAGTCGGGTCGCCGTGGCCGGGAAATAGGCAGTCGATGAACGCTCAGGAAATCTCGATCAGACACAGTGCGCTTGGATGGGTTAAAAAATCCATCGATGACAACCTGTCTGAGATAAAGTCTGATCTCAGTCGCTATGTAGAAAGTAATGAGCAGAGCCTGCTGGAAGGTGTCAAGCAGCGTCTCATCGTAATCCGTGGCGTGCTGGTCATGATCGAGCAGTATGGCGCGGCCATGCTCACCGAAGAAATGGCCGCGCTGGTTGATTTCATCGTTGCCGAAAAAGAGTCAAAAAATGATCAGGCGCTCGAGGTTTTATTGCGTGCGGTGTTGCAGTTGCCCGACTATCTCGAGCACATCCAGTCGGGCCACCGCGATATCCCGATCGCGATACTGCCCCTGCTAAACGACGTTCGCGCTGTAAGAAACCAGGACCTGTTCTCTGAAAAGCTGCTGTTCCTGCCTGATTTGTCGATGCACGAGGACGCGGCAGAGATCGAAGCGATCGATGACGCGAGCAATCAGGCGTCACGTTTGCTCGTCAAAAAGCTGCGCCCGGTATATCAGTTGGCACTGGTCAATGTTATCCGTGAGCGGTCGGTCGAAGAAAGCCTGAAGCGGCTGGAAAAAATATGTGAAGCGCTTGAAGAGCGATCAGTATCAGAACAGATTGCGCGTATTTGGTGGATTGTAGGTGCATTGATCGAGTCGGTTGCACGGCAACACCTTGAGCTCGGTGTTTCGATAAAAAATCTGCTCGGCAAGGTGGACGCACTTTTTCGCGTGATCCTGATCATCGGTGAACGCGGCCTGTTGAAACGTCAACCGATAGAATTAATCAAGAATTTTCTCTATTACGTTGCCCAGCCTGAGTGTGATGGGCCCAAGGCCCAGGCGATAAAAACCGCATACCGTCTGGAACAGTTTCTGCCGTCAGAATCGGCGCGAAGTGAAGTACTTAATAATATTGCCGGCCCCAACCAGGCGTTGTTGAAAACCGTTGCCGAGACAATGAAGGCTGAAATCGAGACGATCAAGTCGACGCTCGAAATATATGTCAACGGCGATCTTTCGAAGGTCGAAGCGCTCAAGGACCTGCCACAGGAAATGCATATCATTTCCGACACCCTGGCGATGATCGGGCTGGGCGCACAGCGGCAATTGATCGAGTCGCAAATCAAGGTGGTCAAAAATATTCTGGCGGTTGGCAAAGCAGTCGACGAGGAACAGTTACTGTCGATGGCCGCCGAGTTATTGCAGATCGAGCAGGCACTCGACCAGATGTCGAAACGCCAGTCGAACCGGGCCGAGCAATCGCGCACAGAATCCGACGTGTCACGCGACTATGAGCTGGATAGCGTCCTGGCGGCGGTAGTGGCCGCGGCGCTCGACGACATTCAGAAAACCAAGACCGCAATTCTGGAATTCGTCAAGGATCCGGAGCGCAGTGACAACATCGATCTCTGTATAACCCTGATGCTGGAATCACGCGGTGCCATGCAACTGCTTGAGCAACATCGTGCCGTCACAGTGGTGGACGGATTGCTGAAGTACCTCAGGGGTTTTGAGGTCAGCAGCTTTATGCAAAGCGCACGTCTGGACGCATTATCGCAGGTCGTGGTTAGTCTCGAATACTTCCTGGAGGCACTGGGAGAACATCGTAGCGATGCCAACAGTATCCTCGATGTGGCCGATCAGCAATTGCAGCAATTACCAGTCGCCCTGGGTAGTGATAGCGACGTCGGGCCGGATAATCAAACCTCAGTGTCACTGCAGGAACCTGCCGACGGCAACACCGAAGTAACCGGGGCCGCGCCGGCACAGGGGCTCGTCGCGGAAATTGTCGAGTCAGCACAGGCCCAGGAGATCGATGACAGTTTCCAGGACACCCAGGTTTTGGCACCGGATGTTGCTCGCGAGAGGCTGGAGAAACCGTGGGTCAGAATGTCGACAGAGCCTGTTGCTGAAACGGACGAAGCCACACAGGTTATGAAGCCGGCCGCAGAGGAGTCGCGTGAGGCCAGCGCCAATGCGGTTAGCGACGCAGAGCAGATGGATGCCACGGTAGTTATGTCGGCCGAAGGGCCCGGCGCTGAAGGGCATGCTATTGCCTCGGCGAGCGCCCGCGCTAAAGCAGGTGCTGAAGTCACGGCTAATCACGATGCTGCACAAACAGTGGCTTCATCGCGATCCGTGACTGTTGAGGTCGAGCCGGTTAACGATACGGTCGAAGTCCTGAAGTCGGGTAGTGATCCGGAAATTCTCGAGATTTACCTGGAGGAAGCGGAGGAGGAAGCGTCGAATATCGTACGCCTGCAAAAGGACTGGATGCTACACCCCGAAGATGAAAATGCATTGAAAAACATTCGCCGTGCCTTTCATACGATCAAGGGTAGCGGTCGCCTGGTCGGTGCGCTCAAAATTGGTGAGTTTGCCTGGGACTACGAACAGTTGTTGAACTGCATAATCGATAAGACGGTGCCACCGGAAAGGCCGGTGATCAATGCCGTCGGGAAAGCCGGGAAGGCACTGACCGAGCTGGTGCATGAGCTTAAGACCTTCGAGGAGCCCGGTTCCGATATTCCGTACCTGCGCGGCCTGGCGCGGGCGTTGGCAAAATTCAATACAGAAGAGTTGCTGATCGACCATACGCAAACCATGTCGATGATTGAATCCCCTTACGATCGCATCACCGATACTGGAGAAGACAAGGACGAAACTGGCGATGACGATTTCGGTGTGACGACGCAGCTGATCGAAACTGGCAATGAAGCGGTTGAGTCCCGGGACTGGACTGATGCGGACGCGTCGGACAACCGGTCACCCTCGGCAATTCGAGCGGAGGTGCAAGCAGCGCCAGCGGCTGACTTCGATAACCGGTACGACGATACCGTGCTGACCCCCGCGCCGCCAGTGACCGCTGATATCAACAGGTACGACGATACCGTGCTGACCCCTGCACCACCGGTTCCGTCGATGGATGACCGGCGCCGGGTAGAGGCTGAAGTCAGGGCAAAGATTGCCGCGGTGGCAAGAGCCAGGGCTGAGGTAAGTTATCAAAGGGCACCGGACTATACGCAGGCTAGCGAGGCGCCACAGGATGATGACGTCGACTCCAGCCCGCCGACGGTACTTGCCGAGCGCGAGTCGGAGCGTCCGGCGGCGATTGAAATCGAGTCCATGGGTGATGATTTTTTGGGAGAGGACCTGATCGATAACAGCGAGGCCGCGGTAATGGAGGCGTCGTTTATGCAGACGCCAGTGGCTTCGATGGCGTCCGCCGAAACCACTGATCTCCCCGATATCGAGTTCGAGGAATTAACGCTGCCCGGGGATGATCGGAACGAAGCCAACGAACCGGGGCGGGAATCTTACGAGATCGAGGTGCCGACCATCGGCGCGGAATCAGGTGCCGAGGAAATCGAGATGCAGGCACTCGAGGAAGAGCCCGAGGCCGAGGAAATCGAGATGCAGGCACTCGAGGAAGAGCCCGAGGCCGAGGAAATCGAGATGCAGGCACTCGAGGAAGAACCCGAGGCCGAGGAAATCGAGATGCAGGCACTCGAGGAAGAACCCGAGGCCGAAGCAATCGAGATGCAGGCACTCGAGGATGAATCCGGGGTCGAAGCAATCGAGATGCAGGCACTCGAGGATGAATCCGGGGCCGAGGAAATCGAGATTCGGGCACTCGAGGAAGAATACGAGGCTGAAACAAGCGAGATGCAGACGCCCGCGGAGGAATTCGAGGCGGAAGAGATAGAATTCGAAGCACTTGATGACTCGATTGCCTGGGATGAAGTTGATACTTCGTCTGCAAAAGCCAGTTCCGGTGAATCAACCGATTCCGGGATCCCGGCAGACAGGGGGGACCCCCCCGACCCTTTCGTGCTTGCGACAACGAGTCCAACGCCTGGCGTCGCGGCAGAGGACAGCGAGACAGAAGCCCAAGGGCCGCTCGAACCAACCGGCCTGTCATTCGATCCGGAACTACTGACGATATACCAGCAAGAGGTCGAACAGCACCTCGACACAGTAAGTTCCGCCCTTGATAGTGCCGAAAAGATTGGTGAACTGATCCCGGGCGAGGAAATATATCGCGCCCTGCACACAATCCACGGAGCCTCGCGTACTGCAGATATCACCACCATAGGCGAGCTCGCCGCCTTGCTGGAAAAACCCCTGAAAATGGCGATAGCCCAAAAGATGGCCCTGGACCATGAAATCGTTGCGCTTTATCGCGAAGGGCAACGCGCACTGCACGCGATGACGGCAGAGCTGGTATCGACCCGTCAGATGCCGGATATTCCCACCGACCTGGAAATAAGCCTGCAGGCGCTGGCAGCGGATTTCGAAGAGCACACGGTAGACCTGACCAAAGAGGGGTCGGGGCATGCGGGCGATTTCGTCGACACCTTGACGATGATGAATGACAGCGCCGAAGGCGGACAGGACCTGGAATTGTTAGCCATCTTCATCGACGAGGCGAATGAATTACTGGAGATGAGCGACGATACGCTGCACCAGTGGTCGCAACAACAGGCCGACGATCCGGGCGCCCAGGACTATAACTCGGTAATGGAATTGCAGCGCTACCTGCATACCCTCAAGGGTGGTGCCCGCATGGCCGAGCTGAAGGAAATCAGCGACTTATCGCATGAAATGGAATCCCTTTTCATTGCGGTGATCGATGGTCGGGTCGAGAAATCCGGTAATCTCATCGAGATGTTGAAGGATTCTTTCGATTTGTTGCATCGCCAGGTAAACGAGGCGCAGCAGGGCGATGCCCTGAGCAGTTCCAGCGAAATGGTCGAGGCCCTTAAATGGATGCGCCAGGGCGAAGGCGACCAGGATCATGAAGACTTTGTTAACGAATCGGCAGACTTTGACCCGGACCGTGAAGACATCGATATCGTCAGCGAGAACCTGCCCGGCGATCCGCTGTCGACGGTGGACCGATCCGCCCAGGATGTCGTTAAGGTGCGCGCGGATTTGCTCGATAATCTGGTTAGTTCGGCGGGCGAAGTCAGTATTTATCGAGCTCGCATGGAGCAGCAGGTGGCTGGCCTCGGTTCGCACCTCGGCGAGCTTGGGCAAACCATAACGCGCCTCAAGGCGCAGCTGCGCAGTCTCGAAGCAGAAACCGATGCACAGATACATTTCAGTCACCGTACCGAGAGCACCAGGCCCGAAGAATTCGATCCTCTGGAAATGGATCGCTACACCTTGATACAGGAATTATCGCGTTCGCTTAGCGAATCGGTGAACGATTTGTCCAGTTTGCAAAATATTCTGGGAGAGCAGGTCAAGGATTCAGAAACGTTGTTGCTGCAGCAATCCAGGGTCAGTACGGATTTGCAGGATGGCTTGATCAAGAGCCGCATGGTCAAGTTTTCCGGGTTGCTGTCGCGGCTGCGCAGGCTGGTTCGCCAGAGTAGCCAGGAACTGGGTAAAAAAGCCGAGCTATCGGTGACCGGTGAGCAAAACGAGGTCGACAACAAGGTGCTCGACCGCATGGTCGCGCCGCTTGAGCACATCATCCGTAATGCGATTTCGCACGGTATAGAAACGCCGGTCGAACGCGTCAAGAAGGGCAAGCCTGAATCAGGCCATATTGCCATTGATATCACTCGCGATGGTTCCGATGTGGTCATCAAGGTCAGCGATGATGGCGCCGGTGTCGATATCGAAAAAGTACGCAGTCGTGCAATTCAGCTGGGCCTGCTGGAAAAGGGCCGTGTGTCGAGCGAGTCCGACCTGGTGCAATACATCCTCGAGCCCGGATTCAGCACCGCGGAGCACGTGACCCAGCTTTCCGGCCGAGGGGTCGGAATGGATGTGGTCGATGTCGAGGTCAAGCAACTCGGCGGTACCCTGCAAATTGAAACGACACCACAGGGAACCACTTTCATTGCGCGCCTGCCGTTTACGCTGTCGATCAACCAGGCGATACTGGCGCGTTGCGGCGATGAAATCTATGCGATCCCCCTGCCCAACATCGAGGGTATTACGCGTATCGAAGCGCAGCAAATGCACGACTACTACCGCGAGGATGCGCCCCAGCTTGAGTATGCGGGGCAGAATTTCGAGTTGCACAGCCTGGCCAGGCTGGTCGGCACCGAGCCCCAGTTCCGAGCCGGGGTTGAAAACGAAAAGCAGCCCGTCATCCTCAGCCGGGCCGGTGACCTGCGCGTCGCCTTGCATGTTGATGAGATCATCGGTAATCGTGAAATCGTGGTCAAGACGCTCGGCAAACAACTAAGCCAGGTCAAGAGTCTTGCCGGAGCGAGTATTCTTGCCGATGGCAGCGTGGTACTGATCCTCGATATCGGCGGGCTGATCCGTCATAATGTCGGCAGTAGCGTGAAAATCGTTTATAAAGACCCGGGCGAAGCGGTAAGCAAGCTGCGCGAAAAGGTAATGGTGGTCGATGATTCGATTACCATGCGCCGGGTGGCTACCAAGTTGCTGGAGCGCCATAACTACGAAGTTATTACTGCCAAGGATGGAGTCGACGCGTTGGCGCAACTGCAGGACCTGCGCCCGGACGTCATGCTACTGGACGTGGAAATGCCTCGTATGGACGGCTTTGAACTGGCCTCACACCTGCAAAACGAGGCATCATTGTCGAGCATACCGATCATCATGATCACTTCGCGTACCGGTGAAAAACACCGCGACCGTGCCCTGGAAATCGGCATTACCAATTACATGGGCAAGCCCTACCAGGAAGAAGAACTGATTCGTAACATTCAGTCCGCGCTGGATGCTCGCTAGCGAGGTGTGGAGATGAACGACAAAGCCACATCGGTACGCTGTATGCTGTTGCCACTTACCTCGCTGAAGCTGCTGGTGCCGAACTCGGCGGTCGCTGAAATTATCGGCTACTCGACGCCACGGCCGCTGGCCGATTGCAGCGACTGGTTTCCGGGGGTCGTGTTGTGGCGTGGCGTGTATGTGCCGGTAATTGCGGTCGAGCAAATGTGCGGTGTCGCAACTGCGGCTGTGGGGCCGCGAGCGCGTATCGCGGTAATCTATAACCCTGAAAAGGATGCCGAGTTCCCCTATCTCGGTGTACACATGCAGGATATCCCACGGGCCTACCTGGCCGATTCCGATAGCATCGAATCGGGGAGCAGCGAGGGTCTCGGCGAATACCTGCTGACGCGTGTCGATGATGAACAGCTCGCCCGCGTTATTCCTGATTTCGACAAGATCATTGCCGCGCTCAAGCTCGAATACAACCCGCAACGCCTCGATGAACTTAAAACCTGAAGCCATCCTGATCAGCTTTGGTCCCGCTTTCCGGGATTGAAGGGAAACATGCTCCGAAAAACTAATGTATTTGTCCCTTTATCGCTAATACTACTGCTTCTCCAAAGCTGCCGCTCAGACGGGCTTCCCGGGCTTCTCGAAGCGGCAGATTCCGGCCATTGCTATAGAATTTGATTCCTGAGAAGACGGTGAAAAAAACCGTAACAAAAGTCACTGTTTTTTGCGTGGCACATAAGCCAAAATTCGTGCGTGTAACAGAAGCAATCTGTCAGGGGCATAAGTGTTCGCAGACTCATTGATCACTGCCTTTTTTCTGGCATACAGATGGAATAGACGCGCAACTTTCTATGGCATCTACCCGAATCCAGGCAGTCAAATCCTCATCGAATTATTAGCGGAGTTTATTCATGCAAGCAAAAACCATCGTGGCGCAGTTCATCGCTGATATCCAGGCCCAGCGTACCGATGAGGCAAAGACCTTGCTGGTTACTGAAGGGTTTGAATATGTAGGGCCGAATATGCGTTTTCTTAGTCCGGACGACATGCTGACCTACCATTTCGGCATGCTTGCCATCCAGAAAGATCTGATCCTCCGCCAGCTCAGTGCCGATGGGGAGCACGTATTTGCGATCCTGGATTACCGGACCAATTTTGAACCGATCGGGGATGTACGGCTTGCTGTCTGGTTTCGTGTTCGAGGCGACAAAATCCAGACAATTGAAACCTTCTATAATGCGGCAGTGGTTGAAAACATGCTGGGGGGCAACCTTCCTTCAGTCGGCTGAAACATTGGGGAAATAACGGTTATTAGTCCGGTTCGGGCAAGAAGTCGAAGTTGTCAGGCTTAAATTTGAAGGTAGGCATTCTCGTCAGCTGTCGTTCGATTCACGAACCAGAACTTTTGCAATCGTACCAGGGCGGTCTTTCGAATTACCTGATCGTGTGTCGAGAATTGGCACTTTTCAGCCTCTGAAAAGTCAATTTTGAACGACTGTTTTCTCTGCAGGAGACACTCAAAAGCACAGTCCGGGATTCTGCCAACGGCGCACGCCGGACGCCGATGAGATTGCAGTGCGGGGCAATACCAGAAGATTGCCTCCCAACCGTTTTTTAATAGCGTCTACCCTGCAGAAAAAAGGCTTCGGAATCAACTTCGCCGACAGCAGGGTTCGCCCCACAACAGCGGCTGGACAGAGGTTTTAGGCGGCACCGAGATCACCTGATGTTGCAGGCCTAAAAGTGGAAATATCCATTGATAAAAGCACCGTTGTATTCCAGATCGGAGTCGAAATCATTAACGTCATCTAAATTAAGCGAAAAGATTTTATATCCGCCCTCGATACCAAGCCCGATGCCTGATTCGTAACCCACTTTAATGGTTGTGTCTGCCGCGCTACTATCGTTAACACTCAGGCCGCTGAAATCTGCCCCCACGTAGAATCCGCTAAAGGGTAAATCAATCCTGGCAGACAGATAAAGCAATGGAATAGTCTCATCTATCGTGATGCTGCTGGTGGTAGTATTGGTACTGCCAACCGTCGACACTTCTCCGTCAAAAAGTTTCAGGTCGAGGCCAATATCGAGGTTTAGCCAATTATCCATTACTTCGTAATACAAATAGATGTCATCATGTGATAAATCGAAGCTGGAGCGGACGGTTTCGCCGGCGCTATAGGTCTGTCCATTAAAGGTAATACTGCTGGTGAGTGTGCTTCTGCCACTACTATCGAGGTTGAAACCCTGGTACCTGAAATTCGGTAATACCGGTATCGGATGCTCCAGGCTTAATACCAACGACGACGAAGACGGATCGTCGATACCGAGATCATCAGACAGGTTGATCTGAAGATCTCCAGTGCTATTAAAGTTCCCGGACAGGTTCGGCGCCCAATAGGCTGCTCCAATACTGAATCCGACAACATCAGCGTGGCTCGAGGTCGAAAATAGTAGTGCCGATGCGAAAATTGCTGGAATGCTCAAGAATGATTTCATTTGAATTCTTACCAGGTGGTTAATTTAGTTACTATAGCCAAGTATAGTTTAAGAACACCGGTTTAATATTTTTCGGGACAATACCACCGAACAAAAGCCGGTTTCAGCGAGCGCACTGGGACAGCTTTACCGGTAAATATGTTTTCAACTCCGCCCCGATTTTTATTTTTATTAATGCGAAGGAACGTTGCTGGCCGACGATTGCCTCCTGGCTCAGCCAGATGAGGGTCTCCTTGGGGCGCAACTCGGTCCCTGGCGCAGAGGATTTGAGCGTCGGCTTTCTCGTTAGCGGTCACTGATAACTGAGTAGTGGGAGGCAGCGAACGGCAGATACTGTTGAAAAACTCGATAATTTGAATGGAGAATATCTCCGGTGAAAACCAAAATACCCCGAACTTCTAGAGTCCGCTGTGGGCACAACTCGGAAGCCTAATTCTCCCCGGTGAGAGTCTGTTTTCTCTAAAGCAGACCCTGAAAACTGCTGGTTGAGATTCTGTGATCGGCACCAGAGCAGACCCTCGGATAATGACGAAGGCGTATTAGTAGGGATGGTCACGAATGTTTAATCTAAATAGAACCCGAGACAAGATAAGTTCGCCAAAAAAGAAGAGAAAGACGACTGTCATGGCCGTAGGTATATCGAGCTCGAGTGCTTCCCAGAAAAATAATAATGGTAGTATCGACTCCGGAAGCTGATCCAGTCCGAGAGCCCTGCTGCCAGGCGGTAAATTCAGCCGTCGCTTGATAAAACTGGAAGCGAGATCACCGCTTAACGATAAAATCGAAAATAAGGCGCCGGTTTGTATCGAGTAGCCAATGAATGCAGCACCGATTGAAGTTACCAGGACTGAGGAAATTATTCCGCGAATAGTTTTAGATTTTCCAAAAAAGGCTCTCCCATCGATAAAACTGTTACCACCATCCAGGGGGTAGGCCAATTTAGCACCAAGCAATTTTTTGACAATAACTGGAGTGCCGTTGGCTAATAGTAGTAGAAACAAAATCTTGGCAATCAACACGGCACTTGGGAGCAACATAACTGGTTTAGATCATTTTGCTTGCATGCAGTTGAATATCAAGCCGTTTCTCTACCGGTCAATACTAACCGATAACTGTCTGGCGAGATTATTAGCAGCTTGAACAAAATCCCTACTCTCCAGTCAGCCGAAAGCAGACCTTCAAATATAGGATTTCAGCGCCAGCGAGCGGCCACTTTCAGTACTGGCGGGCCGGGAAACAAACCGCGCACGCATCGATCTGATCGACTTTGCATGGCAGTACGATGTCTCGGAAGCCGTCGCCGGCCAATCGGTAATCGCCTGCGGCATGAGCGGCCAGCCAAGCGAAAAAGAGTTCAGACACTGCCTGTGGTCGTTGGGATTACGCAATCACGACAGCACCGAAAAACTGGCTTTGCAGCGATTACGAAATGAACTTATGGCCCGTGACGGGATTAAATAGAAATACGGGGCCGTATACTATTCCCCGATCCGGAACATCATGTTCTGCAAGTCCAGGGACCGTATACCCGTTTCCCGAAAACCGATTTGCTCCCCCAGATTTTTGTTACCCGTATATCGCGGGAAATAACAAACGCTGGGGGGTTCGAGTTGGGTCCTTTTCTTTCGCATACTGGATAATCGTGAGTATTCGAAACTGGCCGATGATTGCCTCCCACTTTCATGCGCTGAGCAGCCGACCGAGGGTGTGTCAGTTCATGTCACCGATGAGGGACTGGGCAATCGCGAGCGCACTTATGGCGGCGGTCTCGGTGCGCAGCACCCGGGGGCCCAGCGTAACCGCTACAAAATCCCGGGTTCTGGCCAGCTCGATCTCTGCTGGGCAGAGCCCGCCCTCGGGGCCGAGCAGGATGCTGAGCGAGATGAGGGGTGGCGGTTGCTGCAACACGGCGGTCAGCGAGTCGCCTTTGAAGTCGAGCAGCAATTTACAGTCGCTGGATGGTGCCGCAATGGCCTGGTCGAGGTCGCGCGTATAGCTGATTGCGGGAATGATTGCACGACCGCTTTGTTCGCAGGCACTGATCGCGACGCCGCGCCAGTGTTGCATTTTCTTTTCCAGCTGCGCCGCTTTCAACGGTGTCTGGCTGCGTTCGGCGTTGAACAAAACGATGCGGCTGACACCAAGCTCGGTGGTCTTCTGAATCATCCAGTCCATGTGGTCGGCGCGGCCCAGTCCCTGGATGAGTTCGACAGTGAGACTGGACTCGGTCTGCAGCACTGTCGCGGATTCGATTGTGGCGCCCAGTTGCTTGCCGTCTGCGGTGAGCAGCGCGTGAAAATCTACGGCCTGGCGGCCATCGAACAGCACTAAAGCTGCGCCTGGTTTCAGGCGCAGCACGTGCTTCAGGTAGTGGGTTTGAGCCAGGGCCAGCGCAATTTCTGCACCGACCTCGAGCTCGTCGTCGACATGAACGCGGGTTATGCGCATGCCGATGTTCGCGCGCTAGTAGCGATAAGCCTCGGGCTTGTATGGGCCTTCGACCTTGACACCGATGTAGTCGGCCTGCTCCTGGCTGAGTTTGGTCAGCTTGGCGCCGATTTTCTCCAGGTGCAATCTGGCTACTTCTTCGTCGAGATGCTTCGGTAGCACGTAAACCTCGTTCTGATACTTGCCCGGGTTAC
This sequence comes from Gammaproteobacteria bacterium, assembly GCA_022340305.1. Lineage (GTDB taxonomy): Bacteria > Pseudomonadota > Gammaproteobacteria. The sequence continues at coordinate 86,739 of JAJDOF010000069.1, forward strand.
AGAAAATTTCCATCTGTGCCAGCACCTGGTTGGTGAACGAGTTTGACATGACAAAGCTCGGATGTCCTGTTCCGCAGCCAAGATTTACCAGTCGTCCCTCGGCGAGCAGGATGATGCGTCGGCCGTCTGGAAAGATGATGTGATCGACCTGCGGCTTGATGTTTTCCCACTCGAAAGCCTTCATCTCGGCAACCTGGATTTCGTTGTCGAAGTGGCCGATGTTGCAGACGATAGACTGGTTCTTCATTTGCTCCATGTGATCCTTGCGGATAACGTTGAAGTTGCCGGTGGTGGTGACGAAGATGTCAGCCTGGCTGCAGACATCGTCCATGGTAACGACGCGAAAACCTTCCATCGCCGCCTGCAAGGCACAGATGGGATCGATTTCGGTGACCATTACCGTGGCGCCGAGACCTTTCAGCGATTGCGCACAGCCTTTGCCGACATCGCCGTAACCGAGTACCACGGCAACCTTGCCGGCAATCATGACGTCGGTGGCGCGTTTGATGCCGTCGACCAGCGATTCGCGGCAGCCATAGAGGTTGTCGAACTTGGACTTGGTGACCGAGTCGTTGACGTTGAACGCGGGGAAGGGCAGTTCGCCTTTGGCCTGCATCTGCACCAGGCGATGCACGCCGGTGGTGGTTTCTTCGGTCACGCCCTTGATGTTCTTCTGGATCGTGGAGTAGAAGTTGGGTGATTCGGCAAGTTTGGCCCTGATCGCGGCGAACGCGATGGTTTCTTCCTCGGTACCCGGATTATCGAGCACTGAAATATCGGTTTCAGCCTTGGTTCCCAGGTTGACAAGCATGGTGGCATCACCACCATCATCGAGAATCATGTTGGGGGTGCCACCGTCGTGCCATTCCATGATGCGGTGGGTGTATTGCCAGTAATCCTCGAGCGATTCGCCCTTGATGGCGAATACCGGCACACCAGAATCGGCGATCGCTGCCGCGGCGTGATCCTGGGTGGAAAAGATGTTGCACGATGCCCAGCGTACTTCGGCCCCGAGTGCGACCAGGGTTTCGATCAACACGGCGGTTTGAATGGTCATGTGCAGGGAACCGGCGATACGGGCGCCTTTCAGTGGTTGCTCGGCGGCATATTTGCCGCGCAGCGAGACCAGTCCGGGCATTTCGGTTTCGGCGATAGCAATCTCTTTACGGCCCCAGGAAGCGAGGTCGAGATCGGCTACGATAAAGTCTTGTTTTACAACGTCTGCGGCGTTAGCACTCATAAATATTCTCCAAACTATTTATGAGCGCCGTTCGATAAATCAGTTGGGCGAGCCTGGCAGTAAAGCTGTCGCAGCGCTCCTCGCACAAAAGCCCCGCAGTGGGGAACCGGGTATTCTATTCAAAAATGCCCGGCTGTCAAACCGCAGGGGCACCCGTGATGGTTACCCGGTGCCCGGTTAGAGGCCGGCGGCGTCTTTGAGGGCTGCTGCCTTGTCGGTGCGCTCCCAGCTCAGATCCAGATCATCGCGGCCGAAATGGCCGTAAGCCGCGGTCGGCTGGTAGATGGGGCGCAACAGGTCGAGCATGGCGATCAAACCCTTGGGGCGCAGGTCAAAGTGCTCGCGAATCAGGGCGATGATGCGCTCGTCGTCGATATTGCCGGTACCGAAGGTGTCGACGCTGATGGAAGTCGGCTCGGCCACACCGATGGCATAGGAGACCTGTACTTCGCAGCGACCGGCGATGCCGGCGGCGACGATGTTCTTGGCCACGTAGCGCGCTGCATAAGCCGCCGAGCGGTCAACCTTCGATGGGTCTTTACCGGAGAAAGCGCCGCCACCGTGTCGGGCCATACCGCCGTAAGTGTCGACAATGATCTTGCGGCCGGTTAAACCCGCATCACCGACCGGGCCACCGATGACGAAACGCCCGGTGGGGTTGACGTGAATGTTTTCATTCTTGCATTGCACCAGCCAATCGGACGGTAACACCGGCTTCAGGATGGTTTCGATCACGGCTTCGCGCAGCGCTTTCAGGCCTATCGATTCCTTGTGTTGGGTCGACAGCACAACCGCTTCGATACCAACGGGCTGGTGGTTTTCGTATCGCAGGGTGACCTGGCTCTTGGCGTCGGGCAACAGCCAGTCGAGTTCACCGGACTTCATCAATTCGAATTGCTTGCGCACCAGCCGATGCGCATAGGTTATGGGCGCTGGCATCAATACATCGGTTTCGTTACAGGCATAACCAAACATCAGGCCCTGGTCGCCTGCGCCCTGTTCCTTGTCATCGCTTTCGTCGACGCCCATGGCGATATCGCCGGACTGCTTGCCGAGACCGGTGAGTACGGCACAGGTTGCGCCATCGAAGCCGCATTCCGGGTTGTCGTAGCCGATGTCGTTTACGGTTTTACGCACCAGCGCCTCGAAATCGACCTCGGCATTGGTGGTGATCTCGCCGGCAAGCAATACCATGCCGGTCTTGACCAGTGTTTCGCAGGCGACGCGGGAGCGGTGATCCTGGGTCAGCAGGGCATCCAGTACCGCATCGGAGATCTGGTCGGCCATTTTGTCCGGATGACCGCCAGATACCGATTCCGATGTGAAGATATATGAGCCTTGCATAATTAGAGTCCCCTGATGGCCGACAAAGAGGGCATTATATGTAAGACATTTAAAAATAACAGCCCTTGATCACCACGGCTTGCGATCGTGTGAATCGGCGCAGGCGTTTTATAAGTTGCTGTCAATTTGCATTTACGAGAGAATATCGCGCCTTGTCGACAGTGCGCATCGAATGGTGGGCTGCAATTATCGGTTCTGGATGTCTGGTATAACCACCGCATTTAGGAATAAAACATTTATTATCAATGGCTTATGTTGAATAAACCAGCAATGGGGACGATCAATGGCATCACGTAAAAACCTGGCAAATGCAATTCGCGCGCTGGCCATGGATGCGGTTCAGAAGGCCAATTCGGGGCATCCGGGTGCGCCGATGGGAATGGCCGATATCGCCGAGGTTCTGTACAACGACTTCATGCGGCATAACCCGGCCAATCCCGAGTGGAGCAATCGCGACCGCTTCGTGATGTCCAACGGCCACGGTTCGATGCTGCCCTACTCGGTGCTGCACTTGAGTGGCTACGAGCTCACCATCGAGGATCTGAAAAACTTTCGCCAATTGTATTCCAAGACGCCCGGTCATCCGGAACACGGTTATGCGCCGGGTATCGAAACCACCACGGGGCCGCTGGGCCAGGGTATTAGCAATGCCGTTGGCATGGCCATCGCCGAGCGGGTTCTGGCTGCCAAATTCAACCAGGGCGATTTCAATGTCGTCGATCACTTCACCTATGTTTTTCTCGGTGATGGCTGTTTGATGGAAGGTATCTCGCACGAGGCCTGCTCGCTCGCCGGTACGTTGGAGCTGGGCAAGCTGATTGCCTTCTGGGATAACAATGGCATCTCTATCGATGGCAAGGTGGATGGCTGGTTTCGTGACGATACGCCCAAGCGTTTCGAGGCCTATGGCTGGCATGTCATGGAAGTCGACGGCCACGACCCCGATGAAATTAAAATCGCCATCGAGGCTGCGCGCGCGGTCTCGGCGAAACCATCGTTGATTTGCTGCAAAACCATTATCGGGTTCGGCTCGCCCAACAAGGCGGGCAGCCACGACGCGCACGGCGCTCCGCTCGGTGAAGAAGAGGTTGCGCTGGCGCGCATCGAATTGAACTGGGAACCGGCTCCCTTTGAAATTCCCGAAGAGATCTACCAGGGGTGGGATCATAAGAAGGCCGGCCAGGTTCAGGAAGACAGCTGGAACCAGAAATTTGCGGATTACAGCGAAGCACATCCCGAGCTAGCGGACGAATTCAAGCGCCGCATGGGTGGAGATCTGCCCGCAGACTGGGCGGAGAAAATCCAGGAATTTATCGCCGCGACCGATGCGGCCGCGCCGGAAAAGGCTACCCGCGTGTCTTCGCTGGCGACCCTGGAGGTTATTTCACCGCTGCTGCCGGAACTGTTCGGTGGTTCGGCCGACCTCGGCGGCTCCAACGGCACCGAGTGGTCGGGATTCAAGCCGATGCGTGCGAATATGTACGATGCTAATTACGTCAATTACGGGGTGCGCGAATTCGGCATGTCGGCTATTTTGAACGGTATCGTGTTGCATGGCGGCTTCATCCCCTTCGGCGCCACCTTCCTGGTGTTTTCCGAATATGCTCGAAATGCCCTGCGTATGGCGGCCCTGATGAAGATCCAGTCGATCTTCGTCTATACCCACGATTCGATCGGGCTGGGTGAGGATGGCCCGACGCACCAGGCTGTCGAGCAGATTCCCACGCTGCGCATGATTCCCAATATGGCGTTGTGGCGCCCCTGCGATGCGGTCGAAACCGCGGTCAGCTGGAAGGCGGCCATCGAGCGTCGCGACGGACCGAGCTGCCTGGTGTTTTCGCGCCAGAACCTGAAGCACCAGGTACGCAGCGCCGAGCAGATCGAGTCGATTGCGCGCGGTGGCTACGTGTTGCGCGATTGTGACGGGACGCCCGACGCGATCATTATCGCTACCGGGTCCGAAGTCGAACTGGCGGTCGCCGCCAGCGAAAGCGAAGCCCTCGAAGAGACAAAGGTCCGTGTGGTATCGATGCCGAGCACAACCGAGTTCGATCGCCAGCCGCGGGAATATCGCGACGCGGTTTTGCCGCCGGAGATCAGGGCGCGCATCGTGGTCGAAGCCGCCGTCAGTGCCGGCTGGTATAAATACGTTGGCATGGATGGAATTGTCATCGGTATGGATACTTTTGGCGAATCGGCGCCGGCTAAAGAATTGTTTTCCTATTTCGGTTTCACCGTCGACAAGGTGGTGGAAGCGGTCGAAAAACTAGTGGTATCAGATTAACTTAACGAACAGGAGATGACAGATGACAATACGCGTCGGTATTAACGGATTTGGTCGAATCGGACGCATGGTATTTCGCGCCGCACAGGATTTCGACGACGTCGAAGTGGTTGGCATTAACGACCTGCTGGAGCCCGAATACCTGGCTTACATGCTCAAGTACGACTCGGTGCACGGCAGGTTCAAGGGTGATATCGCCGTCGATGGTAATACCCTGGTTGTCGATGGCAGCAAAATCCGCCTGACGGCGGAGCGTGACCCGGCCGAGTTGAAATGGGGCGAGCTCAAAGTCGACGTGGTCATCGAGTCGACAGGTCTTTTCCTGACCAAGGAAACAGCGCAGAAGCACATCGACGCTGGCGCCAAAAAGGTCATCATGTCGGCGCCGTCCAAGGACGATACACCGATGTTCGTGTTCGGCGTCAACAGCGACGGCTATGCCGGTGAGTCGATCATTTCCAACGCTTCCTGCACCACCAACTGCCTGGCGCCGATCGCCAAGGTGATCGACGACAATTTCGGTCTCAAACGGGGTCTGATGACTACCGTGCACGCGGTGACCGCTACACAGAAAACCGTCGACGGACCGTCGATGAAGGACTGGCGCGGCGGCCGCGGCATCCTCGACAACATCATTCCGTCCTCCACCGGCGCCGCCAAGGCGGTTGGTAAGGTATTGCCGCAGCTGAACGGCAAGCTGACCGGCATGGCTTTTCGCGTACCGACGCCTGACGTCTCGGTGGTCGACCTGACCGTCGAGCTGGAGCGGGGCGCGAGTTACGCAGAGATCTGTGCGGCGATGAAAAAAGCCTCGGAGGGGCCGATGAAAGGCGTACTGGCCTACACCGAGGACAAGGTCGTTTCGAGTGACTTCATCGGCGAATCCTGTACCTCGACCTTCGACGCCGAGGCCGGTATCCAGATGGACGACACCTTCGTCAAGCTGGTGTCCTGGTACGACAACGAATGGGGCTATTCCTGCAAGGTGGTCGAGATGGCGCGCGTCATCGCGGCCTGATCATGCCTGTACTGGAACTGACCGGCCTCGAACTGGCCGGCAAGCGTGTATTGATTCGCCAGGACCTGAATGTACCGGTGAAGGATGGTGTGGTCAGCAGTGACCAGCGCATCCTGGCTTCGCTGCCGGCGATACGCCATTGCATCGCCGCCGGTGCGCGGCTGATGATCATGTCACATCTGGGGCGCCCTGAAGAAGGCGTGGTCGAGGCGCAGTTTTCGCTGCAACCGGTGGCAAACTATCTCGCGCAGGCACTCGACATGGAGATCCCGCTGCTCGACGATTATCTGCAGCAGGCGCCGCAATTGCAGGACGGCGACGTGGTGCTGCTGGAAAACGTGCGTTTCAATGTCGGCGAAAAGGCGAATGACGAGGCGCTGTCACGAAAGTATGCAGCGCTTTGCGATATTTTCGTGATGGACGCCTTCGGCACAGCTCATCGCGCCCAGGCCTCTACCCACGGCGTCGGTGTCTATGCGCCGTTGGCCTGTGCCGGCCCCTTGCTGGCCGGTGAACTGGACGCGCTGGGCAAGGCCTTGAAGCAGCCGGCGCACCCGGTGGTCGCCATCGTCGGTGGCTCCAAGGTCTCCACCAAGCTAACCGTGCTGGAATCGCTCTCCGGGATTGTCGACCAGTTGATACCGGGTGGGGGTATTGCCAATACCTTTATCGCGGCGGCCGGCTACAATGTCGGCAAATCGCTGGTGGAAACGGATTTGATTACCGAGGCGCAGCGCCTGGTCGAACAGGCCCGGCAACAGGGCCGGGATATTCCGATCCCGACCGACGTGGTCTGCGGCAAGGCGTTTTCCGAGGACGCCGTCGCCGAGATCAAGCCGGTAGACGAGGTTGAAGACGACGACATGATCTTCGACATCGGGCCGCAGACCGCGGCCAGGTTTGCCGAAATATTGCAGCAGGCGGCGACCATCGTCTGGAATGGTCCGGTCGGTGTTTTTGAATTTGACCAGTTTGCCGAAGGCACACGGGTCGTCGCGCAGGCGATCGCCGCATCGCCCGCGTTTTCCATTGCCGGGGGTGGTGACACCCTGGCGGCAGTCGACAAGTATGGGATTTCGCAGCAGGTTTCATATATTTCCACCGGCGGAGGGGCGTTCCTGGAATTCCTGGAAGGCAAGCAGCTACCTGCTGTAGCAATGCTGGAGGCAAGATATGAAGAGTATGAGAGAAGTCGTTCGTAGGACCAAAATTGTTGCCACCATGGGCCCGGCCACCGAGTCCGACGCGGCAATCGACAGTCTTATCAAGGCAGGCGTCGACGTGGTTCGCCTCAATTTTTCGCATGGCACGGTGGAAGAACACAAGGCGCGCGCCGAAAAAATTCGCCGCATCGGTAACGAAAACAACCGCCACCTGGCAATTCTTGCCGACCTGCAAGGGCCGAAGATCCGTACCCGGAAGTTCCGTGATGGCGCTATCGAACTCAGGATCGGCGAACGTTTCTGTCTGAACATCGATTGCCCCGATGGCGAGGGTGATAGCGAGCAGGTTGGCGTTACTTACACGAAGCTGGCGCAAGATGTTAAAGCCGGTAACACGTTGATGCTCGATGACGGGCGCATCGTGCTGGACGTGGTAAACGTCGATGGGTCGCGCATCGAGTGTACGGTCGTAGTGGGCGGTATGCTTTCTGATAACAAGGGTATTAACCTGAAAGGTGGCGGGCTGACTGCCGAAGTACTAACCGACAAGGACCGTGCCGATATCAAAACCGCCGCCCTGATCAACTGTGATTACCTGGCCGTGTCGTTCCCGAGAAATGCGCATGATATGATCCAGGCGCGGCAGTTGCTCGAGGCGGAGGGCTGCAAGGCGGGTCTGGTTGCCAAGATCGAACGCGCCGAGGCGCTCGATAATCTCGAGGAAATTATCCAGGCGTCGGAGGCGATCATGATCGCGCGCGGCGACCTCGGAGTCGAAATCGGTGATGCCAAGCTGCCCGCCGTGCAAAAGAAAATCATCCGTACCGCACGTCGGCTTAACTGTGTTGTCATCACTGCAACCCAGATGATGGAATCGATGCGCGACAACCCGATTCCGACGCGCGCTGAGGTATTCGATGTAGCCAATGCAGTGCTCGACGGCACCGACGCGGTGATGCTGTCAGCGGAAACTGCGACCGGGCGCTATCCGAGTCAAACCGTCAGGTCGATGTCGGATATCTGCCTGAACGCCGAGCAGGAGAGTCGAGCACTTAAATCGGACCATCGTATCAACAGCACTTTTTCGCGCGTCGACGAAGCGATCGCCATGGCCACCATGTACACCGCTAACCACCTGAACGTCAGCGCGATTGCCACACTCACCGAATCGGGATCCACTTCGCTGTGGATGTCGCGCATCAGCTCGGGTATCCCCATTTTCGCGCTGTCGCGCCACGAGTCGACCAATCGCAAGGTCAATCTATATCGCGGCGTGTTTCCGGTATATTTTCCGACCGTGCACACCAACCACGCCGAGGCCAACATGGAAGTGGTCGATTTGATGAAAGCCCACGGTACCATTACCGATGGTGACCTGGTGATTATTACCAAGGGTGATCTGATGGGCACCGGTGGTGGCACCAATGCGATGAAGATCGTCGAAGTCGGCAATATGCCCAATTTTGTCGCCTAGCCGGAATATTTCCCCGGCAGGCTTCAGGCCTCGTGATAAACCGCTGATAATATTATGGAAATTCTGGTTTCAGGCGAAAGCGATGAAGTTGCATTGTGTTCCCGGCCCGAATCCTGTTGCGGCAGGGGGATTCATCCGGGCTTGATCGAGGGCCCTGTGAAAATCGACGCCCGTAAAGTCAGGCCGGCGTTGCCCGCTCGCGCTTTAGCAGGCTGTAACTGAAGACTGCAAGGCCTATCCAGATCCCGCTGAAGGCGATCAACTTGTCGAGGTTGAACGCTTCGCCGAGCACGAATATACCAGACAGAAACTGCAATGAAGGCGTCACGTAGAACAGGATACCGACTGTTGTCATCGGCAACATGCGGGTGCCGGCAGTAAAAAAAGCCAGCGGTGTGATGGTGATGGGGCCGCCCAGTATCAATAGCAGGTCGGTATTCCGGTCCTGGTGCAGAAACACCGCCTGCCCACTGTAATGCAACCACAATACCAGTCCCAGGGTAAACGGCAGCAATAACAGGGTTTCAACGAATAGCCCGGGAATGGCGTTGGTCTTCATTTGCTTGCGCAACAGACCGTAGCCGGCGAAGCTCACGGCGACCGCGAGTCCCACCCAGGGAAATGCGGCCGTGGTGAGTACGTAGTAGCCCACACCGAGCGCGGCAAACGCGATGGCGATGAGTTTCAGGCGCGTCAATTTTTCCTTGAACACGACCGTGCCGGCCAGCACGTTCAGCAGCGGTGTCAGGAAGTAGCCCATGCTCGCTTCGACCACCTGCTGGTTGGCAACCGCCCAGATGTAAATGCCCCAGTTGAAACAGATCACCAGGCTCGACAGGGTTAGCCATCGCAGTTCCTGCCAGGAATGGAGCGCTACGCTTAGCTGCGCGCGGCGACGCGGGGAAAGCATCACCAGCATTACCAGCACCGGTACCGCCCAGAGCATCCGGTGCAGAAGTACTTCGCCCGGCGGCACGTGGATCAGCAGCGTCCAGTAAAGCGGGAACAGGCCCCAGCCGATGTAGCCGGTCAGAATGACCGCGTAGCCCTTATTCATATTGGAAGAGCATTTATCAGGATCGCCGCAGGTCGCGCGCCAGCACCAGGATTAGCCCGACCACCTGCAGGAAGATGGCGATGCTGAACAGGCGTGAATTGTCGTTTTCCAGCGGCATGCGTGCCTCCTGCAGTTCCAGGGTTTCGAAATAGGTACTGTTGATGGATTCGACGATCGCCGACTGTGCCGCGGCGCTGATATCGAGTAGCAGGCCTGGTTGATTGCCCCGGTCGCGATCCGTGCGCGGCTCAAATGCGGCCAGGTCGTAGGTCGCTATCGTTTCCTGCAGGTAATCCTGGTAAAAGGTTTCGCTGGCAGTGGGTTTGTCGCCCGGCTGGGCAAACAGCAAAATAAAAAATTCCTGCTTGCGTTCGACTTCAACCCGCGATTGCCACAGGCTGTCAATTAGCACCTGCTTGCGATCGATTTCGCGGTCGATAATGTTGATGGCCTCGTTGTTGAGGCCGATAAAGTAATGCGTGATTACTGCCGATAGAATGTTGAAAACGATACCGGTGAGCACGAACACCCAGGGCGCCAGCAGGCGATCGAGGTGGGTCCTAGGCATGAACAGGTTCGAACAGAGACTCCAGCTCGGCGTTGTAGCCGCAACTGAATAGCGGGCTGTTGCAGTAAGATCGTATATCGGCGGCATTGTCCATGCCGTTATCGCTCGGCGGCTCCAGCTGGTTGAGAATCAGCGCGGCCACATGAAGTTTGCGACTGATCACCGCCTGCAGCGTCGTCAATGCCTGGTTGACCGCGCCGATGCGATCATTGATCACGATGATCACCGGCAATTGCAGTGCGCAGGCCAGATCGGCGTTCAGGCCATCTTCGGCCAGCGGTGAATAGAAGCCACCGGCACCTTCGACGATCAGGCAATGCGCCGGGTCGTCACGGTTGCAGGCATCGATTAGTGCCTGCAGTGCGACCGCCCGATCTTCGCGGCGCGCTGCCCGGTGTGGTGCGAGTGCGGCATGGTAGCGAAAGGGGCAGATACGTTCGATTGACTCGCGATTGGCGTTGGCCTGTTGCAGTGCCACCGCATCATGGGTGATCAATCTGCCGTCGCCCGCCTCCTTGCATCCGGACTCGGCGGGTTTACGGGTTTCCATTTCTATTCCACGCGTGGTCAGTTGGCGGATGATCTGGCAGGCGACATAGGTCTTGCCGACATCGGTATCTGAGCCGGTGATAAAGTAGCCCTTTGGGTCAAGCTTGATCATCGTTGCATTCTGTGCAACTTGGCAGTCAACTGCAAGTCTCGCAATGGATTATTGTCGGCGAGTTGAAAGCGCGGAATATTGGTGGTCGAGTTGCAGCTGCTGTTATAATCGCGCGCGTTTTCCGGAGACCTATTTTTAAAGATGCAGGAATTTGTTATTGGCCAGCGCTGGATGAGTGCCGCCGAACTTCAACTAGGCCTCGGCATGGTGATCGAGATCGAACACCGCACAGTCAGCATCGTGTTCCCGGCAACTGGGGAGACGCGCATCTACGCGCGCGCCGACGCGCCGCTGACCCGGGTGCGTTTTCGTAGCGGTGACTGGATAGAACGCCAGGACGGTGAACTCCTGCGAGTGATCGAGTTGCGTGAGGCGAACGGCCTGATCATCTATCACTGTGAGGATGAACAGGGCACGGCGACACAGCTTCCCGAAGGTCGATTGAGCCATTTCCTGCAGCTCAATCAACCGGGCGAGAGATTGCTCAACGCCCAGATCGACCGTAACAAGTGGTTCAGGCTGCGCTGCAAGACCCGTGAAATCGCCAACCGACTGCAACAGTCCGCGGTTTTTGGACTGGCGGGCTGTCGCACCAGCCTGATTGCGCACCAGATGTATATCGCTCATGAAGTATCGCGCCGATTTGCCCCGCGCGTATTGCTGGCCGACGAGGTTGGACTCGGCAAGACCATCGAGGCCGGCCTGATTCTGCACCAGCAATTACTGCTGGAGCGGGCGCGTCGGGTTTTGATCGTGGTGCCGGAGTCGCTGGTACACCAGTGGCTGGTGGAAATGTTGCGCCGCTTCAACCTGATGTTCAGCATATACGACGAAGCACGGCTGGCAGTCGATGCGCCTGGAGCCGACGATTATGCGGATGATTTTGATGCGGTCGAAAATCCCTTCCATGCCGAGCAACTGGTGTTGTGCAGCCTCGAGTTCCTGGCCGCGAACGCGCAACATGCCGCGCATGCGCGTGAGGGTGAATGGGACTTGCTGGTCGTGGATGAAGCACATCACCTGCAGTGGTCGCCCGAACAACCCAGTGCCGAGTACCAGTTGATTGCAGGTCTGGCCGAAAAAACCGCGGGCCTGCTGTTGCTGACGGCGACGCCCGAACAGCTCGGCAAGGAAAGCCACTTTGCGCGGTTGCGCCTGCTGGACCCGGATCGCTTTAGCGATATCGATCACTTCCTGCAGCAAGAGCTCGGTTACCGCGAGCTCGCCGACCAGGCCGAGGCTTTACTCGCCGACCCGGAGTGCAGCGACGATATCGACGATTTACTCGACCGCCATGGCACTGGTCGTGTGTTGTTTCGCAATACCCGTCATGCAGTCAAGGGTTTTCCGCAACGCGAAGTGCTTCCAGCTCCATTGAGTGCTGACGTGAACGGCGATCCCTATCGTCGCTGGCTCGGGGAATTGCTGTGCGAACACCGCAACCGGAAAATACTGGTGATCACCGCGCTGGCTGATACGGCAATGCAACTGGTTGACGAGATGAAACAGAAACACGGTATCCGTGCCACCCTGTTTCACGAGGGAATGAGTCTGCTGGAGCGCGATCGCGCGGCGGCCTGGTTTGCCGATCCCGATGAGGGCGCGCAGGTGTTGATCTGTTCTGAAATCGGCAGCGAAGGCCGCAATTTTCAGTTTGCTCATCACCTGGTGTTATTCGATTTGCCGCTGAACCCCGATTTGCTCGAGCAGCGTATTGGCCGCCTGGACCGGATCGGGCAGAATGCGGTGATCAAGATCCACGTGCCCTATGTCGAGGGCAGTGCTCGGCAGGTTTTGTTTCGCTGGTATCACGAGGGTCTGGGTGCGTTTTTGAAAACCTGCCCGGCGGGGCACCAGGTGTATCTGAACACGCGCCAGGAATTGCAACAGCACCTCGATGACCCATCGCTGCCCATCGATGGCTTTATCCTGCGCTGCCACGAATTACACCAGGCGCTGGACCTGGCCTTGCAACAGGGTCGCGATCGCTTGCTGGAAATGAATTCCTGTCGTCCCGCGATCGCCGAATCGTTGATTGATGAATCGATGCAGCGCGAACTCGATTTCAAGATTTTCAATTTCATGGAACGAATCTACGACTGTTTTGGTGTGAATAGCGAAATAAGGGGCAGAGATGGTTGGGTCATTACGCCCGGCGAGAATATGCTCACGCAAATGCCGGGCTTGCCAGAGGATGGCATGACAGTTACTTATGATCGCAGCGCCGCGCTGGCCAATGAGGATTTGCATTACCTGACCTGGGAGCATCCTTTCGTGCGTAACGCGATGGATATGATATTGAGTAGCGAGTTTGGCAATACTGCCTTGATCGCGCTCGGCTATAGCGGCGTCAGGGCCGGTACGTTGCTTGCCGAGTGCCATTTTCTAATGGATTTCAGCGATGATGCCGGACGCCACAATGAGCGTTATTTTCCCATCACCAGTATCCGCGTGGTCGTTGACGAGAGCGGCCGGGATCATGCCGAGTCTGCCGAGCTGGAGTTGGCCCTGCAGCAAACGCAACGCGTCGACGGCGATACCGCGATGAAAATTGTCAAGGCCCGCCAGGCGGAGCTGACACAGATGCTGGAATTCGCGGAACAGGCCTCCGCTACCCGGGTACCCGAATTGATTACGCAGGCACGCGACAAAGGGCGTGAGTTACTGGGCCACGAAATCGACCGCCTGGTCGCGTTGCAGCAGGTGAATCCCGGGGTGCGTGATGAGGAGATTGAATTTTTCACAGAACAGCTGGAACACTTTGAGATCGCCCTGCAGCATGCGCGCCTGCGTCTCGATGCGGTGCGCGTCATCGTCGCCATGTAATTACCTGGCGGCACCGCGTGCGGGCATTGGTTGACATAAATACCGGTCGATAATATAAACCATACCAACTGGTATGTAATGATGAACGAATTAAGCGAAACCGAGGTTTACTGGTGGCAACCACTCAATGATAGCGAGCTGGATACGCGTGATGCGATTCTGACCGCCGCCTACCAGGAAATTCACCTGAACGGCTTTCAGTCAGCCAGCCTGGCAAATATCCTGGCGCGTACCGGGCTAACCAAGGGTGCCTTGTATCACCATTTTGCGAATAAAACCGAACTGGGTTATGCCGTCATCGATGAAGTCATTGCGCAACGTATCGACCTCAGATTCATCCAGCCGCTGCACTATTTCGACGATCCCATCGAGGGATTCATCCAGCTCATTCAGGCGGCGGGTGAGTCTTTTTCGCTGACCGATATTGAGCTGGGTTGCCCGCTTTCGGTGCTGGCGCAGGAAATGGCGCCAATCGACGAAGGCTTTCGCTTGCGCCTGGCCGCGATATACGAGCACTGGCATCAATCGATCAGTAAAGTTTTACTGCGCGCTCAGCAGGATGGGCTGATTATCGAAGCGATCGATCCCCGTGCGCTGGCGGTTACCATTGCGGCTCTCATAGAGGGTAGCCTGAGCACCGCGAAGGTGGCGCAGGACCTCGGCAAGCTCCAGCAGTGCACTAGCGGGTTGACGCAGCTGTTACATTTGATCAGAACTCAACCCGGGGATCGGTAATGGCCGCAGGTTACGCTGAATTCATCCTGCGACAGCGGTGGGCAACCCTTGCGCTGGTTCTGATCTGGATCCTGGGTATGGGCGTGGGCGTCCAGTTCCTGACCTTTACCAATGATTACCGGGTGTTTTTCGGAGACGACAATCCACAGTTGCTGGCGTTTGAAAATCTGCAGGATACCTATTCCCGCAATGACAACGTGATATTTGTGCTGGTGCCTGCGGACGGCCAGGTGTTCACCCGCAAGACCCTTGCGGCGGTGGCCTGGCTCACCGACCGCGCCTGGGAAACCCCTTACTCGACCCGGGTCGAATCGCTGTCCAACTACCAGCATACCTCGGCCGAGGAAGACGATCTGGTGGTCGAAGATCTTGCCTACCGGGCCGATGGCCTGGACGATGCGGCGCTTTCGCAGATTCGTGAAATCGCGCTCAATGAACCGGTACTGGTGCATCGCCTGGTATCGCCGGACGCGCAGGTTACTGCCGTCAATATCACCATCGAATTGCCCGGCATCGACCAGCTTGCCGAGAATCCCGAGGTGGTTGAGTTCGCGCGCGCCCTGCGGGCGGATTTTCGCGCCAGGTTTCCCGATATCGACGTCAAGCTCAGTGGCATCATCATGATGAACCAGGCTTTTCCCGAGGCGAGCAAGTACGATATGTCGACGCTGTTTCCGTTAATGTTGCTGATGTTTGTCATCGTGCTGTATTTCTGGGTCAAGGAGCTGTCCGGCACCGTCGCCACGCTCGCCATTATCTTTTTTTCGATTATCGGCGCGATGGGTATGGCCGGCTGGCTCGGCATCGCCCTGACTCCACCGTCATTTTCAGCGGTGATGATTATCCCAACCATGGCGATCGCCGACAGCGTGCACGTGCTGATGAATTACCAGCAGATGAAGCGGCGCGGGGAGAGTCCCGAAGACGCCATGGTTGATAGTATTCGCATCAACTTCCAGCCGGTTTTTCTGACCAGCCTGACCACGGCGATCGGTTTCCTCAGCATGAATTTTTCGGATGCACCGCCGTTTCATGACCTGGGCAATATAGTCGCCATGGGTGTCGTGATCGCGTTTGTGTTAAGTGTCACTTTTCTGCCGGCACTGATGATGATTCTGCCCGCCCGGCAGCTCAGCGGAGAAACCGGTTCCAGCCGGTTGATGCGGCAATTCGCCGAATTCGTCATTGCCCGGCGCAGGCAGCTGCTGCTGGGTATGGGTGTTGCAAGCCTGGTGATCATCGCGTTTGTGCCGATGAACGAGCTCAACGATGATTTCGTCAAGTATTTCAGTGAGAAGATCGAATTCCGTCGTGACGCGGATTTCGCCACCAGGCATCTGGGGGGGCTCTACCTGATAGACCATTCGCTGGAATCCGGCCAGCACGGCGGGATTAGCGATCCGCAATTTCAGCAAAATGTCGAAAAATTTGCCAGCTGGTACCGCGAACAACCCGAGGTCATACACGTCAACGTGCTAACCGATACCTTCAAGCGGCTCAACAAGAGCATGCATGGCGACGATTCCGACTGGTACCGGTTGCCTGCCGAGCGTGAACTGGCGGCGCAATACCTGCTGCTTTACGAGATGTCGTTGCCCTATGGACTCGACCTCAACAACCAGATCAACATCGACAAGTCCGCGACCCGCATGACCGTGATGTTGTACAGCATGACCACGCGCTCCGTGCTTGAGCTGGAGCAGCGCTCCCGCCAGTGGATGCAGGACAATCTGCCACCCAGCATGCACAACGAAGCCGCGAGTCCGACCCTCATGTTTAGCCATATTGGCGCGCGCAACATCCGCAGCATGCTGCTCGGCACCACGATTGCCTTGCTACTGATCTCGCTGATCCTGGTGTTTGCCCTGCGTTCGCCCAGAATCGGTCTGCTGAGCCTGTTGCCAAACCTGATACCCGCGGCGCTGGCGTTTGGCGTCTGGGGTCTCTTCGTTGGTCAGATCGGTCTCGCGTTGTCGGTAGTTACCGGCATGACACTTGGCATCGTGGTCGATGACACGGTGCATTTCCTGAGCAAGTACCTGCGCGCGCGTCGTGAAAAGGGTCTCGATGCGCAAGATGCGGTGCGCTATGCCTTCAGTACCGTGGGGCTCGCCCTGGTGGTGACCTCGATCGTGCTGATCGCCGGTTTTATGGTATTGACGTTTTCTGCGTTTGCGCTTAATTCGAACATGGCGTTTATGACTGCAGTGACCATATTCTTTGCGCTCATCGCCGATTTTCTGTTGTTACCACCGTTATTAATGGCCGTCGACGGCAAGGAGAAGATCAATGCCTGATATCAAGATAGTTGCCCTGTTGTTGTGTATCTGTATGCCGCTGGCCGCTGTCGCGCAGGACTCGCAGCAGCGCGGCCTGGAGATCGCTAAAGCCGCCAGGGACTACGACAGGGGATTCACCGACTTTACCGCGAGCATGACCATGACGCTGAAAAACAAATCGGGCGATACCTCGGTGCGGGAGATTCGTATCCGCACGCTGGAGGTCGATGGCGATGGTGACAAGAGCCTGTCGATATTCGATGAGCCAGCCGATGTCAAGGGTACCGCGATGCTGACCTATACCCATGGGCTGGAGCCCGACGATCAGTGGCTTTACCTGCCGGCACTCAAGCGGGTCAAGCGCATCAGCTCGCGCAACAAGTCGGGCCCGTTTATGGGGTCCACTTTTGCTTTCGAGGATCTGGGTTCACAGGAAGTCGAGAAATACACCTACAACTACCTGCGCGACGAGCCCTGTGGTGACTGGATCTGTCATGTCGTCGAGCGTTTCCCGGCCTATGAGCACTCCGGATACACGCGCGAGGTGGTGTGGCTCGATAGCGAGGCCTATCGCCTCGTCAAGGCGGATTTTTACGATCGTAAGAAAGCGTTGCTGAAAACCTTGACTGCGGGTGATTTCCAGCAGTACCTGGGACACTACTGGCGCCCTGGCAGCATGAATATGGAAAATCACCAGACTGGCAAGAGCACGCTGCTGGAGTGGGGTGACTACCAGTTCAAGACCGGTCTCAGCGAACGAGATTTTCGCTCGCAGACACTAAAACGCGTCCAGTAATATGCTTCGGCTGGCAGCCTGGCTGGGTCTTTTTCTGTGCTGTGGTAACGGCTATGCGGAGTTCTCCGGCAATGTCGCGGTCGAAGCCATCAGTTTCAGCGAAACAGCACAGTTTGAAGGCCAGTTTGACGAAAACCTGACGCTGTCACTCGCACCGAAATGGGATGGCGACTGGAACGACGGCGCCGATCTGTGGAGCGTGGAACTGTTCATGCGCGCCGACGACAAGGATGCCGGTCGCGAACACGCCGATATCCGTGAACTGCTGTGGCTACATATCGACGGCGACAACGAATGGCGCGTGGGCATCAACACCATGTTCTGGGGTGTTGCCGAATCCCAGCACCTGGTGGATGTGATCAACCAGATCGACGCGGTGGAAAGCATCGACGGCGAAGACAAGCTCGGCCAGCCGATGATTCACCTGAAGCGTTACCAGGACTGGGGTGTTCTCGATTTCCTGGTGTTGCCCGGCTTTCGTGAGCGCACCTTCAATGCCAGGGAGGGGCGCCTGCGCCCGCCGCTGGTGGTCGATACGGATCAGGTTGAATACGAATCTTCCGCCGGTCAGCAACACGTCGATTACGCGCTGCGCTTTTCGCAAACCTACAATGACCTCGATCTTGGCGTTTCGTGGTTCGACGGCACCAGTCGCGACCCGCTGTTGTTGCCCGGCATCGACAGCAACGGTGATCCTGTATTGACTCCGTTCTACGAGCAGATGACCCAGATCGGCATCGATGCGCAATTGATTTACCTGGACTGGATCTGGCGGCTCGAATTGATCCACCGCAAGGCCGAATCCGCTGACCGGGATGCATTTATCTATGGTTTCGAATACACCTTCTACGGCATCCTGGATTCGAGCGCAGATATCGGTGCCATCGCCGAGTACTCCTATGACAATCGACCCGAAGGCCAACGCGGGGTGTTCGATCGGGATCTTTTTATGGGTGCCCGCCTCGCCCTGAACGACGCCCAGTCGAGTGAAGTGCTGGCGGGTTTCCTGGTCGACACCGATAACCACAGCCGCAGCTTTCGCGTCGAGGCCAGCCGGCGCATCGGCGCAAGCTGGAAACTGGAACTCGAATTGCAGACTTTTGCCAACATCGACGACAACGATCCACTCGCTGCCTTCGCCAATGACGATTACCTGCTGGTCGACATGGCCTACTATTTCTGACGGCACGAAATTCGACTGCATCGCCGGTATTGATATAATGTCGGCTCTCGAAAAGAGGGCAGGTATCATGAGCGCAAGCTATTCTTTACAGCAATACGTCGACGATCTGCGTCTGATCGGTTCTGAAACCGACGATGAAGACGAAATTTTCCGTCGCCTCGGGCCGCTGGCCTTGAAGCTCGTCGGCGAGCGCTCCTGGTTGCAACCGAAGTATTATGAAAGTGATGAATCCCAGGGTTTCGGCGTGCACCTGCTGCACGAAGAAGCCGATCATTCGCTGGCGGTGTTTGCGGTCAACTGGCTGCCCGGCCGCGGTACGCCGCCACACGATCACGGCACCTGGGCGGTGGTCGCCGGTATTGAAGGGGTCGAGCGCAATGTTCGCTATCGACGGGTCGACGCGAATGATCGGCCCGGCTATGCCGAGCTGGAAGTGAAGAAGGAATTTGATGCCGATGCCGGCGAACTGTTATGTATTCGCAGTGGTGGTATTCACAAGGTCACCAACGAGACCGATAGCATGACACTGTCCTTGCACACTTACGGACGGCACGTCAATTTCACCAACCGTTCCCAGTACGATCTCGACAGCAACGAACGCAAGGAATTCAAGTTGAACGTCGATTAGCGTTGTGGCTCGACAACCGATATCAGCCGGCTAGCAGAGGAAGGTGGGCGGAAACTCGATTTCCGGGCCTTTCCCGGGCTTGCCGCCCGACATATGGTTGAGAACGGTTATGGCCGCACTGTCAATCTCGCATCTACAGCCGATATTCGTGGCGGAGCCGGTCGCGCCTCGGCGAAGAGTCACACAATGTATAACAGGCGGCTACTGATCCCGGGGCGCAGGAGGAATGCGGGCTGAGGTTAGGCACTGGCGGGTGATTTCAGCAGCGTCTCGAGATCGGCGTGACGAGCATCGGTAAAGTCTATCTGCTCGCAGCCGTTGAAACTGGCGAAGGATTTTAGCGCTGCCGACATCAACTCCGCAAAATCCTCCCCGACCGGTCGTTCGATGTGTATGGATTTGACTTCCAGCCTTGCCTGCGCGCGGTGCGCCTTGCAATCGATGCGGCCGACCAGTCGATCGCGGTACAGCAAGGGCAGGCAAAAATAACCAAACTGGCGCTGTGGTTCTGGCACATAGCATTCGATCTGGTAGTCGAAGGCGAAGACTTCGCGACAACGTTGACGCTGAATTACCAGGTTGTCGAAGGGAGACAGGATACGAACCTGTGCGACACTGCGCGGTGCGCGTGTTTCGAGTCGTTCGGGATCGATGTATACGCTGCAGTTGTTACCCAATGTCTGTTGTATCAACAGGCCAGCGTCGATGCGTGACTGTAATTGTTGTTTCACCGCGTCTCGCAGGGCCTGGCCTTTGCGCAGGTAAGTCACCGACACCAGGGTGACGAAGCCGTGCGCGCGCAGGCTGGTGTCGATGAGGTGGGCGGCAAACTCGTCTAGCGAAGGCGTGCTGGTATCCACCCAGCCCGGCAGTACCCGTTCGGGCAGGTCGTAGACCTTCTGGAAACCCTCGCGCGCGCTCACCATGAGCTCGCCCTGCATGAACAACTGTTCGAGCGCCTGCTTGGCTGGTTTCCAGTCCCACCAACCGCTGTTGCCCGCGCGCGCATCTTCGAAGTCGCGGGTACGCAACGGCCCGTCGACTGCAATGCGCGCCAGGATTTCACGCATCAGTTTGCGGTCGCTACCTTTGAACCAGTGACGTTCGCCGTTCAGTTGACGCATGCGTGGCAGGCTGAAGCGATAATCCTTCATCGGCAGCCAGGCGGCCGCGTGAAACCAGTATTCGAACAGCTTGCGCTCGCGCACCAGTTGTTCGAGCATCGTGGCGTGGTAGTTGGCAACGCGCGACCCCAGCACGTGATGATGGGCGCGCTCCACCACTGAAATGGTATCGATCTGCACGTAGCCGATTTGCTCGATCGCGCGCAGTACCGCGCCCTTGCCGCGGCCGAAGGATTCGTTCCTCAGCAGGCCTTGCTGGTGGAGCGCGATGCGGCGCAGTTTCGTGGTCAGTGACATGAATCGATCAGATCCGTGACGGGGCGGCGCACAGGGGGGCTGCTCGCGCTCCTGGAAATGGTTTCGTTCTGCCTCGTTGTCGATCGCATCATCAGGGTTCCGATTAAGCTTTGTAGTGCGCCGCATTTTTTATCACAATGGTGTCTCGGTCAATTATCCCGGCACATCGATGCAACGCAGTCAGATCAAGTTTGTCTTTCTCAGCCTGGGCCATTTCCTCGATCACCTGTTCATGCTGGTGTTCGCTACCGTGGCCGCATTGCGCCTCAACAGCGAGTGGAGCATGAGCTACGCCGAGTTGATCCCCTATGCCACACCGGGTTTTATCGCTTTCGGCCTGTGCGCGATCCTGGCCGGATGGATCGCCGACAAGTGGAGCCGGGAAGGCATGATCGTGGTCTTTTTTATCGGCATCGGTATCAGTTCGATGCTCTCGGGTCTCGCCAATACTCCATTGCAGATCGCAATCGGGTTGACGTTGATTGGCATCTTTGCGGCAATTTATCACCCGGTGGGCCTGGCGATGGTGGTACAGGACCGCGACAGGACCGGAATGCCGCTGGCAATCAACGGGGTGTTCGGCAATCTCGGCGTGGCAAGCGCAGCCCTGTTAACCGGTTTTTTGATCGATACTGCCGGTTGGCGCAGTGCGTTTTACCTTCCGGGAGTGGTATCGATAATGCTTGGCATCTGTTACTGGATATTCGTATCCCGAGAACAGCCGGTTGGCGATGACCCGGTTATAAAAACCAGGCAGCAGACGACAGCGCCCCTGATTCCGCATGCAACCTTGATACGAGTGTTTGCGATCATCTTTTTTACCACTGCGATCGGTGGCCTGATATTCCAGAGCACCACCTTCGCGCTACCGCGAATCTTTGCCGAGCGCCTGAGCGATTTCGCCGTCAATGCCACCCAGGTCGGTTGGTATGCCTTCCTGGTATTTTCGCTGGCAGCGCTCGCGCAGTTGTTGATCGGCTACCTGGTCGATCATCACTCGCTGCGACTGGTATTCGCAACAGTTGCGCTGTTGCAGGCCGTTTTTTTCTTCCTGATGACGCACCTGCAGGGCCTGGCGGCACTGCTGCTGTCGATTGCCTTCATGTTCGTCGTGTTCGGGCAGATTCCGATCAACGATGTGCTGGTGGGTCGAATGGCGCGCAGCGAATGGCGCAGCCGCGCCTATGCCTTGCGCTACGTGGTGACATTTTCGGTCATGGCTTCAGCGGTGCCGCTGATCGGCTGGTTGCACGCCAACGGCGGCTTTGCTCGGCTGTTCAGTGTGCTGGCTGTTGCCGCCGCGCTGATTTTCTGTGCCACCTTGTTGTTACCCGCCTCCAGTCAGATGGTGCCACGCCGCACCGGTTAAGCCCGCATATCTCAGCGCTTTGCGGCGTCCGCGCGACTGCAGGGAAGCGGTGGGCCGCGCTCCGTGGCGCAACGCATGGAGCACTTGCCGGGCAGGAAAGCGGTAAGATATACGAGTCAGGGTCGCAATACCGCGGCACCGGTCAAGTTGCCGCTGCGTAGTGCATGCAGGGCTTCGTTGGCCTGGTCTAGCGGAAATTCCTCTACCCGGGTGACTACCGGGATTTGTGGCGCCAGTGCAAGAAAATCGAGCGCATCCTGGCGGGTCAGGTTGGCGACCGAGCGAATCACCCGCTCACCCCAAAGGATGTGGTAGGGGAAACTCGGAATATCCGACATGTGGATACCGCCACAAACGACGATACCGCCCTTGCGAACAGCGCTTAGCGCGGCTGGAACCAGGGGCCCGACCGGAGCAAATATGATCGCCGCATCGAGCTCGCAGGGCGGTTGCTGATGAGAATCACCTGCCCATACGGCACCCATCTCGAGGGCGAAGGCCTGCGCGGCCGTATCGCCCGGACTGGTGAAGGCATAAACCTCGCGCTGCTGATGGCGGGCAATCTGCGCGACGATGTGTGCAGCCGCGCCAAAACCGTATATTCCCAGCCGCTGGCAATCCTCACCCGCCATTACCAGCGAGCGATAGCCGATCAATCCCGCGCACAACCAGGGTGCTGACTCGGCGTCGCCCTGCGGTCCCGGCAAGGCGAAGCAGTAGCGCGCATCGGCGACCGTCAGCTCGGCGTAGCCACCGTCGATCTGGTAACCGGTAAAGCCCGGTTCGTCGCACAGGTTTTCGGCGCCGGATGTGCAATAGCGGCAACAGCCGCAGCTGTATCCGAGCCAGGGAATACCGACGCGATCGCCGATTTTAAAGCCAGCCACGCCTTCACCCAATACGCTTATCGTGCCGACGATTTCGTGGCCCGGAATGATCGGCAGGCGCGCTTCGCTGAGATCGCCGTCGACCACGTGCAGGTCGGTCCGACACACGCCGCAGGCGGAGACTGCCACCTGTACCTGGCCGGGTCCGGGCAGTGGATCGGGGCGCTCTAGCAGTTGCAGCGGCTGTCCCGGCTTTTCCAGTACCATTGCCTTCATGGGGTTCAGGGACTGCTATTGGCGCCAGTGTTGCTCTGGCCGGTGATGCCCGCTGTCAGTACGAAACGCATCGCCTCATCCATGTTCATCTGGCACGGTTTGATGTCCTGTTTTGGTATCAACAGCGTAAAGCCACCGATCATGTAACTCATCGGCAGGTAGACGAGCACACTGTCGGGATTACGCAGGGATTCCGGCATTCGAGCGGGGTCTTCCTGGGTGATGAAACCGATCATTTCCATGTTGTTTACGGTGACGATAACGACCCGGCCGAAGTGCTCCTTCTTGGGCGTAAAGAAATCAAACAGGTCGCGAATTGCGCTGTATATCGACTTGATGATCGGCACTCGATAGACAATTCCCTCGCCGAAGGAGAACAATTGCCGCACCAGCACCGCTTTCATCAACAACCCGACCAGGAAGACGAGGATCAGGCCGGCAATGGTGCCGAGGCCCGGGAAGTAGAATATTCGGGGTAATGCCCACTGCAGAATACCGCCCATAACCTCTTCGGAAGTGAGCGCCAGCCAGTACAGCAGGTAAAGCGTCAGCACGATTGGCAATACCGTGATGATACCGGTGAGGAGTGTGGTGCCGATAGACTTGAACATTTGCCAGACCCTGGTTCCGAAGGGCAGTATTCTAACAGTTTTTTAGCGGGTTACGGTGTGCTGAAGCAGGGATTCTCTAGCGTGCGCGTGGTCACTGCGCGCAAGCTGGAACTGTTCTGACAGCCGCTCGGACTAAGGCGAAATCTACTGCGGCGGTGGGAAGTCGATCCATTATTGCGATCTTTTGCGTTGCGTAGTTCCCATCATGCGCCTCCAAAGATCGAGAGTATGGACTCGATTTCCCTCGCGCCTCCCTGAGGCCGACAGGCTGCTAGCCGAGCAATATGTCTCGAATCTGCTGATAATTCCGTTGCGAGCGGGCGATGATATCGGGCGGCAGCGCCGGTGCCGGTGGCGTCTTGTCCCAGTCCAGTGTTTCCAGGTAGTCGCGCACAAACTGCTTGTCGAAGCTCGGCGGGCTGATGCCGGGACGGTACTGGTCGGCCGGCCAGTAACGCGATGAATCCGGTGTCAGGATTTCGTCGATCAAGATAACCTCGTCATTTTCGTTGACCCCGAATTCGAACTTGGTGTCGGCAATGATGATGCCGCGCTGGCGGGCGTACTCGGCGGCCTGTCGATACAGCTGGATACTCTTGTCGCGAATCTGTTCGGCCTTGTCCGCGCCGATTTTGGCGACGATGTCCGCAAAGCTGACGTTAATATCATGGTCGCCTACTTCGGCCTTGGAAGACGGCGTGAATATTGGTTCGGGCAATTGTGCCGCCTGTTGCAAGCCCGCGGGCAACGCGATACCGCAGATGCTGCCGGTTGCCTGGTAGTCCTTCCAGCCGGAACCGATGACGTAGCCGCGCACGATGGCTTCCACCGGCAGGGTTTGCAGGCGTCTGACGATAATCGAGCGTTTTTTCAGCAACTGGTAGTCGGCATCATCGACATAGTCGCGCAGATCGAGAGAGGTCAGGTGGTTGGCAATGGTGTCGGCGGTTCGAGCAAACCAGAAATTGGATACCTCGGTCAATAATTCACCCTTGTGCGGAATCGGCTCGGCGAACACCACGTCGAAGGCGGAAAAGCGATCGGTGGTCACGATCAGCATGTGTGCATCGTCGATGGCATAGATATCGCGTACCTTGCCGCGGGCAAGCAATTCGAGGTGCTCGAGGTGGGTCTGATAAATTGCGTTGTCGCTCATTGCCTTTCCAGGGGTTGTGTGGTGCAAAGCATAACACCGCTGCAGTGTGATTTTTTAATTGGTGCTTAATTTTTTCGAGGGTTTCGCGTTATAATCGCCCGCTTTTTTGGGATAACCCGGAGCAAGTCATGCCGAACCCCCTGGTGGCGGTAGTAATGGGCAGTAACAGTGACTGGCCTGTCATGCAGCATGCAACCGAATGCCTCGAACAATTCGGTATCGAGTATTCCGCGCGCGTGGTGTCGGCCCATCGCACACCGGAGCTGCTTGCCGAATTCAGCCAGCAGGCGCGTGCCAACGGCTTCGCCTGCATCATCGCCGGCGCCGGTGGCGCGGCACACTTGCCGGGTATGATTGCGGCTAACACGACCCTGCCAGTGCTGGGGGTACCGGTTCCCAGCGAGCATCTGCGTGGGCTGGATTCATTGTATTCGATTGTGCAGATGCCGAAAGGCGTTCCAGTCGCAACCTTTGCGATCGGCAACGCCGGCGCCATCAACGCTGCGCTGTTTGCGGTGTCGTTGCTCGCCAATAGCGATGTCGCGCTGGCGCAGAAACTCGATGATTTTCGTCGGCGCCAACGCGATACCGTCCTCGACATGACTTTACCGCCCAGCGAATAGGATGGCTATTCTTCCCGGTAGCACGCTTGGCATGCTCGGCGGCGGTCAGCTCGGGAGGATGTTCGTTACGGCCGCGCGCACCATGGGCTACGATGTCATCGTGCTCGATCCGGATGTGCACAGTCCAGCCGGCGGACTCGCCAGCGAACACCTCGCGCGCGCCTATGACGACCACGAAGCACTCGACTACCTGGCGCAGCACTGCGCCGTGGTCACTACCGAGTTTGAAAATATACCGGCGGATACTCTCGCCTACCTGGCGCGCTCGGTAGCGGTCCATCCTTCCGCGGATGCATTACAAATTGCCCAGCATCGCCTGCGTGAAAAAGACTTTTTCCGCGCACAGGGCCTCGATACGGCGGCATTCCTCGCGATCGAGAATGAAGCGGATATCGACAGGGCGCGTGACTTCGAATTCCCCGCTATTTTGAAGACCTCGACGCTCGGTTACGACGGCAAGGGCCAGGTTGTTTGTGCGCGTTTCGAAGACCTGGCGGAAGCGTTTCAGCGGGTTGGCGCCAAAGCCTGCGTGCTCGAACAGCGCATCGACCTCGCCTGTGAGGTTTCGGTGGTGCTGGGCCGTTCGCTAAACGGTCAAGTTAGCTGTTTTCCAATTGCCGAGAACCGCCATGCCAACGGCATTCTCGACGTGACGCTGGTGCCGGCGGCGATATCGGATTCACTCGCCGACAAGGCGCTCGATGCCGCGACGCGCATCGCAAATGGCCTGGATTATTGCGGCGTGCTCGCGGTTGAGTTTTTCATTTCAACGGACGGCCGCGTGCTGGTCAATGAAATGGCCCCGCGGCCCCATAACTCCGGACACTACACCAATGACGCCTGCGTTACATCCCAGTTCGAACAGCAGCTGCGCATGGTCTGCGGCCTGGCGCCGGGTTCTTGCCGGCTGCACAGCCCGGTCGCGATGCTCAACCTGCTCGGCGACATCTGGCCACCCGCCGGCATACCGGACTGGGAAGAGGTATTGCAACTCGAATCGGCAAAACTGCATCTCTACGGCAAGAAAGAGGCGCGTCCGGGGCGCAAGATGGGCCACATCAACTGCCTGGGCGCCAGCCGTGAAGAAACCCTGACCCTGCTCGAAAAAGTTCGCCGTATCCTCGCCTGAGCAACGAGATCCCGCGCCCTTACTCCGTCATCGCCACACC
>JAJDOF010000113.1 GCA_022340305.1 Gammaproteobacteria bacterium
ATGGCCGAGGACCTGACCGATTATCTCGGCGAGCACGGCGTGCGCGTGCGTTACCTGCATTCCGATATCGATACGGTCGAGCGCATGGAGATCATCCGCGATTTACGCCTCGGTGAATTCGATGTGCTGGTCGGTATCAACTTGCTGCGGGAGGGGCTCGATATGCCCGAAGTATCGCTGGTTGCGATTCTCGATGCCGACAAGGAGGGTTTTCTGCGCTCGGATCGGGCGTTGATCCAGACGATCGGCCGCGCCGCGCGCAACATCAATGGCCGATCCATACTGTACGCGGACCGGATTACCGGATCGATGCAACGCGCCATTGACGAGACTGACCGCCGCCGCGACAAGCAGTTGAGTTATAACGTGGAACACGGCATCACGCCAAAGGGTATCCAGAAACGCATCACCGACGTGATGGATCTTGGCGAGTCGTCGCGAACCGGGCGCGGCCGCCAGCGTCATGAGCGTGTTGCCGCCGCTCACCCCGGTTTTGAAAAGCTGAGCGCGGCGCAATTAAATGCGCGCTTGAAGAAACTCGAGAACACCATGTATGGCCACGCGCGTGACCTCGAATTTGAAGAGGCTGCACGTTTGCGTGACGAGATCGCCGAGATCAAGCAGCAGTATTTCAAGACCTCCGAACTCGAAGCCGTTTAGGCCTGAGCAGTGACCAGCAACCTGACCTCATCCCCGCATGCGCGGCGATGAGGTCAGGGTTGCAGCGAATTGATCATGTTGCGCATCTGCTGCAACGCCTGTGGTGAGCCTTCATCGTGGCCGTACTTGATGCGATTGTACAAGTCGATAATTCGCTCGAGCTGGTCACGCTGCGCCAGTTCCGGCGTCGAAATTCGCCGCATAAAGGCGCGCGTATCCTCGGCGGGTTTCCTGACGATACCGCGCCGTGCCAGTTTGCGCTGCAGCCGGGTAAACAGGATTTCACAGGCTGCCGGCCGCGGCGGAAGCTCTCGATACCAGGTAATCAGCCAGAAGGATCCGGTAACGGCTACCAGCAGTATCACCAGTGCAATCACCATTTCTGACCAGTTTTCGATGCCGAGATCCAGTTGGCTGAGAAAGTTGCGCTGTTTTTGCTCATCATAGTTCAACACCCAGTCATTCCAGCCGTGTTGCAGGCTATCCCAGCTTAACAACAGGTTGCCAACAAGGGGATTGCGATTGCTGATGCGAAAGCTGGGCAGTTCGTCCGCCAGTGCTTCGTCCAGCCCGCTTTCGATTCGACTCGGGGATACCGCCGCGGTCGGGTCGACTCGTATCCAGCCCCTGCCTTCGATCCAGACTTCGGTCCAGGCATGGGCATCGGACTGGCGTACGATCAGATAGTTGCCCATATCGTTGAATTCTCCGCCCTGATAGCCGGTAACGATACGCGCAGGAATTCCCGCTGTGCGCATTAGCAGCGCAAAGCTGCCGGCATAGTGTTCGCAAAATCCGCGCCGACTCCCGAACAGAAATTCGTCGACCGAGTTTTCACCAAGGGTGGGTGGTTTGAGCGTGTAGAAAAAAGCTTCGCGGCTAAACATAGTCAGTACTTCGTTGACGATCTCTTCACTGCTGTTGAAACGCGCCGCTAGCGATTTACCGAGCGCGATAGCTTGCGGATTGAATTTTTCAGGATATTCGCTGGTAACCTGCAGGTATTTTGCCGACTCGTCGGCACCGAATTCGTAAGCGAGACGGGACTCGGTCGAGTAGCGCTGCAAGTCATTGATTTTTTTCTTACTGATCAGTTGAAAATCGCTGGTCATCAGGCTATCGGGAACCAACCGGGTCGGAACGTCCAGAGCCAGCAGCCATTGTTCACCATTGGGTTCCAGTGTGACCGTGTACCTGACAGCCGGTTCAGATACGTTGAGCGAGAGCATTTGCAAGGGTTTTCTGGACACCTGTGACCATCGGTAGCCGTCGTAATAGGCCATGACCGGCCCGCGCCAGTAGAGCTGGCTCTGTGGTGGTACATCCCCCTCGAAATCCACTCTGAAAGCGACTTCGTTGCTACGGATCAGGTTGCTGATTTTACCCGGCG
This sequence comes from Gammaproteobacteria bacterium, assembly GCA_022340305.1. Classification (GTDB taxonomy): domain Bacteria; phylum Pseudomonadota; class Gammaproteobacteria. The sequence goes on from JAJDOF010000113.1 coordinate 2,051, forward strand.
ACATGCTATCGCTGAGGCCGGTTATGCCCCCGCGTTGTTCATTGGTGAGGCCCCAGAGTGGTCCCGGAATACGCGGTACCAGCACGAACAGGATCAGCATGAGTGGAATCGAGTACAGCACCAGGCGAGAACTGGTATGTAGCAATTCCCCAACCCTGATCTGCCGTTCACGCTGGTTGATGGTAATCAGCGTCGCGGTGATGATGATCAGCGTGATGAACATCAGCCCCGCTGTCGGAATACTTTGTGAGAACAGAAAATGCGTGGCGATCAGGAAATAACACAGAAACACCAGGATGAGTAGATCGCGCTGACGTCGGCTTTCGAGGAACTTGAATGACGACATCACCGTCAACAACGCCAGCCCCGCATCACGCCCAACGACTGTCCAGTACTCGGCGAATACACCGACACCACCTGCGATCACCATGGGAATCAGTATCCATTTGGGGACCTCGGGTAGCTTGCCAAGGTTTTGCAGGCAGCGCCAGCCTAGCGCAAAGGTGACCATGCCGCTCACCCATAGCGGCAGGTTGGGGAAGTGAGGTGCGATCGAAAACAGGAAGCAGAAACACACTGCAAACACGCAGCTGCGATTGGCAACCTCATGGGAGATAGATTGAATTGGCTGATTGGGTTCAGTCGCTTGCAAGAGGCAGCACTCCCTCCGTGTCGGGCTGGTTGAAGACGGCAATCGCCTTCAGGCACGCATTACGATGGGCGCTTCCATAACCCTGCTCGATCACTGTGCCGGGCAGCCGCAAGCCGTATTTCTGACTTTCTCGTTCGGCAGCCAGCACCAGCGCCGTCATGAAACTGAGCTTGTCTTCCAGCGACCCGTGGACCAGCAACTGCCAGTCGATCCACAGCGAGGAGCGTGCATGTCCCTGGAAGGTTTTGGTCAGCAATCCCTTCCCCTGGGCATAGGCCTTCCATGAGATGTGCCGCAGAGATTCGCCGATCCGATGTTCGCGCAGACCGGCGAAATCATCACCTTCTATTGTGCTGGTCGAGGTCGGACCTTCAAATTGGTCGATCAGGGACTTTTGTAATCCGGCGTCTGCCAATGGTCGTGGGTATATCAGCACTGGCAAATCGAACCTGAGCCATCCCCAGGCATGGAACAGGCCGGTGGGATAGCGAGTAAAGACCGTAATTCCACCGAGTTTGAACTGGCCACGCCGCCGTGTCGGTAGCTTGATTACGGCAGTGCTTGAACCTTCGGGATCGAGTTTTACATACACCGGGGGCAGCTGATCATATTGAATGCCGATCGCGTATCGCCTGGACTGGTTGGCATGGCTAACCTCGAATATCAGCTCACAGGATTCGCCACAAAATACCGGGCGCGGCATCAACAGATTCACTTGTATGTTGAGCAGATTTTTGTGCGTGTGCCAGAGACTGACGATGCCGAGCGAAGTCAGCATGAAGGTGAGCACGAAGGCCATGCTGTTCTGATAGTTGATCGCCGCGAGGAACAGGAATAGCAACATCACAGCGAACAGGTAGCCGAAACGGGTCGGTAATATGTATAGCCTTCGATTGTGCAGCACGATGGCGCCGCTGGCAGGCGGGTTACGGGATTCGAACCAGTTATCGAAGTAGCGCCGCACGGGCCTCGGCAGGCTGAGCAAAATCATGACGCTGAGGTCAGACTAGCGGATTGGGCTATCAACTTCGACGGTCAGGCTAAGGAATTGGAATCTGATCCACCAGATCAGCGACCAGGTCTATGGTGGAGCGGCTGTGTTGCTCCGCGGGAGTCAGGCGATGTTCGGCGATCACGTTGAATACGGCCTGCACATCACCCGGCTCGATATGGCTGCGGCCATCCATGAGTGCCCAGGCCTTGCTCGCCTGGATGATTGCCAGCGCCGCGCGTGGCGATATTCCGTAAACGAACAATCCCGGATTGCGAGTCGCATGCACCAGCAGTTGCACGTAGTCGAGCAGCGGCTCGGAGCAGTGTATGTTGTCGACTGCAGCCTGGATGGTGAGAAACCGTTCGATACTGATCACCGGTCGCAGGCCGCGCATCAGTTCGCGTGGATTACCACCCGACAGCAGGGCGCGCTCGGCCCTCTGGTCGGGATAGCCCAGCGACAGTTTCATCATGAAGCGATCCAGCTGTGACTCGGGTAGAGGAAAAGTGCCGGATTGATCGAGCGGATTCTGCGTGCCGATCACGAAAAAAGGTTCTTCCAGCCGATGCGTGGCGCCCTCGACCGTAATTTGTTTTTCTTCCATCGCCTCGAGCAATGCACTTTGCGTTTTGGGCGTGGCGCGGTTGATTTCGTCGGCAAGCAGGAAGTGGGCGAAAATCGGTCCGGGGTGAAACTTGAATACCCGTGCTTCGGGATCGAATATCGATACCCCGAGAATGTCGGCCGGCAACAGGTCACTGGTGAACTGTATGCGGTTGAAAGCGAGCCCGAAAACCTGTGCGATGGTCTGTGACAGGGTCGTTTTGCCGACTCCGGGTAAATCCTCGATCAAACAATGACCACCTGCGATCAGACAGCAAACGGCGAGCTTAACCTGTGTCGATTTTCCCAGGATAATGGTTTCGATGGCGGAAATAGCGTGGTCGATATCAGCCTGGAAATCGGCGATGGAGTTATTGGTAGTGTCCAGCATTCACTCTCTCAGTGTTATCTTGCCTGTATTAACGACCAAGTTTAGCCGAATTCGTTTGATTGTTCCGTGAAATAAGACACTGTCACAGATTTTTTGCGCGGTCCCTTGGGCTGCCACCTGGGCGATATCATATCCGATATACCGGAGCGCGGGGGGGGGGCGTGCGCGCACGAGGGCCATAGGACTGTAACGTTTGTTGATACCCTTCATCGCCTGATTTTCAGATTGCCAGTACTGCAGAGAACAGATCGAGAACATGCAGGCCGGTTGCAACCGGCATTGCTGTCAGTGGTTCCGGTTCAGGATCGGCGAGCTGCGGTTGGGGTCGTTGGCAAACGGCGCTAAATAAGTAAAAAAATCTGCCTGACAGGTGGGCCCCCCGGTGGGCTACTGGGTTATAATGCCGCCAAACCATAGCAGAGCACCGAGCCCCTTATGAAAGATGTAGTGATCGTCTCCACCGCGCGCACTCCAATCGGAGTCGCATTCAAAGGAAGCCTGAACAATATCAAGTCCCCGACCATGACCGCACACGCGATACGTCATGCGGTTGAACGCGCGGGGGTTGACGGTGGTGAGATCGACGATGTAGTTATTGGCACGGTGCTGGCCGCAGGAACCGCCGGTATGAACGTCGCCCGCCTGGCGGGGCTCGCCGCCGGCCTGCCGGTCACGGTTGCCGGACAAACCATCGACCGCCAGTGTTCTTCAGGCTTGATGGCTATTGCAACAGCCGCCAGACAGATAATGGTTGAAGGCATGGACATCGTTGTTGCCGGTGGCCAGGACAATATTTCGGCGGTGCAAAACCGTTATTATCCATGGGTCGGCGAAGAGGTGGATCCGAACGTGGTGAGCCATGCCGAACATGCATATATGCCGATGTTGTTAACTGCTGAACACGTGGTCAACACTTATGGAATCGCGCGTGAAGTTCAGGATGAATACGCATTGCAATCGCAGTTGCGCACCGCGGCCGCCCAGCAGGCTGGCGTCTTCGACGAAGAAATCGTACCGCTCCACGCAACGCGCGCGATCAAGGACAAGGAGACCGGTGAAATCAGTTACCGCGATGAAACCCTGTCGCAGGACGAGGGCAATCGACCGCAAACTACACTCGCGGGCCTCGCTGGCCTCAATCCGGTAATCGAGGGTGGCAGTGTCACCGCCGGTAACGCTAGCCAGCTATCCGATGGCGCTTCAGCCTGCGTGCTGATGGATGCGTCGTTGGCTGAGAAAAGAGGTTTGCAACCGCTAGGCATTTACCGGGGCATCGCGGTCGCCGGTAATGCGCCCGAGGAAATGGGTCTTGGCCCGATATACGCCATTCCCAAGTTGTTGAAAAGACACGGTCTTGGTATCGACGATATCGATCTATGGGAACTGAACGAGGCGTTTGCCTGCCAGACGGTATACTGTCGCGATGCCCTGGGGATCGACAATGATAAATTTAACGTGAACGGTGGTTCGATTTCCATCGGCCATCCCTATGGTATGACCGGCGCGCGTCTCAGCGGCCACATCCTGCTTGAGGGCCGCCGTCGAGCTGCGAAATTCGTGGTCGTTTCCATGTGCGTCGGTGGTGGTATGGGTGCGGCTGGCTTGTTCGAGGTCGTGCAATGAAATACAAGAATCTGCTGATATACCACGGTTTTCCCCTGTTCATTATGGTGTTCCCGTTTATCTGGGTGGCGCTGGCAGGTAACGACCGCGCGCTAAAAGGTGAGTTGGGGATGGTCGAACTCGGCACGTTCTTTTTCCTGGTGATTGCCATCGGCCTCTGTATCTCGTCGTTGACGGTCATACGGCGGCTCGAACCATCGGTTTACCTGAAGGCATGGATAGTGATCCTGATCATCGGCGCGACCTATTTCGCCCTCGAGGAAGTCTCCTATGGCCAGCATGTTTTCCACTGGCGTACCGCTGAGGCCTGGAAGGCGTTGAACGATCAGAACGAAACCAATCTGCACAACGTACACGCACTGTTCGACCAGGTGCCGCGCGCGCTGTTGACGATCGGCATCCTGGTAGGCGGGGTAGTGCTGCCGCTGTATCGTTATTTTCGTGGCATCAAGCTGGAAGAAAGCAACCGTTTCTACTGGCAGTGGCCCACGATGGACTGTGTCACCATCGGTTTGCTGGTGATTCTGATTCGACCGTTTCAAATGGTGGTCCATACCCATGTCATCTCTACCGGTGAAACCAAGGAGATGCTGTTTGCGCTGTTCATCCTGCTTTACTGCCTGTCACTGCATTCACGGCTCCGACAAAAGGCCGTAATTGACTCGCCAGCGGCAGCACGGCATGACTGAATAGGGTCCCGCGCCGGAACTTGAACAGGCTGCACCGGGTTGGTTGCAGGCGGGCGCACAGATGGTCGGTGGTTGTTGTGGTATCGGCTCTACCCACATCAGGGGCCCCGGCGCAAAATCAACGCATTCCTGAAAGCAGCAATGGTGGGTAAAATTGTCATCCCCCGGCGCTTGCGACTCATTTAGCGCCGGCATCAGACCTCAGCAGCACTTATTTGCCCTGCCATCGGGGTGGGCGTTTTTCCACGAAGGCGCGTGGACCTTCCATGAAATCTTCGGACATTAGCATCTTTTGATAAATCGGCAGTTCGGCATTGCCCGGCCGGGTCGCGGCGAAGGCCTGTGGCAGCGGCAGGTTGTGGATTGCGGGTACCACTTCTTTCAGGGCCTGTAACGCCAGCGGTGCACCCTGTGCTACGTCGTGCGCCAGTGCGCGCGCCTGTGACATGAGTTCGCCCGCCGGGCAAACACGGCACACCAGGCCCCATTGCACGGCCTCCTGCGCGCTCATGCGCCGCCCCGTGTAGAGCAACTCCATGGCCACGTTGTAAGGCAATTTTCTGGGTAGAATTTGTATCGCGCCAACATCGGGCAGGAAGCCGCGTTGCATTTCCGGCAGAAAAAACTCGGCGTGTTCGGCGGCGATCACCAGGTCGGTGGCGAGCGCGATTTCAAATCCACCGCCCACCGCCATGCCGTTTATGGCCGAGATAACCGGCTTCTTCAAGTCCCAGAACTCGGTGATACCGGCAAAGCCGCCAGGACAATCGAGGGCACTGTTGACGGCCTCCTCATTGTTATCGAAGTCGGCGATTTCCTTCAAATCCCAGCCGGCACTGAAAATGCGCTGACCCGCGCCGGTAATGATGCCGACATGCAAATCAGCGTCATCCTGCAGCATGCTGAGGGCCTCGTAGATTGCCTGCGATACACCTGGATTGATGGCGTTTGCCGGTGGCCGGTCGATGGTGATTTCAACGATGTGATCGTAGGTTTCAACCCTGACTCCAACTGTCATACAGCCCCCTGAAAATCCTGTGTGAAGCGGACAATATATGTCAAAATCGAGTGGCATTCACTCTTTCGTTTTTCGCCATGGCGCACTGGTTACATCGGTTACTGAATCCGCAGAGCATCGCCATCGTCGGCGCCTCCGAACGCCATGGAAGTCTCGGCGCCATCACTCAGCGACAATTGCATGACAGTGGCTATAACGGAGAAATATTTGCGGTCAATCCCAGGTACCAGTCAATCTGCGGGCAGGCCTGCTACCCCGATCTCGAAGCCCTGCCCGGCGTACCCGACCTGGTGGTCTATGCGATCTCCGGGTTGCCGCTGGAGCAGAGCTTCAGCCAGGCGCTCGCATTACGGGTCGGTGGTATCGTGATATATGCCGCAAATACCATCGAAAACGATAGCGAACCGCGCTTGACCGCACGCCTGCGCAGTCGCGCGGCCGCCGCAGGTATTCCGGTGTGCGGTGGCAACTCGATGGGTTTCTATAACTATGACGCTCGGGTAATGGTCAGTTTTGACCGACCCCCGGCGGCGCGACCGGCGGGTCACATAGCGCTGCTCACCCATTCGGGCTCGGGCATGACTTACCTGGCCAACAACGACCTGCGTTTTTGCTTCAACTACGTTATCGCCAGTGCCCAGGAAATCAATGCCAGTGTCGGCGATTACATGGACTATCTGCTGGCGCAGCCATCGACGCGCGTGATCGCGATTTTGCTGGAAACCGTGCGCGATGTGTCGGTCTTCGTCGGCGCCTTGCAAAAGGCGCAGGCACTCTCGATACCGGTTGTCATCACCAGTCTCGGGCGCACCGAAAAAGCCGCACAAATGGCGCGTAGTCATTCGGGCGCAATTGTCGGCAGTCACGCCGCGCTGGTCGCCCTGTGCGAGCGTTACAATGCGACCCTGTGTCGCGATGCCGATGAAATGATGGTCACCGCGTTGTTGTTTGCCAGCGCTTGCCAGCCGCGTAGCGGGGGCCTCGCAAGCATGCTTGATTCGGGCGGTATGCGCGAACAGATGGTCGACCTCGCGGAGCATTACGGGCTGCGTTTTGCGCAGATCTCCGCGGCAACCACTCAAGTGTTGCAGGCGAACCTGGAGACAGGGCTCGAAGCGACTAACCCGATGGATGGTATGGGTGCGCTCGGCAATCATAGCGCACAAACCTTTCTCGAGTGTGGCAAGGCGCTGCTCGATGATGCGGACACCGCGCTGCTCAGTTTCGAATTCGAATTTCGTGACGATTTTTGCCATTACCCCGAGTTGTTCGACGTCGCCAGGCAGCTGGCCGGCTATAACGGTAAGCCGGTGGTGCTGATTAACAGTTGCAGTTTTGCCAGCATCACGCAGACCGCGGCGGAACTGGTTGCGCAAGGCCTTCCGGTGATCAACGGTATCGACCTGGCGCTGCGTGCGATTCGCAACCTGGTGCAGCACCATGCGCGTTCTGTAGTCGAGTGCGATCTTGAGTCGCAAACATCAGGCATTGAGTTTGAGACGTCATCGCTGCAACGCTGGTCGCGACAGTTAGCCCAGCTGTCGAGTTGCGACGAAGTCACCTCGCTTCGGCTGATGGCGGATTTTGGGCTGCCGAGTGTCGGGTTTGCCATCGCCGAAGATTGGCGTCAGTTGATGGTCGCCGCTACCGCCTGTGGTTATCCGTTGGTATTGAAGACGGCGATGCCGGGCATTGCGCATAAATCGGATAGAAACGGGGTCAAAGTCGGTATAGAGAATGCACAACAACTCGAGATTGAATACAGTGATCTGCAACAGCGCCTCGGTGACCGGGTGTTGGTCATGCCACTGGTTGCGGGTGGAATCGAGGTTTCCGTGGGTATGAAAAACGATGCGCAGTTCGGACCCATGGTCATCGTTGCCTGTGGCGGTGTGCTGATTGAGTTGCTCGCGGAGCGCGCTTGCAGACTTGCGCCGTTAACTGCCCGCCAGGCCAATTCGATGATTGACGAAATGCGCCTGGCAAAGTTGCTGGCAGGTGTGCGTGGACAGGAGGCTGTTGATCGAGTTGCACTGGTCGAGCTGATCGTGCGTTTCTCGAAGCTGGCGCTGGCCCTCAAAGATTCGATTGTCGAAATTGACCTGAATCCGGTAATCGTTAATAGCAGCGGCTGTACTATCGTTGACGCACTGGTGATTCCAGGCCGACCCGATGTATCTTGAGCCTTCGGACTGTGGCTCAGGCCCGAGGCATTAATGGTCGATATTTCATAGGCGCCTGACCGGCTTTTCCATTGGGCGCAGGGGTGTTGTTGCATGTCCTGGCTACCGTCTTCAGTCGACTGTTCGAAGGGTTGTCATCGCTCAGTTCGGTACGGAAATCGGCATGTTGGTAGTGACGCATGCAGTGGTCGATGCCGGGAAAACTGGTGCCGTCTTTGCGATAGGCGTCGATGGCAAACGCAAGGTCGTGGAACTGCGCCAACCAGACCTGCAGCGCATTACAATCGGCCTGCGTCCGAGCCAGGCTCGGCGCTCAAGACCTTCCGCGACTGGATTTTGTGCGTAGCGCAGCCTTGATAAATGGACTGCATAATGATTAATCGCTAGGCTGGCGTCACAACGAAGTATGCCGAAACCCGAATCGGCAGCACCGCGTTGGAGACCGGCTACCCGGCATTCGAATAACGCTGACTACAGGCAGCTCATCCGTCGCGAGGAGAGTCGCAAGATGCGGAAAACACGAAAAGAATACACCGATGCCAATCGTGTCGCCTGGGATGAAGCGGCGGCAAAGCATGCCGCGCACAACAATGCGGCGCTGTTCGCAGCGGCCAGGGATCCTGACTTCGTTTGTTTGCAGGGTGAAATCCTGAATACTTTGCAGCAAGTCGGTGTCGACGCAAAGCAGATCATTCAGCTGGGTTGTAATAACGCACGTGAAACCCTGTCACTGCGTAACCTGGGTGCTGCACGCTGCGTGGGTGTCGATGCCTCCGCCGAGTTTCTCGCGCACGGCCATGAATTGATCCGCATCGCAGGTGCGGAAGCCCAGGTCGAACTGGTGGAAGCCGACATCTACGAACTACCGCAGAAATTCGCGGCTGAATTTGACCTGGTTCTTGTGACTATCGGTGTGATCAGCTGGTTACCTGATCTTAAGGCATTTTTCGAAGTGGTCCGTAGCCTGTTAAAGCCGGGTGGGCAGTTGGTGATGCAGGAAATGCATCCGGTGCTATTTATGTACGAGGAAGATCCTGACGGTGGCGTCTCAGTGCCGCGTTATTCCTATTTCAGCGGAGAAGTCTGGGAAGAGACCAGCGGCCTCGATTATTACGCTAACGAAACCTATGAATCCGCACCGAATTACAGCTTCATGCATCGCCTCGATGAGATTCTAATGGCTGCAATCGCTAGTGACCTTCAGCTTTCGCGCTTCGTCGAACTGGATTACGACATTTCAAATTTCTGCTCCGACCTGGAGCACAGCCCAGTCAAGCCACCACTGGGTTTCGTCATGGTAATGAACGCGCAGTAGATTTCTCCTGTCAGCTGACGTCGAATTCGGCCCACAGTGGCTGGTGGTCCGATCCCGCGGCGGCCTCGTCGATCCAGCAGGCGCTGGTGCGCGTCGTTAGCGCTTCGGTGACCAGGCAATAGTCGAGCAGGGCGCATGCCTGCGGACCGCGTTTGGATGGATTCGAATGCCAGCTCATAACCTGGCGCTCGGGATTAAACAAAGCCCAGACGTCGATTAACAGCGCAGTATCGCTAACGCCCTTTGCATCACACAGCATTTGGTACTCGCGGCTGTCGGGCTGCATGTTGAAGTCGCCAAGTACAATCGCGGTTGCCGGCATCGGCGGTTCGGGATTGCCCACGCACCAGTCGCGTTCGCTGAATTCGCCATTGGGGCCGCTCCACGCACCGCCCTGTGATGGCGCCTCGCGCACCAGTTCGAGCACGCGGTCTGCCTGCTGTTGGCGTTCCTCACTCGACACCGAACCAAAGTGAACGTTGTAAATTCGCAGGGCTCCCAGCGGTGTGTCGATGATGCCTTCGAGTACCCCCATCTGCATGTTGAACTCGTTGTCGATATAAACCCGCGGCAATGCAAAGTAGCGCTTGGCAATGATTGGCCAGCGGCTGAGCAGCATCTGACCGTGTTGACGGCGCCGATTGATTATGCGGCCGTCTGCCTGGCGTTCACTGCAGTCGATATCGAATGAGGCGTCATAAACCCAGTAGTGTTCCGGCAGCAGAGCGGCGATGTCTTCGGGTTGTGACGGGCTCTGCGGGGTATCGTAATACCTTTCCACTTCCTGCAGCGCGATGATATCGGCAGCGGCGACCGCGGTGGTGACGCGTTGGAGATCGTAGCGGTCATCCTTGCCGATAGCGTAGTGGATGTTGTAGCTGACTATTTTCATAATCGATCGGACCTATTGCATTAGGAGGCAATCATAATCAGTTTTGAAGCGCCATAGAACCCCGGTGTTTGTGGTCATGCCAGTGACCAGGTCTGTTAAATTATGCGCATCCAGGAGGTATCCCATGTTTCACCTGTTGTCCTGCTTCAACCTCAAAGCTGGCTCAGCATCGATAAATTCCACGGCTCCCGGCGGACGCCGCCAGGTGAACACTATCACGGATACCGACGACGAACGCGACCATCAGTGTTTTGTCACCCTGTCATTTTGGCCCGGGTGCAGTGCGATCGCGCGGTGGACGACATCCGTGGACACCCGCAACCGGGCGACAGGATTCATCGGCAAGGGTACGTAAAGCGAGTCGATCAGGTCTTCATCTGTTGGGAAGACCTGTGACAATGCAGAGATCATCAACGTCAGGAATTTTCTCGTGTCGGCCACCGGCACAAATCGGCCTGTCATTGCGATTAGCATTGGGCAGAGGCAGAGTTGTCGCGATTGGGCCGAATGTCGAGCGCAAGGTATTCGGCAGTTCCCAGCGGAACGGTTTTCCCATCCCTGGCCGTTGGATCAGTTCTGCTCCAGCGCTGTCGCCAGGCCGAGCTTCGGCGCCTGTGCAACCTCCTGTGAAGGCCAGGTAAAGCTATTTTATCCTGCTATAATCGTTCACATTCCGCCAGTAAATTCAAGGGCTTACCCATGGTTGATATCTATGCAACCCCCGCATCCGATGTGGTTCAACGCCCACGTTCAGAACGCGCAGGTGGCAACATCGAAGATGCCGTCAACGGCAAGATCGAGGTCGGCATGCTCGCTATTCTGGGTGAGGCCTGGCGTGGCCTCAAGGGATTCAAGCTGAAATGTCATATCGCCACGACAATCTGGTTTGTGGTCTACCTGGTGGCCCTGGCAATCAGCTTTCCGGTCACCTTCGCGCTGGGCGCGCTGGGTGCAAACGAGGACAGTGCATCGGCTATCGCTTCGCTGGTGCAGTTTATCGCCATTGCCGCGACCATGCCGATGATGGTCGGCATTACCATCATGGGCATACGTCACTCGCAGGGCAGGTCAGTTTCGGCTGGCTCCATCATCAATTATTTTCATCACGCGCCGGCTGCAATACTGTGGTATTTTCTGGTGACCCTGTTGATCATGCTCGGCTACCTGCTATTGATTTTGCCGGGCATTTATCTTTCGTTTGCGTACATGTTTTCGCTGCCACTGATGGTCGAAAAAAACCTGGGGGTCTGGACTGCGCTCGAAGTGTCGCGCAAGGCGGTGACGCGAATCTGGTTCCGTGCCGCGGGTTTCCTGGTGTTGATCAGTTTGTTGATTGCGCTGGGCATCATTCCGCTTGGCATACCGCTGATCTGGATTGTGCCATGGGTGACTCTCGCCTTCGCGATGCTTTACTTCAAGCTGTTTGGTGCCGAATCCCAGACGCTTGCCGACTAGAGAAGATTTTTTGCTGGATACCGCTTATCGCGTTGAAATCCCCGGAGGTATTCACCTCGAAGCCCAGGTAGTCGGCCCAATTCCACGTATATTTGCATTCACCATCGACCTGGTGATCCGCGGCATCATCCTGGCGGCATTATCGATCGCTTCGATACCGTTGGGCCTCGATGGTGTGGGTGGCGGATTTTTCCTCATTCTCCTGTTTGTCATCGAGTGGCTTTACCCGGTGCTGTTCGAATTGTTAGCGCGCGGCCAGACCCCGGGTAAGAAATTGCTGGGAATCGCAGTCGTCAATGATGATTTGAGTCCGGTAACCCTCGGTTCTTCGCTGGTCAGAAACCTGCTACGTACGGTTGACTTCCTACCGTTTTTTTACCTCGCCGGTGTAGTCACCATGTTGTCCAACCGCCACTTTCAGCGTCTCGGAGATCTGGCCGCGGGTACCCTGGTGATCAGTATTGCCAAATCGGCCCAGGCCGCGTCGCTTGAAGACGTCCCGCCACTGGCACCGGTAACTCAGTTGTCGCGTAGCGAGCAAACCGCCATCGTCGAATTCCTGCAACGCAGTGCGCATTTATCGCAACCACGGCAACAGGAACTCGCCACGATACTTGAGGGTATTACCCACCAGGCAGGTGAAGATGGTGTCGAGCGTTTGCGTCGCCACGGGGCCTGGTATCTGGGAATGCGATGAAGCAGCACGAATTCGAAGCCTTGCACCAGGAACTTTGGCGGCAGATCGACTCGGCGCTGGAAAATCCCGCGCGCGCGGACAATACCGCGTTGTTGGCGGAACATTATCTCAGCCTGTGCCGGCAACTGGCGATCGCCAAGGAGCGCATGTATGACGCAGCATTGGTCGAGCGCCTCAATAATCGATCGCTTGGGCTATATCGAGAACTGTACCGCTATCGTGCGGAAACCCGACTCAACTTTTATGCGTTTCTACGGCGCGATTTTCCACTGGCCATCTTTCGGCATCGATTTTTCATCCTGATCGCCTTGGTGGCGATGATATTACCCGGGCTGGTCGCTGGCACCTGGACCTACTTCGATGATGAGGCGATCTACAGTGTGCTCGACGGCTCCCAGGTCCGTCACATGGAGCGTATTTACGACCCCGAGGCGCGCAAAATCGGCCGCGAACGTGAAGCGGATACCGATTTATTCATGTTCGGCTTTTATATCAAAAATAATATCAGCGTTGCTTTTCGTTGTTTTGCCGGGGGACTGTTGCTGGGTATCGGCACTTTGCTGGTACTGTTTTTCAACGGGATGTTTATGGGTAGTATTGCGGGTCACCTGACGCGCCTCGATTTCGTCGATACTTTCTACCCGTTCGTGATTGGACACGGCGCTTTTGAATTAACTGCCATCGTATTCAGCGGTGCTGCGGGACTTCGACTTGGCTATGCCATTATCAACCCGGGGCATTCCAGTCGTCTCGATTCCCTGCGCCAGGCCGGTCGCGAGGTAGTGCCGATGCTTTACGGTATAGTAGTGATGTTGACTATCGCTGCCTTTCTGGAAGCTTTCTGGTCGTCCAGCAGTAGCCTGCCGATTGCCTTCAAGTATTCGGTCGGAGCGATATTGTGGATTCTGGTTTTGTTATATTCCTTTTCCGGGCGGCGCCATGAATCTCGATAAATTACAGATCGATGCCTGCATGCGCTCCGGCTGGCAGGCGCTCGATCTTGGCTTGCTGATGGCACGTGCCTGGTTTCGAACCCTGTTCGTCGCCAGCCTGTTACCGATGCTGCCGCTGGCAATCGCGTTGCTAACCGTATTCTGGAAGAGCCCGTTCTGGGCGCTGTTTATACTGTGGTGGCTAAAGCCGTTCTGGGAACGTCTGCCGTTATTCCTGGCCAGCCGCCTGCTGTTTGGCGAGCGGCCGGCTGTGTGGTCGAGCATGCGGTCGCTACCGCTCAAGGATATTATCCCCTGGCTTTTATGGCGTCGTTTTTCGCTACAGCGCGCTTTCGATAATCCGGTGACGGTACTGGAGGATCTCAAGGGCAGGCCGCGGCGCCAGCGATTGCGGGTGTTGCACGGTAAATACAGCGATGTCGCGCTGTCTAACCAGTTTGTCTGTTGCTGCTTTGAATGGCTGCTGGCATTCAGTCTGGTCGCGCTGTTTGATTTTTTCATCCCGGGCTCGTTCGGCATTCATTATTATGATGGTTTCGGTGATCTTACGCTCACCGGTGAGTGGATTTTCACCCTCGCCGCCATCCTCTCGATGGCACTGGTGATACCTTTTCACAGCATGGCGGGTTTTGCGCTCTACCTTAATCGTCGCATCGAACTGGAAGCCTGGGATATCGAAATCAGTTTTCGCAATATCGCCCATCGTCGTCGCCAGCGCCAGCGCCCGACCCCGGCGCAGGTGCTGCTGTTACCGTTGCTGGTATTGGTGACGGCGCTGTTTACAGCGGGCACACCGGGTTACGCGGAAGCATTTGACGGGCACGAGCGCGAATCGGCTGCCGAATTGATCGAGCAAGTGTTGCAGGGCGAGGATTTTGGACAGGAACGCGTGGTGCGCAAGTGGCGTTTCAAGGACTGGAGCAACGACGCAGAGGAAGCTTTTCCCGAGTGGATCATCGACTTTCTGGCCTGGCTGGAAGCGCACCAGGAATTCTGGCAGGGATGGTCCGGCGCCGCTTCCTGGCTCAAGATCCTGCTGGTGGCGCTTTTTGGTGGATTGTTGTTTTACCTGGCACGACGCTACCGCGGGCCCTTGTCGCGACTGGTGAAATCTCGCGCCATCGAAGACCCGGCGGAAATTCTGTTTGGCCTCGATGTGACTCCCGAGAGCCTGCCAGCGGACGTGCCGGCACAGGTGATGTGTCTGTGGGACGAGGGAGCCAGTCGCGCCGCGCTCAGCTTGTTGTACCGTGCGTCGCTGTCGCGCTTGATCGATCGCTACCAGGTCGCCTTCCACGGTAGTCATACCGAGGTGGAGTGTGCCTCGCTGGTGCAAGCGCGCGGAATCGAGTCTCTCAGCGAGTATTTCTGGGAGTTGACTGCGGTGTGGCGTCGGCTCGCTTATGGGCATCGATTGCCGGCGGGCGATACCGTGCGTGCGCTGTGCGATGACTGGACCCGGGAGCTAGCCAGTGATACGGAATAGCGTTTCAGCATTGCTGTTCGCTGGCCTGGCTTTACTGGGCCTGGTGGCCTGGGTCCTTTACCTCAGCATCGAATCCTACGAGGCAACCGAGCACTCGAGCTGGAGTTCGGCAGCCTTGCACAACCCGTATCTCGCGGCGCAAAAATTCATGCAGCAAAGCGGTATTCGCACCACCGATGTCGATAGCCTGGTTAAACTCGAGCAACTCGATTATCTGGGTACGCTGTTCTTCAGCGATGCCAACCTGGTGCAGACCCCGCACCAGCTCAAGCAGGTGATGGCCTGGTTGCAGGCGGGGGGCAATGTGATTTACGGCGCCAACGCGGTCGAGCACGACGACGACCTGCTATTGCGGGAATTTGCAGTTGCAGTCGAATGGCGAAAACGCGAGTCCGGCAACGACGGCGATTCCCGTCCGCTCAGCGAAATCCTGCGTGAATATAATCGGCAGATCCGCGACGGTAAATCGCGCGAAGAAATAGCCAGTTCGGTTGGCCAGCCTCAGCAACCATTGACGACGGTCCGGTTTGGTGAGGATGTCGGTGATATCGAAATCGCTTTCGATACGACACGGGTGTTGCGCCATGCCGCGCTCGACGATACCGAAGCCGAGTCACAACACCAGCCGTTCAGCTGGTCCGGTTCGGAGTACGGCGTGCACATGATGCAGTTTACGGTCGGTGAAGGGCTGTTGACCATACTGTCGGATCCCGGTATCTGGACCTCCTATCAAATTGACCGGCACGAACACGCTTACCTGCTGTGGCTGCTTAGCTCGGACGAGGGCAGCTTTGCGATATTGCGTTCAGTTTTACGCGAATCGATATGGACTCTGATGTTGCGCAATGCCAGCGAATTACTGATCGCCGCAGGCCTGCTGGTCGCCATTTTGATGTGGCGACTGGGATACCGATTCGGCCGACTACTGCCGCGCGACTTGTCGCGCCGGCGAGCCCTGGGTGAGCATTTTTCCGCGCTGTCACATTATTTGTGGAAGCGCCGGCGTGGCGAGTACCTGTTGACCCCGTTGCGCCAGGCAGTGCTGCGCCGGGCCAGTTTCACGCTGGGGGAATTTGCCAACCGAGGTGAGGCGCGCCAATTCGAGCTGATCGCTGAACGCTGCGACCTCCAGCCCGAAGCCGTAGCCAGGGCTTTCAATAACAATGATTTTAACGAGACCAGTTTTGTGGTGACGGTCAAACTTCTAAAATACATCGAGCAATCATTATGAATGACACAACTCAGAATAATGCAGATGCGATAAATATACTGCGCCAACACATCAATAACCGGCTGATTGGCCAGGCTCAGGTCGTCGACCAGGTATTGATCGCGTTGCTGGCCGGAGGTCATGTACTGATCGAAGGTGTTCCCGGGCTCGGCAAAACACTGTTGGTACAGACGCTGGCAGCTGGCATTGGTGGGCAGTTCAAGCGTATCCAGTTTACCCCGGACCTGATGCCGGGCGACGTCACCGGACACGTCATGTTCGATATGGCGAAGAGCAAATTCATACTCAAGAAGGGACCGATATTTACCAACCTGTTGCTCGCCGATGAAATCAACCGCGCCCCCGCCAAGACCCAGGCCGCGTTGCTCGAGGTGATGCAGGAGCATCAGGTCACACTGGATGGCCAGTCGATGGAAGTGGGTAAACCGTTCATGGTGTTGGCGACGCAAAACCCGATCGAACAGGAAGGCACCTATGCGTTGCCCGAAGCACAACTGGATCGCTTCATTATCAAGATCAATATCGACTACCCGCAAGCTGCCGATGAAGTGCTGATTGCCACTCGCTACGCGTTACAGTCATTCGCCGCTAGCAGCACCGAGGACCGGCAACTGCTGGACGTGATTGCTGCTCAGCACCAGTGCAGTGCGATAGCGATTGACGATCAGGTTGCGGAATATGCGGTGCGTCTGGTGCATGCCACGCGTGGCACTACCCTGTTGCGCCACGGAGCAGGCCCACGTGCGAGCATCGCGTTATTGCGTTGTGCACGGGCGCTGGCGATGCTTAACGGGGTCGACTATGTAACACCCGACGATATCAAGTCGCTGGTTTTGCCGGTACTGCGCCACCGCGTAATCCTGGCGCCCGAGGTCGAGATCGACGGACACGGTGTCGATGCCGTGCTCGCTAACCTGTTGGACAAGGTCGACGCGCCACGCTCATGAGACCTGGCCTGCGCTTGTTGCTGCTGATACTGCCAGCGTTGCTGATTGCGGTGCTCGCGGCGCTGGCAACTATTGTTGAGTGGCCGCATGCTTTCCAGCTCAAGCTGGTATTCTGGTGCTGGCTCGGATTAGTCGCGTTGCTGGCACTACTCGACGCGGCCGCGCTGCGCAGACCCCGCTTTGAAGTGAGTCGTAATCTGGAACCCCATCTTGCGCTCGGCGTGAAGCAAACGGTAGGTATCCAGCTGGATAATCTAGATACGCGCCGGCATACACTGTGGCTAACCGATTTTCCAGGACCGCAGCTGCAACTCGAAGGTTTACCGCTACGCCTCGAGATCGGGATTAATGAAGGCGTGGAGCTGCGTTACGCGGTTACCCCGCTGCGGCGTGGACAGGCGGAGTTTGGCCGTATCGGTTGCCGTGTCACATCAAACTGGGGCCTGTGGGAAAAAAACTACTATTACGGCAGGCCGCAGCAAACTCGCGTCTACCCGAATTACAAGCCCCTGTTTCGCGCTTCGTTTGTTGGCAGCGACCAGCTGTATGCCGATCTCGGCCTGCAATTACGCCAGCGTCGCGGAGAGGGCACCGATTTTCATCAGTTACGTGATTTTCGTGTCGGTGACTCGCTGCGTCAGATTGACTGGCGTGCTACCGCCCGGTTTCACAAGCCGATTTCGCGCGAGTACCAGGAGGAGCGTGATCAACAGGTGGTGTTCCTGCTGGATTGTGGCCGCCGCATGCGCGCCCGCGATGGCTCCATCAGTCATTTCGACCACGCGCTCAACGCCCTGTTGATCTCGGCCTTTGTTGCCTTGCGCCAGGGTGACAGCGTGGGACTGCTAAGCTTTGCTGGAACCTCACGTTGGGTGGCGCCGGTCAAGGGGCGCCTGCAGATCAGTCGCCTGCTGGATCAGATTTACGACCTGGATAGTGCGCCGGTGGCCAGTGACTACATCGATGTCGCCCAGCAACTGATGGCTCGTCAGACGCGGCGCTCGCTGATCATCCTGATCTCGTCGCTGGAACCACAGGATAGCGATGACCTGGCGATAGCCAGTAAATTACTGTCACGGCATCACCTGGTCATGGTTGCCTCGATGCGCCAGCAAGTGCTGACCGACACGCTGGCGAGCAATGTGGTGTCGATAGACGATGCCCTGAAATTTTGTGAAGTTAGTCGCCATATGCAGCAACAATCGGCGATGTATACACAGTTGCGCAGCGACAATATAATTGTCGCCGATACCCCGCCTGCACAGATGCATAGCACGCTGATCAACGAATACATGGCATTGAAGCGCAGCGGCATTTTCTGACCGGATTGATGCAGATCAAGCAGGGATCGATCATGGCGATTTATAGTTAACCACCTTTTTTGGGCGACAGGTAGATATGTTTGATTCAGTTAAACACTGGTTTGATTCGCTGGGGCAGCAGGGCAAACTGTTCGAGCACAGCGATGACGAACTCCTGCACTCTGCGCTCGCCTCGGTGTTGTACCACGTCATCAGTGCCGATCACGTCGATGCGCGCAAGAAGAATGAATTCCAGCGCATTCTGCGACAGGAATTCGATCTCGATGACGACCAGGTAGCGCATCTCTACCGCGCCGCGAAGGCATCTGCCGCCGATGTGCACGCCGACCTGCACACCATCAATTTTTACCTGAAACCCGACCCGGTGATGCGGATGACTTTCATGCGCAAGTTATTGCAACTGATCGATGTCGATGGCGTCCATCCGCGTGAGCTGGATATTTTTTACGAAGCCCTGCACGAAGTGTTCCCCGAGGTAAAAAA
Organism: Gammaproteobacteria bacterium; assembly: GCA_022340305.1. Classification (GTDB taxonomy): domain Bacteria; phylum Pseudomonadota; class Gammaproteobacteria. The sequence goes on from JAJDOF010000113.1 coordinate 20,985, forward strand.
CATCGGCGACGGGGAAGACCTGTAACGCTCCCCGGATACGCTTCAGCCGCCAGCCTGCCAGCGAACAGTCAGCGCTAGTCCAGGGCGCAGAATGCATTTCTTTCCCTGGTGTGCGGCGTGGCCGATGAGTATAAAAAAGTGATGGTGTCGCGGCATGCTGCTCAGGCGAAATCGTGCGCTTCGTCCTGCTGCAGGCGTTTGCTCAACACTCTGACCGGATCGAGATTGAAACCGATGGCCTCGTAGAACGCGATCACCTCACGGTTCGTGTCGCGCACCATCAACTCGAGCTTGGGGCAGCCCAGTGCGATCAACTGCGCTTCGACGTGAGCAACCAGCTTTGCCGCGAGGCCCTTGCGCTGCTGTGGTCCAGTGACTGCGAGATAGTAAATCCAGCCGCGATGGCCGTCGTAGCCGGCCATACAACTTGCCACCAGCTTGCCGCCGATTCTGCCGGTGAAGAACAGTTCGGGCGAATCGGCCATTTTACGCGCGATGTCGGTAGCCGGATTATTCCACGGTACAACCAGTCCACATTCCCGCCACAGCTCAATCATTGCGGACTCGTCGCCGTCCTGGTAGTGGTCTATGGAAAAGCCATCGGCTTGCCTGGTGCTCATGGTTTCGGGGTTAAGATCAGCGCAACTCGACTTCGATAAAGAAAAACTCGTAGTCATTGGCATTGATCACATTGTGTTCGACGCCCGCCTTGCGGAAATAGGACTCACCGGCACGCAACTCGGCAATGTTCTCTCCCTCGTCACTTTGCAGCAGCAGTTGCCCGTCCATGCCTGGAATGACGACATAATCATAGCCATGACGATGCCAGCCCGTCTCTGCGCCCGGCGCAAACCGCCACCGGGTGACAATCACGCGCTCGTTATCAATCTGCTGGGATGCAACTGCACTGGGTCGTTTCGTGGACATGTTTTCGATTTGCTAATCAGCTGGGTAGACTGGCGCAGTCAGCGATGCAAGGTAACGGATTATAAGGATCCATCATTAGCCTGGCGAGCGCAGCGGTGTCGATATTTACCCCCGGTGCCTGCGGACGTAACCACAGATCACTGACCGGATCGTCGCGAGTTATTCCAACGTCGACGAAGCTACCACCGACCTGCGCAATCCAGCTGTTGGACCAGGGTCTGAGTAAATGCGGCACGAGCGATATGCCGCCGAGCAGATGACGATATCCCTGACCCATGACATCCTCGGCCAGAGTCCCGGCTTGCGCCAGCTCGGTGGCCTCAGGGTATCGAATGGCTAGACTGTCTGTGTTTGCTGTCTTCACCCGGTTTTTTCAGGTCATCGCAACCAAAAATCATCTATTTTCAACGATTAGTGCGCTGCGAAATCGAGATTCCATTTGGCAGTTCGCAATAGTCGTCTATAGCTCGCTGGAACAACTCCAAAAAAGCCACGCCAGCGGTAAAATGCGCATAGCGCGCATTTTACCGGACAGAGTTCGAATAGTACCTGTTTAGATAGGCACTACGTTGTTCGCGCATGGGCCTTTCTGCCCCTGGCCAACCTCAAACTCGACTTTCTGGCCGTCGGCCAATGTTGCGTAATCATCACCACTCTTGATTTCCGAATGATGTACGAAAAGATCTTTGCCGCCATCTTCAGGGGTAATGAAACCGTATCCTTTTGCGGCGTTGAACCACTTGACTGTACCTTTACTCATAACCTGTGCTTCTCTCTTGATTGGTGGTGAATCATAGCGAAAATCTCACAATCGAATTCACCGCTTCGAACGTGAAATGAAATTTATAAACATCAAGAATAAGGGTTCGAGGATTTCGGTCGATTCAGCGCGTAAACCTTCGTGGAGCCGATGCCAGAACCAGCTGGTCGAACCAGTTCGCTTGAGTGATATGTTATAGACCTTTATCTTCTTTTTGATCAGCCCTGCAGTTTATTGACTGCTGTTAACAGTTGCCGAGACTCCCAGTAGGAGTAATCCTCGCTTTACAACCGCTCATGCCCCGTCGCGTATCACAGTGATTTATATCGTCTGAACCGCTGGTCTTTGGACACTAGTGCGCAGTATGGCATTTAATTCACCATTTGGCACCCTGCACTTGATTTACTTTTCCATGCGTTGCGCCATGCGCCAGCGGTCGATCGACAGGGGAGCGGCGAACCAGTGCACCGCCCGGCAGTTCTGAGGTGTGTGGAATGATCCGGAATATCAGGGCGTCAGCACAATTTTGGCAGCGGCAGCATTGCCTTCGTGGATGTCACGAAAGGCCTGGGCGCCATTTGCCAGCGAGCGTGACTCGACCCAGGCGAGATCACCCAGCGCGCGGCAGTAGAGGAGCCCGATAGCCGCGCGCAGGTCGATTACGCTGTAGGTATAGTTACCCAGGAATGCAATCTCATCGAGGGTCAGGCGTCGCGTATCAAGCCCGGGTTCATTATCCAGCAGGCCGACATGTGAAATTACACCGCCGGCCGCTACCAATGCGCTCGCTGCCGCACGACTGCGGCCACTACCGACCGCGTCGATGACCAGGTCAAAGCTTCCCTGGGGCGGCAATTCATCACCCAGCGGGTCGTAGACCGTGCCGCAATTTGCTGTTTCCGCCGTCGCGCGGCGCAAGGCATTGGTATCCCCCAGGAAAATTGATCCACAGCCTTTGTGTTTCAACATCAAAGCCGCAAAAACCCCGATCGAGCCGGCGCCGAGAATCAGCGCGTTACATTCGGAAACAGGGCGGTAGAGGGCTTGCTCAGCCAGGTAAATGGCGTGCAACGAGGTCGCCGCGGGCTCGGTCAGGCTGGCGGTAATCGAGTCCATATCCGCCGGAATATCCAGCAAATTGCTCTCAGGAATACTGATGTAGTCGGCGAAAGCGCCGGCGCGACGCATGCCGATCAATTCTCGCTCGGCGCACAGGTTGGAGCGCCCGCCCAGGCAATGGTTACAGTGGCCGCAGGTGATCAATGGATTGAGAACAACCCGCTTGTCCCTGTGACTGCCGGTCTGTACCACGCCGACCGCTTCGTGTCCGAGAATCAGCGGCGGTACGCGGCGCGCATCATGGCCGTGATAGGCATGCATGTCGGAACCACAAATACCGATCGCCTCGATTTTTACCAGGGCTTCACCATCGCCGACGCTGGGTTCTGGCTCGTCGCGATACTGCAGTTCCAGGGTGTCGGTATAAACAAGTGCTTTCATAATCAGCCTCTATTTGGCGGTAAATCCACCGTCCAGGTGAATGACCTGGCCGGTAATGTAATCAGACGCGGCAGAAGCCAGAAATATGCTGATGCCATCGAGGTCGGCGAGTTCGCCGTTGCGACCGATGGCGGTTTGCCCGGCCAGCTTGTCGAGCATTACCGGATTCTGGTAAACCGGGGCGGTAAGCCCGGTAGGGAAAAATCCGGGGGCGATTGCGTTACAGTTGATGCCATCGGCGGACCAGGCCTCGGCCATGGCCCGGGTAAGTTGCGCGATGCCACCCTTGGAAGCACCATAGGCGAGGCCATTGGCAAAGGCGCGGCTCGATTGCAGCGAAGCGATATTGATGATTCGCCCCCAGCCCTTGCTGCGCATCGCCGGCAGCAGTTCGCGTGCCAGAAAAAAAGGTACCGTAAGGTTCAGGTTGATGGTTTGATCCCAGCTCTCGAGGGTGATTTCATCCACCGCCTGGCGCAGGTTGACGCCAGCCGCGTTGATCAGGATATCGATAGCGCCGAAAGGCAACGCCGCGCGAGCGGCGACCTCCGCTAACTGCTCACGATCATCCAGGTCAACGGCGAGTGCGGCCGTGCTGGCGCCCAGTGTTGCGAGCTGGGCAACCGTGTCATCGAGCTGTTGTTGGCGCCGGCCGAGCAATACGACGCTGGCGCCGGCCGTGGCGAGGGCTTGCGCCTGGCGCTGACCGATGCCGGAACTGGCGCCGGTGACCAGTGCTACCTTGCCGTTTAAATCAAACAGGGACATATTTCATCGCAATCCGTGGGTAATTAGTGACGGTTAACAGTGTGCTTGCCACCATCAGGTCAACGTAAAACGTGTACCGAGCATCGCGAATAACGCACGATGCGGGCCGCCGTCGAACCGAGGAAGAAATCGGTAAGCCCCGGCCGGTGGGAACCAACGATGATGCAATCCGCTCCAATTTTATGCGCGTAATCGGTAATGGAACTGCCGGGGTGCCCGGTCAGCACCACGGCTTCAGCGTCTTGTTGTGCACCGATGCGCTCGACGAGTCCCTGTTTGGCCGCGGCAAGGATTTCATTTTGTTTGTCGGAGCCGGCATCGTCACCCATGTAATAGCTGGCGAACTTCGGCACCTGGTCGAGTACGTGCACGGCTACCAGCTTGCCGCCGTCGTCTTTCAACAGTCGCGCGAGCTCCATCAGCCTCGGGGCAAGGCCCTGGTCCAGGGAGAGGGGTATGACGATCGTTTTATACATGGTTAAACCTCCTGGGTGTTTCAATGCAGTTTGCGTAACACCGGGATAGCCCAGCGCGGTCACAAGCCGCGGGTAGCGCCGCCGCGGACATGCTTGCCGCGGTCATCGCCACATCGATCAAGGCTGCAGCCTGAAGTCCTCGTCTGGAAAATACTTGTGCAGGCGATCATCTCCGGTGCGTGCGTGTGCCTCCATGCCCTCCAGGCGTGAAATACGAGCGGCCGCGGCCGCGACCTCGCGATTGGCTTCACGGCTCATGCGTTGCGTGGTGACGGTTTTGATGAACTTACCCGCGAACAGTCCGCCGGTATAACGTCCAGCGCCCTTGGTCGGCAAAATATGATTGGTGCCCGAGCACTTGTCGCCAAAGGCCACGGTGGTCTCTTCCCCGACGAACAGCGATCCGTAGTTACGCAGGCGATTAACCCACCAGTCGAGATCCTCGGCCTGCACTTCGAGATGTTCACCTGCGTATTCGTCGCTGACCTGTGCCATCGCTTCACGATCGGAGCACAGGATCACCTCGCCGTAGTCGCGCCAGGAACCTTCCGCGGCAGTGCGCGCGGTATCGGGCAGGGCGGCGATAACGCTCGGCATCAGCTCGATCACCTTGTTGCCGAGATCACGATCGGTGGTGAATAACCAGCAGGGTGAATCAAGGCCATGCTCGGCCTGGCCAACCAGGTCGCTGGCGACGATAATCGGGTCGGCCGTGTGATCGGCAATGATTGCGATTTCGGTGGGACCGGCAAATAAATCGATACCGACGCGCCCGAACAGCATGCGTTTCGCCTCGGCGACGAAGCGGTTACCCGGGCCGACCAGGATGTCCGCGGCATGTCCGGTGAACAGACCAAAGGCCATTGCCGCGATCCCCTGTACACCGCCGAGTGCAAGTATGGTATCGGCGCCGCAAAGGTTGGCGGTATAAATGATCGCCGGATTGACTCCTTCGCCCGGTTTCGGCGGAGAGCAGGCGATGACGTGATCGACACCCGCGGCCTTGGCTGTGGCCACCGACATGATTGCGGAGGCGACGTGGGCATAGCGTCCACCGGGAACATAACAGCCTGCCGTGGCCACCGGAATCTGTTTCTGACCGGCAAATAATCCGGGTGAGAGTTCGACTTCGAAATCGATCAGCGCTGCTCTTTGCTTCTCGGCGAAACCGCGGACGCGGTCGTAGGCAAAGCGGATATCGTCCTTGACCTGTTGCGATACCTTGGCGCCGGCTGCCGCGATTTCTTCCGCGCTGATGACGATGTTACCGCTGTAATTGTCGAGTTTGGCGGCGTATTCGATGGCTTTTTCTTCACCGCCGGACTCTATGTCTGACAGCATCTGGGCGACAATCTTGCGGGTGTCGTCTTCGCCGGTAGAGGACGATTTTTCAGCTTTTTTCAAGTATTCGATAGTCATTGGTGTTTACCTAAACTTAATGGATTGAAAGGGGAGTCATTGAGGTTTTGCGATGCCATTACAGCGCCCACAGCGACAATTGCGGTATGAAGGCAAGCAGCAGGACGACGGCGGCCATGGTGAATACATAGGGCACGGCCTTGGCGGCGACCTTGAGTATCGGTTCTCCCGTCAAGCCCGACACCACGAACAGGTTCAGGCCCAGTGGCGGGGTGATAAAGCCGACCCCGAGCGACGTCACCATCATGATGCAGAAGTGGATTTCATTCATGCCGATTTCCTGTGCCAGTGGCAACATGATCGGCGCCAGGATAACGATGTTGGGAGTGGTCTCCATGACACAGCCCGCGAGGATCAGTATGCCGATCATCATCAGGATGATGACGGTCGTGTTTTCCGTCAGCGAGGTCATTGCAAACACGAAGCCCTGGGGTATCTCGAGCGCGGCCAGGGTCTGCGCCAGCGGCAGTGAGAAGGCGATGATCGGGACGATGACGCCATTGACCTTGGCGGAGCTAGCCAGCATCTTCGGGAAATCGGCGACGGTGATGGTGCCTTTCCACAGCCCGATGATAATGGTGGTGATTACCGCGACCGCTGCGGCCTCGGTTGGCGTGAAGATACCGCTGTAGATACCACCCATGATGATAAACGGCACCAGCAGGGCGAAGCGGCCATCGTAAACCGCATCCCACACACGCTTTAGTGAGAATCCCTGGCCTGCATTTTCATAACCCATGATCCGGTTCATGACGACATTGGTAATCATGATGGTGATGATCACCATCAATCCCGGAATAACCGCTGCCAGGAACAGGGTAGATGCCGAGATACCCAGAATCAGGCCGATGATGATGTAGGCGATCGATGGCGGGATCAGGATGCCGGTACAGGCGCCGGCGGCGACCAGCGCGCAGGCATAGGGTTTGGGATAACCCTGCTCGACCAGGCGGTCAATCGTCATACGCCCGACACCAGCGGCGCCGGCGGCGTCGGAACCGGAGATACAGGCGAAGAAGCCACAGACCAGCACGGTTGCAGTACCAAACCCGGAGCGGAAACCGCCGACCAGTGCTTCGGCGATATTCAACAGCTTGTTGGACAAGCCCGTTCTCACCAGCACGTCACCGGTAAGAATGAACAGCGGTACCGCGATCAGCGCAAAGGCGTCGATGCCGTCAAACAGGGCTTCACCTACCAGGCCCAGTGGTAACACCTCGGAGAAGTACAGCATCGAGATCGAGGTCACGCCGAGCACTGCCCACACGGGCACCGCAAAGATGATCATGATCAATGCAAACAGTAAAGGGACGTAAAATTCCCAGCCCAGTACCAGCTCAAAACCGTCTTGTTGAAGGAATTCCATTAGTCAAATAACCTCGCACCTTCATAGACGTCATTGCCTTTACGAATGTTATCTATATCGCGCAGGATCGATTGCACCAGTCGAAAGGTAACCAGGCAGAAACCAAACGGTACCGCCGCGAGAAACCAGGCCTGGGCGACACCCAGACCATGCGTCACCGATTGGAACTTCATCGAAATCGCCAGTGTTTCGTAGGAGTAATAGAGGGCGAGTATGGAGACGAACAGCATGACGAAATCGCCGATCAGGTAGATCACCGACTTACCACGATTGCCGAGAAAGCCCAGTATGACGTCGATGCGAATGTGTCCTCGATCGCGTACTGCCGCGGCAACACCGATCCACACCAGGTAGATAAAGGCATAGCGTGCAACTTCCTCGGCCCAGGTCGACGAATAGGACAGCGCAAAACGGCGCACCACCTCGGTACCGATAGTGACCACGATCATCGAGTAGAAGCCGAGTAGCAACCAACGTTCGCAGTTTCGATCGATCGCTGAAAGTATCTTTCGCATGGATCTATCCCCCTATGTTTCGAAATGCATCGAAACCAAATTCAATAAATCAAAAGAAGCGGGCCCCTGGGGAGGCCCGCCAAGGACCGAAATATGCCGATTACGCGTCGTTGACGTAGTAGCGGCCCTGGGTGTTTGCAGCATCCAGTAACTTACCGAAACTTGCCATGGAGCCGGCGAGATCTTTCTTGTAAGAATCCCATTCCGAGTTTTGATGGCCGCCTTTCTTCACCCATTGGGCGAGTTCATCGGCCGTCGGGGTATAGAACTGGACACCGGCAGCACTCATTTCAGCCATGGCGTAGGCGCGCGCTGCCGGTACTTTCGACAGGTTTTGATGCGCAGTCACTTCACTGGCGAACTCGATACTTTCGCGCAATGCCATCGGCAGGCTGTTGAACCACTCGAGGTTACAGGAGTAAACCTGCGAATCCGGCACCGCGCGGGTGAAGGTGACCCAGGACAGGATGTCCTTGAAACCGAACACGTTTAACGCGCCCACCGCCGGGTCGAGTGCATCGGCAACGCCCTGTTTGATCGCAGAAGGTGTTTCACCCCAGGCGACCGGAGTGGGGTTGGCGCCGATGGCGCGATAGTACTGTTGCAGCATCTTCGAGCCGGGCACGCGGAATTTCAGGCCGGTGAGATCATCCGGTGTCTTGATTGGACCATTACCACCACGGCGCAGCGCAACCACGCGCGGATCGATAACGACATACCATAAGGGTTTGAATCCCTTGGCTTCAACCAGCGGATGGACGGTGCTGCGCCAGGTTTCCGAGTTGACCAGGTTGACGAATTTCTGATTGGCGCCGCAAAAATAGGGCAGGTTTATCAGGTCGATGGCCGAGGCGAAAGGAGCAAAGTTGGACAGCGAGTGTTGCGCTGCCTGGATCGTGCCCTGCTGGACTTTTTGCACCAGAGCGCCGCCTGCGCCCAGCTGGCCACCGGGGGCCAGTTTGACGTAGATCTTGCCGTTACTCATGTTCTGGATGTTTTCCTTGAAGTCCAGCTGCATGATGGGGTAACTGCGCGTTGCGCCCAGCACGTATGCGGTGGCAATCGTCATCTTGTGCTCGGCGGCCTTTTCGCGGGTGCGCTCTTCCTTGGCAGTTGCCGCGGCGGCTTCTTCGCTGATCAGCAGGCTACCGCTGGCGCCGGCGACCACGGCGGCCGTAAAACCGTATTTTGCACTGGTGCTGAAAAACCGGCGGCGTTCCAGGTTGGCTGGTGTATCTTGATTGTCTTTCACTTTATCTACTCCTCTTTTTTGAATGTCATGAATCGTTTAGTCTTGTGTATCTGCTTGTGAATAGGCTTCGCGTTCCAGCATGGTGACGACAAAACACAGAACCGCCGCGAACAGCACCATAAATTCACCCACGTCACCCAACGAGAAAAAGGGGGCTTCGCCACTACCACTGGCAAGCTTGCCGAACGTCACGTTGACACAGTAAAGGGCGAACAAAAACCCGCTGGCGATTAACCAAATGTTGCCTACTTTGTTAGTCATGCTCCCTCCCGTCTAGGGGTGTTTATGTGTCTGTGGGCCGGGATATCCGGACCTGCCTGACGCCCGATCAGGCGCTTTCGTACAGTCGAGTCAGCACGAATTCCCGGTGGCCCAGCGCCTCGGCCGAAGTGAGCCGTCCGTTGACCGTACGAAACATCATATCCAGCAATTTGTCGCCGGCTTCGCTCGGAGTCATTTCCCTGCGCAGCAGGCCCGATACGTCAACGTCGACGTGCTCACTCATGGTGCGCACGGTGCGTGGATTGGCACAGATCTTGATCACTGGCAGGATTGGGTTGCCAATGATGTTGCCCTGTCCGGTAGGGAAGAAATGGGCGACGTAACCAGCCGCGGCGGCAAGCGTTACCATTTCGGCCGCAGCCGATGACGAATCCATGAACCACAGTCCAGGTCCGGTTGGTGCCTCGGCCTTGTCCAGCACGCCGTCGACGAGACATTCCTTGCCGATTTTCTGTATGTTGCCGAGCGCCTTTTCTTCGATGGTGCTCAGACCGCCTTCGATATTGCCCTTGGTGGGTTGCGAGTCGGACAGGTCTGAAGTCTTGAAGCGATTGATCATGTCCTGGTAACGGTTGAACATGAACATGAAGCGCTCGCGTACTTCGTCATTGCGACAGCGCGCTGCCACGAGGTGCTCACCACCGGTGATTTCCGAAGTTTCGCCGAACAGCAGGGTGGTGCCGTGCGGATACAGCTTGTCAAAAGCGTTGCCGACCGTCGGATTTGAACCGCAGCCCGAGGTGGTATCGGACTCGCCACACTTGGTTGAAACCCACAGATCTTTAATCGGCGCTTCCTCGCGTTGTAATTCAGATGCCCATTGCACGTACTGCTTGGCCATCTTTGAGGCTTCCATGATGGTTTCATGATCGCCGTGTTGTTCGATGCCGAAGCCGATGACCGGCTTGCCGGTTGCGGCGATACCTTCGACAATTTTCTGGGTCCAGCCATTTTCGATACCGATCACCACCACGGCGGCAACGTTCGGGTTGGCGCCGGTACCGATCAGCGTACGAAAATGCAGTTCGAGGTCTTCGCCAAACTGTAGCCGACCATAGGGATGGGGCAGGGCCATAGTGCCGTGAATATTGTTTGCCACCGCTTCGCAGGCGGCATTGGACAGATCATCGACCGGCAGGATAATGACGTGGTTACGCACGCCGACGCGACCGTTCTCACGACGGTATCCAGAAAATGTTGCGCTACTTAAATCTTGGGACATAGGTTGTTCTCCAAATGAGGAATGACTGGCGACGGGCTAGCTGGGTTTACCAGCGCTTGGTCTTGATGTTGTGCACATGGGCATGCTCGCCGGTGCCGATATCGGCGACGACCTTGCCGATATCCGTACCGTACTTGATTACGGTATCGCCCTGCTGCATGGGTTTGATGGCAAGCTTGTGCCCGATCGGTATGTCGCTCGCTGCCTTGAACTTGATGTCCAGGTTCTGATCCATTACCCAGCCGGAAATTTCATCTCCCGCCTTAACACCCTCGACAACGACTACACCGACGCTGTCCCCTTCGTCATGTACAACAAAATCTATCATTTCGATTCCCCGAATTTTTAAAAGTCTGCCCGAAAGCAGTGCATGGAGATATCCTATAATTATTTAAAAATCCAGTCAAGTGGTCTTATATAAGAGTTATAAGATTCCATGTTTGGTTCTGTTCACTGGATAACCAGATGGCTGCGCAAGAGTTTGAATTCGATGAAGTTTTGGTCGGAGTGGTTGCTTTTTTTGTTTTGCTCTTATATAAGTGTTCTATTATAAATCAATAATCGGTTGTATGGTGGTTTGGTAGGGGCTTGCCGCGCCGTGCATAACTATGGTTTGGTGCTTACAGGGGATGGCTTTAATGCTTAGTACGGGAAAGGGATCCATGTCGCTTTACATTCAGGTCAAGGATCTTTTGCTCGCCAGGATTGCAAAGGGTGACTGGTCGCCAGGTAACATCATCCCCAGCGAAATGAACCTGGCCCATGAGCTTGGCGTCAGTCAGGGCACGGTACGCAAGGCGATTACCGAGCTGGTCGAGAATAATATTCTGACGCGCCGCCAGGGGCGGGGAACTTTTGTTTCCAACCATGATGTCCATCGGGCGCTGTTTCATTTCTTCCACATTACCGACAACAAGGGCCATAAGGTATTGCCGGATAGCCGCGTTCTGAGCTGTCGCCGGCAACCGGCCAGGCGTAATGAGGCTGCGTTGCTGGAATTGCCTGTCGCAACCGAGATCATCAGAATCGAGCGTGTGCGCAGCATTGGTGCGAAGCCGACGATGATCGAGACCATCACGCTAGCGGCGCAAGACTTCGCTGACCTGGATAAAAAGACTGGTATTGATTTGCCGAATACCCTTTACGAACTCTATGAAACCAAATACGGCATAACCATACACAGCGCCGATGAGAAACTGCGCGCGATCCCAGCTAGCAAGCACGATGCGCAGCTGCTGGGACTGCCGGTCGCTTCCCCGTTGCTGGAAATCGAACGCGTCGCCCTGACGCTCGACAAGACCCCCGTTGAGCTGCGTATCAGTCGCTGCGTCACCAAGAATCATTATTACCACAATACCTGTTTTTAGCCGCGCCGGAAGTTTTTCACGGCGTGGTTGATCATCGACACGGGTCGGGTAAACTGGGCGCACTGCACTCCTGTGCGAGACGACGCGATTAATTTGATGAGTGACTGGAAGACAGCCTATCGATCGTTTTACTACGCGACTGCCGAACAACCCGAAGACATTCGGCTGGCAGCGGAGCGCACCGCGTTGCTGGTGATCGACATCCAGAATACCTACCTGGAAGTCGTGGATGATGCGTTTGAAGCCGAACGCTGGGCGCCCTTTCGTGAGCGCATGAATGGTACGGTTATCCCCAATACCACGAAACTCATCGCCGCCTGCCGAGCGCGCGGGGTCGAAGTTATCTTTGCGCGCATTGCCTGTCTCAAAAACGATGGCCGTGATCGTTCGCTGAGCCAGAAAAAGCCTGGGTTTAATTACCTGTTGCTGCCGAAGGATCGCGCCGACAGCCAGCTGGTGCCGGAGTTGACCCCCGAAGACGACGATATTGTCGTAGTCAAGACTACCGATAGCGCGTTGACCGGCACCAACCTGCGTCTACTGCTCAGGAATATGGACATTAGCGATGTCATCGTCGCCGGAATTTTTACCGATCAGTGCATCAGTTCCACTGTACGCAGCCTCGCCGACGAGAGTTTCGGCGTGGTTGTGGTCGAGGATTGCTGCGCCGCCGCCACCGACGAGTTACATCTGAACGAGTTGAAGACGATTAACATGATCTATTGCCATGTGGTGCAATCCGAAGACATCGATAGTTTCTTTCAATAGCGTGGAAGGCCGTTATGCCGGAAATCCCAGCTGACACCGGGGTCAACCCCGCGGTTCTAAGCCACTATTACGAAGCACCCGCCACTAATTCCGGCGACGAAGAAATCTGGTGTTATTGCGATCGCCCCTGTTATTCCCCCGGTGATCGCGTTGCTTTCCACGTATCTACCAGCGCCACCAGTTACAGCCTCGAAATCGCGCTTGACGCGGCCGAACTCGAAGTCGTCTTCCGTCGCGACAATTTGCCTGGCAGGCGTCACTCGACGCCGGCCGACGCCTCGGTCAACGGTTGCGACTGGCCGGTCAGTTTCGAATTGCGCATTCCCGAGAACTGGCGCTCGGGCGGTTATCGGGTGACCTGCCGTATCGACACGCGCGCAGGCGTTGTTGAGCAGCACTATCTGTTTCTGCTGCGCTCGAATGCGCCGGGGCGCGAACAGCGATTACTGCTGGTATCCGCGACCGGCACCTGGTGTGCCTATAACAACTGGGGTGGGTCCAACCATTACGAAGGGATTTGCGGACCACATGGCAACCGTTTTTCACCGCAGCTGTCGCTCGAGCGCCCGCTGCCAAGGGGTTTCGTGGTGCTGCCCGAGGATGCGCCACGCGCGGCACTGGCAGCCGTGCCCGGCGTCGATGAAGCGGTGTCCTATCCGCACATGGAATGGGCTTATGCCAACGGTTACTGTAAGAAATATGCATCGGCCGGCTGGGCCTCTTATGAACGCCATTTCGTGCGCTGGGCTGCGCAGGCTGGCTATGAAGTCGATATCGTTTCGCAATACGATCTGCAGCTGCGACCCGAAGTGATTGCCGATTATCGCTGCCTGGTATTCATCGGCCACGACGAGTACTGGTCCTGGGAAATGCGCGACAGTATCGATACCTATGTCGATGCTGGTGGTCGCGTCGCGCGCTTCGCCGGCAATTTCATGTGGCAGACACGGCTCGAAGACGACGGTCGGCGCCAGGTCTGTTACAAGTCGCGTGCGCAGACCGATGATCCGGCCCGAGCCAGCGATCGCATCACCAGCAGCTGGGAACTGCCGCAGATCGGTCGGCCGGGAGCGATGACTTTCGGGCTCAATGCGATACGTGGCGTTTATGCGGGTTGGGGTGGTTGTGTCGCCTTCGGTGCGGGCGGCTTTCCCCTGTATCGGCCCGAACACTGGGCTTTCGCCGGCACGGGCCTCGGTTACGGCGATGTGCTGGGCGCGCAGAGTCGTATCTTCGCCTACGAGGTCGACGGCCTCGACTACCTGATTCGCGATGGTCTGCCGTATCCGGCCGCTAACGAGCAGGTGCCTCGGGACATCGAAATTCTCGCGCTCGGGCTCGCTTCCAATCAGGAGGTGGCGCGCGCTGTCGATCCGGCGACCCTGTTTCTCGGCAGCGAGGATTGCGAACTGCATGCCCACATCCTCTACGGGGAAGTCACACCACGGACCGTGGCGTTGGCGGGACGTGGCTCGGGAATGATCGTGTCGTTCACCCGCGGGCGGGGCGAAGTCTTTCATGCCGGCAGTGTCGAATGGGTGGCAGGACTGTTGCGCCGTGATGTGCAGGTCGAGCGGGTTACGCGCAACGTGTTAAACCGGTTCCTGTCAGCCTGACTCCGCTTCCGATCCGGGGTCAGGATTCGTCGCTATCGGAACTTTAGCCGATATCGACACCAGTCCTGATTGCGATAGCGCGTGGTATTCAATTTTCGCCGGCGAGTCGCCCGAAGTCCGTGGTATCCTCGAAGGCTGGTTCGATGACGGTCGTATCGACGACAACCAGCAGGCCCGGAGATCACTGTATGCCAACAGTTCCCATCCTAAACCCAGCCAGCGAGGACTTCCCCATGGCGCATGATAACGCAACGATCAAACCTTCGATTTGTCCACTGGATTGTCCCGATACCTGTTCACTACAGGTGACGGTCAGTGATGGAATCATTAGCAAGGTCCGGGGCTCACGGGTGAATCCTTATACCGCGGGTGCTATTTGCGACAAGGTCAGCAAATACTACCCCGAATTCGTGCACGGCGCGACGCGCCTGCGCAGCCCGCTACGACGTACGGGTGCCGCCGGTGGTGATGGGTTTGCACCGATAAGCTGGGATGCAGCACTGTCGTTGATTGCCGAGCGTACGCAGCGGGCAATTGATGAACACGGACCACAAACAGTATTGCCGTTCAATTATGCCGGTCCACACGGGCAACTGGCCGGGGGATCGATGGATCGGCGATTCTTCCATCGACTCGGGGCGAGTTTGCTCGATCGCGGCCCCTTGTGTGGCGGGGTGCGTGGCGCCGCCTATACCAGTCTGTTCGGGAATGCGCCTGGTATGCCACCGGAACAGGCTGCCGAGGCGGATCTGATTGCGGTCTGGGGCAACAATGTCACGGTATCTAACCTGCATCTCGCGCGCGTGATCAAGCAGGCACGCGAGCACGGCGCGCGCCTGATTGTGGTCGATCCCAAACGTACCCGGATTGCCGAGCAGGCGCATTTATACCTGCAGATCGAGCCGGGCACCGATGTCGTACTGGCGCTTGCGATAGCGGCTGAGATTGAGCGCCGCGGGCAGCTGGATCGAGGGTTTATCGACACCTGGGTAACGGGATTGGAGCCGTTCATGAGCGCGGCGCGGAGCTACAGTCTTGAACAGGCGGCGCGCAGCTGCAAGGTTCCACTGGCGGGGATCATCGAACTGGTGGACTGGTACTGCGCTGCCGACAAGCTCGCGTTGTCCGTTGGCAATGGTATCGAGCGCGGTAAAAGTGGTGGCTCGGGATTGCGTGCGATTATGTCCATCTCGGCATTGTTGGGGCAGTTCGGGCGGCGTGGGGCCGGCGTTATCGCCAAACCCGGGTTCGCGTTTCCGACTACCCCGCAGGCCTTGCAGCGCAGCGATCTGATTCCCGCGGGCACACGCACCCTCAATATTGTCGATGTCGGGCGCCATCTGCTGCAGGACGATATCGATCCACCGATTCGTGCCGCGTTCATTTATAACCACAATCCGGTCGCCACCCATCCCGACCAAAACCGCATGATGCGCGCGCTGGCTCGCGATGAAATATTCAAGGTCGGTATCGACGTGGTGATGACCGACAGCATGCGATATTGCGACGTGGTGCTGCCGGCTGCGTCTCACTTCGAGTTCGACGATGTCTACACGGCTTATGGCCATGCCTACCTGCAACGCGCGGAACCCGTGATATCGCCGGTAGGTGAATCGCTGCCAAACACCGAAATCTTCCGCCGCCTGGCACATGCCTGGGGATTTACCGATGCGCTGTTCGATGACAGCGATGAGGTTCTGATGGATGCGGCGCTCGCTGTTGGCGATCCCCGGCTGCAGGGTTATCGCCCGAGCCGGATTCCACTCGACCAGGCGTTATTGATGACGACCAGTCAGCAACAGGAACTGATCATGTGCGCCTCGGTAGTGCCAGACACCGATTCCGGGCGTATCGAATTGTTCAGCCAGGACCTCGAAGATCGTTTCGGTTATGGTGTGCCGCGTCATGAGGTGGTGCCGCGCTCGAATCCGTTTACCATTATCACGCCCTCGTCAGCGAAACGTACCAACGCTACCTTTGGCGGTGACGGTGCGAGCGCTGGCCCCGAGGTCGTCGAAATCAATCCTGCCGATGCCAGCGCCGGCGGTATCGCAACAGCAGACCTGGTCGAAGTGAGTAACGAGCGCGGTCGCGTGGTGTTGCGGGCAAAGTTGACCGATGCGGTCGCGCCCGGGGTGCTGTACTCGCCGAAGGGCAGCTGGCTTGGCAGCAGCGCCAGCGGGCAAACGGTGAATGCACTGATCGATGCGGAACTGAAAACCGACATTTGTGAGGGTGCCTGTTATAACGAAACCTTTGTCGATTTGCGCCGCATGCCGCAGTAGCCGGTGACGATTTGGCGGGCCCTGGGCATGCTGCAAACCATCTCGCTTATTGCTATTGCTCCTTTGCCAGGTTTAATTTTTTCAACACGGCCGGAAGTTTTTTCAGGGACGCCCATTGTTGCAAGGTGGTCTTGTGTGGCGCGGCTGGAAATCCGGAAACAAATTGATGCGACTCGACATCACTGATGACAATAGAGCCGCCACCTATAGTGACATGACTGCCGATCGTCACATGATCTGAAATCGCCACTTCCCCGGCCACGGTGGTAAAATCGCCCATGGTGACCGAACCACCGATAGCGGTGGCGGCGACGATGATGCAGGATTGGCCGATAGAACAGTTGTGGCCGATCTGGACGAGGTTATCGATTTTTGTGCCGTCACCGATCCTGGTTGAGCTGAATTTGCCCCGGTCGATACAACTATTTGCCCCGACTTCAACGCGGTTACCAATAATCACGTCGCCGATTTGCGGTATCTTGACGAGTGTCTGCTTGTCCAGGGAAGGCCGATACCCGAAGCCATCGGAGCCAATGGATGCATTCTGGCAAAGAATGCAATCATCGCCGATGTGGCAGCGGTCGCGCACTACGACACCCGGCCAGACAACCGCTCGACAGCCGATCGAGGATTCGTCCATGACGGTAACATTTGCATATAACAGGCTGTCGTCCCCAACACTCACCCCCGGGCCCAGGTAGCATCCAGGCCCAATGGAAACGTTGTTACCCAGTACCGCCGTGGGGTCGACGACGGCGGTCGCGTGAACACCGGCAGTGAAGCGGGGTGGGGCTGGCGCAAAGAGTTCCAGGACCTGGGCTATCGCCAGGTCGGCGGAGGCAACCTGGATCAAGCTACGCTTGCCAGCAGACAATTCCAGGCCCTCGCTGACCAGGGCGGCAGACGCTCCTGATTGTTTCCAGTATTTCAGATACTTACGGCTGCCGATAAAGGTTAACTGCCCGGGCTGGGCCCGCTCTATCTGTTCCAGCCCGGTGATAACGATATCGATATCGCCAATAATTTTCCCCGACACATGTTGTGCGATTTCCTGAATGGAAAAATGGTTCATTTTCACGCTCTTCATCACTATATCGACTGGCAAAAACGGTAGACCTTTGTCAACCGCCCCCGGGTGAATCCGATCAACGATTCACCCGATTGGTGGCCATGGCTTATTTTAAACAACATTCACCTTTAGCTCGCCGACCCCGGCAACATGACCGTGCAACCTGTCACCACGTTGCACCGGCCCGACACCAGCGGGTGTTCCCGTCAAAATCAAATCCCCTGGCTGCAAGGTAAAAAGTGCCGACAGGTAGGCGATCATTTCAGGAATCTTCCAGATCAACTGGTTGAGATCGCCTTGTTGACGAATCTCATCGTTTATTTTTAGCCAGACCTCGCCCTCGACTGGATGTCCGATGTCGTTTGCCGGCACCAGTTCGGAACAGGGCGCCGATTTCTCGAAGGCCTTGCCGATTTCCCAGGGGCGACCCTGCTTTTTCATCTCGGCCTGCAGATCGCGTCGAGTCATATCCAACGCGACGCCGTAGCCAAAAACACAATCCAGAGCCTTTTCGGCGCGGATATTGTCACCGCCCGATTTCAACGCCACCACCATTTCTATCTCGTGGTGCACATCGCTCGACATGCCCGGGTAAGGAAAATCCTCCCCATCCAGTAAAATATTATCGGGGTTTTTCTGGAAAAAGAACGGCGCTTCTTTATTCGGGTCATGGCCCATTTCGATGGCATGTGCGGCGTAGTTACGACCCACGCAATAGACGCGATGGACAGGAAACAGATCCTGCGTTCCACGAACCGGAAGCGCGGTCTGATTTGGGGGTGGGAAAATATAGCTCATAAGTTTCTAGCCTTTGTTGGTTAAATTCCGTTGATCTAGTCAGGATTGAGATCATATCGGGACTTCAGCTCGGGAACTGTTCAATTCTCCCGCAATGCCAGCAAGCGCTACGACACGATCGGGTACAGCGGAACTCCGCATTTTGGTACTTTCGGCAAGCGCATCACCGCGGGCCTGTCCAGTAACAAGCGCAGAGCCGAATTTCTGCAACGCTGTCGGCTCACGCAGCGAGCCGGTTTTGCATCGACAGGCGCCTCGAGCAGCCGACATCGCCAAAAGCCCGGACAGAAACCGAGTCAATCAATTGCCGGGTATTGAAAGCGCCAGTAGGTTCGTCCCCAATAATAAATCCAGACTACCAGACGGTGCAACATGAATCCCGGCGGAAAATAAACAGAATGATGGTTAGCGACCATAACTCCTCCAACCGCAAGTCGTCGGAAACGCCGGGGAAGAAACGTTCCTGGACCACAACCGGTACCGGCGCTCGAGCAACCAGGCGGCCTTTGACCGCTCGTATCAGCCCGCGATGGACTGTGGCGAAGATCGCCGCCGAAGCAGCCCGGAATAGTACCCTGGTTAAAAGTTGCCGGCGACTCATGAGAAAGGGCATCCCTGCAATGAGCGAGCGGAGCGGTTACGAAACGCAGCAAAACCCCATTGGACTGCCTGGCGAAAAACGGTCGAGCAGGGCTGTCGCTTCTGAACGATTGATTTCTGTGCGTTTTCGTTCGAAACTGAGCGCTCTTGATTGACGAAAGTCAGGGTGGGTTAAATCAGTTGGAGCATCACAGCCTGGCGCAACAGCGCTCCAGTCGGCAGGAGCTATGGCGCAAGCAAAGTCGGTACGTATTTGAACACTCGGCGTTTTATCAATCCCTGTGGCAGGGATCAAAGCCGCCAACTCGACTGGATGACTTGCCACAGCTACCGCTGACATCGAAAGCGCAGTTGCGAGTGTCGCAGGCTGCAGTACCGCCATTTGGTGATTACCTCGCCGCCGGGCGCAGCAGCGTGAGCCGTCTGCATCGAACTTCCGGCACCACGGGTCAGGCGATGAACCTGGCGCTGTCGGCGCGTGACTGCGCAGTGACCGAAAGCGTCGGCGGTCGTGCGCAAAGTCTCGCGGGACTCGGGCCCGGGCATTCGGTGGTGCATTGCCTCAATTACCAGATGTGGATGGGTGGCGTTACCGATCATCTCACCCTGGAACAAACCGGAGCGATGGTGGTGCCCTTCGGTGTCGGTTCGACTGATCTGCTGATCGAGACCATTCGCCAGATTGGCATTAATGCGATTTCCTGTACACCGTCATACCCGGCAGTCCTGGAGCGAACCCTGCAGGAGCATTTTGCGGGGCTCGAGCCGCGTGATCTTGGTCTTAAACTGGGACTGTTCGGCGGCGAAGCGGGTCTCGACGATCCCGCTTTCAGGCAGCGTATTCGCGACACCTGGGGGATGGAGCCACGCAATGCAAACTATGGTGTTTCCGATGTGTTGTCGAATTTTGCCGCGCAGTGCGAGGCGGATACGCGGCTGCACTTTGTCGCGGCAGACGTGCTTTATCCCGAGCTTGTCGATCCGCAGAGCGGCGACTCGCTGGCGCTGGAAGCGGGTGTCGAAGGTGAACTGGTGCTGACCCATCTGCAGCGCGACTGCCAGCCACTGGTACGATTTCGCAGTGGCGATATCATCGCGGTGGACAGTACCGGGCGCTGTGAGTGCGGCTTCGATGGGTTGCGTTTCCGCGTGGTCGGGCGCAGCGACGACATGGTGGTGGTGCGCGGCATCAATATATTCCCGTCGATGGTGTCCGCGGTCATCAATGGCTTCGACGAATTATCCGGCAATTACCGGATTACGCTCGACACCAGGCCTCCCTATGACGTGTTGCCGCTCGCTGTTGAATTAGCCGCGGCCGGGATTGCCGATGCAGGGCTTGCACAAGCTATTCAGCAGGCGATCAAGCAAGCGCTTGGCGCCACTGCCAGGATCGAGCTGTTGCCGTCTGGCAGTTTCGAATTGAGCGAAGGGAAAACGCGCCGGGTAGTGCGGAGTTATCAATGACCACATTCGTTTATGAAACCGTGACGAGTTCACTCGATGACGACGGACTGCGCACCCTGCTACTCAATCGTCCGGCGCAGTTGAACGCGATGAACCGCCAGTTGATCAGTGATGTGACCCGTGCGTTCGATGATGCCAATGCGGATGAAGACACCCGCGTCATCGTGTTGAGCGGGACGGGTCGGGCATTTTGCGCCGGCGACGATCGCCATCAACACCAGCATCCGGCGAGCGAAACCGAAGCGCGTGACTTTGTCGAGCTGATTCAGAACGCGACGCGCGCGATCGTTCTCGGTGACAAACCGGTGGTAGGCGCGATCAACGGGTGGGCGGTGGGTGGCGGGTTCGAATGGGCGATCAACTGCGATTTCCCGATCTGGTCACAAAGTGCACAGGGTTTTTTCCCCGAGGTTTCGCTGAATTTGTTCGTGACCGGCGGTGTAACCGCGCTCCTGCCGGCATTGGTTGGTTTAAACCGAGCGCGCGAAATGCTGTATTTTGGCGAGCGCTACTCCGCGCAGTCCCTGCTGGAAATGGGCGTCGCCTGGCGCGTGGTTGCCGATGAGCAGTTGATGGATACAGCGCGCGCAACCGCGTTGCGCCTGGCCCGACTACCGCCGTATTCGGTGCGCGCGATGAAGCGTGTGCTGCGCCACACCACCAGTGTCGATTTCGAAGCCGCGTTGCGACTCGAGAGTGAGGCCACCATCGCGGGCTTTATGGACCCGAAGACAACCGCATTGCTAAAGGACTTCTAATTTAGCGTCCTTCCAACGGCAGAGCCATGCTGCGTGGTGCAAATCTCAGGGGGTGTAGCTGCAGAACAGTTTCTTGACGTATTCGTGATTTTGCCACTGGTAACCCATGCCCACCGGCACCAGGAAAGTATCGCCGGCCTTGAATTCGAACACCACGCCATCGGCGTTGGTGATCGAGCCGCTACCCTCGAGGATGTGCATCAGTTCAGAGCGCTCTATAGTCGTGGGGATGCGTTTCATCGGGCTGCAGTCCCATACGCCGACGTGGAATTTAGCGTCTGCATCCTGGTACAGGTCGAGCAGGCCCATTTGCGGAATGTCGCTGGCAAACGAAGCCTGTTCCAGCCCGGTCACCGGCGTCAGTGCAGCGCTCGGATCGACCAGCATCGCCTGCAAACCGGCGGTTGCGGCTTGCGACTCGGGGTTGTCATGGATGACCCAGAATTTGCGCAGGTACTCGGATTGCTGCCACTGTAGCACCGCACCCTTCGGTATAAAGCAGGCTTCACCGGCGTGGAAGGTTTGTCTCGAACCATCTTCGTTTTCAATACCCAGCGAACCCTCCAGCAGCAACATAAATTCGTCTACCGCGTAGGCACCCCGCCGCTCGACGTGGGCCGGGGCATCCCACACTCCTGCCGTCAGGCGCTCGCCACTGGTGGAAAAACAGGTATGGCCGTTGTGCAAAGGTGACCCTGAGACCAGGTTGTCCGCCGCAATCGGTTCCCAGGGTTGCAGGCCGGTTTGAGGATCGCCATTTCGATCGAACAAGATCACTGTCTGGTCTGTCATATGTCGTGCACCACTTTACTTCCGGGTTAATTTTCTCACCTGCGAACTGCAGACGACCTTGTTATTTCTGACGTACGCTTCGTGATTATGCTCGACCTTCGTCAAGTCGTAAACATAGTTGACCATAGTGCCGAGTGAATTTGCCATGCCTCTGGATGCCGGATTGCCAAGGATATTGATGCGTTCGAGAATCGCGCCGTTCTTGAGGTGAAAGCGAGCGACTGGATCCAATGGCTTTCCGCGTCTGTTTTTTTCCTGCAGAAAATACCGTGCTGCTACTTTTTCCAGTTTTGCGCAGGCTTCCTCGCCGGCATCGGCACCGAACTCGTTCACCAGCTTCATCAGTTCGTCCTCTTGCGCGGCCGCCGATACGAGCCAGTCGCGAAATCCCGGAGCGGGGGATATGGTGGAAAAGGTCTTCAACTGGGGGAAGCGCAGTTTCATACTGGTGGCCACCTGCTTGATCAGAAAATTGCCAAAGGAAACCCCTGCGAGGCCACGATGGCAGTTCGAGATCGAATAGAAAATCGCGCAGGACGGGTTATCGGGTAGTTCGCTGTCTCGATCACGATGCAGAATTTCGCCAATTCCCCGTGGGATATGGTCAGTCAGTGCGACCTCGACGAATACCAGGGGTTCTTCGCCCATCGATGGATGGAAAAAACCATAACAGTAGCGATCTGCCGGTTCCAGGCGGCTGCGCAATTCGCTCCAGCTTTCGATTTCATGGACGGCTTCGTAGGCAATGATCTTTTCCAGGATATGTGCGGGTGTGGTCCAGTCCAGGGGCTCCATAACCAGGAAGCCGCGATTGAACCAGGAATTGAACAGGTGGTGAAAGTCAGTATCGACGCGTTGCAAATGGGGCGTGTCGCGCATCGCATCGAGCAGGTGTTCGCGCATCTTGACCAGGCGTCGAGTGCCTCCGGGAGCAAGGTTAATACGCCGCAGTAATTCCTGTCGGCGCGGCTCCGAGACGGTGGTCAGGTGCACCAGGCCGGCGGCGTCCGGGGTTTGTTCGTAGTCTTCGAGGGCGCTGCGGATTTGCGCGGCGTCGATATCGAAATCGTCGTACAAGGTGGTGAAGAAGCTGAGTCGTGCCGTATCGTCGAGGACTTCGTAGGCATTGAGGATGCGTTCGGCCAGCAGCATGCTCGAGTATTCGCCGTCCGATTCCATCATCATCTGGCACAGGGATTCGATGGACTCGGTCTCCTCGTGCAGTAAATGCTTACGCAACACCGAGGGGGTCCAGCGGCCAAGGCTTAATGACGGCATGAGGTCCTGAAAAATTTGCATCGATATATCACCACATTGCGAAGCGCTGAAGTTTACCCGATTACGCTAGATAACTCCTCAAGCTGGATCACGAAAATGTGAACTCGATTAAGGTGTTACCAGGCCCATTTTGGGACGTATCTCGGGTAGACCAGGCTGGTCTCGCCGTCTGCAGGATGGTCGTCGCGAGTTTGCTGCTGGATACAGCGACCGACGCGGCGCGCGCCTGTCGCCGAGCGCCACTGAGCGTTTACTTATTCAGGATTTCGGCGGTGAAATTGATCGTGGTGTCATCGTAGTTGAGATGGGTTTTGAGCTCCTGCCAGACCGACTCCGAATTGATAATCCTCACGTGGTCGGTATCTTTGGTCAACAACAGGCGAGTGAGCGGGTGACGGTTACAGAAATTGATCGAATCGGCTACCGCGCTTTCTTTATCGGACTCATCGTGCGCAATGACCGTGACATCGCCGTAAGCAGCCAGCTTGTCGGCCAGTTCAAGCTTCTGGTATTCGCCGCGATAAGTCTTCGAAAAGCTGTTCGCGTATTGCTTGACCACGTTAGCGGGTAGCCCCAGATTGACCAGCTTCTTCAAAATGAAAAGCTTGTAATTGAAAATGGGTGCAATCAGAAACAGTGGCAGGTCCTTGACCAGGGACGGCAGTGCATTGGCGATCTCTATGCAGCCGGTCGAATGCCCGACCGCCGCGCATAGGCCTTCACTGGACTTTTGCACCTGATTGAAGACGGTATTACAGGTGCGGATTGACTGCCACAGAGGAGACGGTTTCTTGTCGCTGAGCCCGTGACCCAGGTGATCAAAGGCCAGCGACGAAAATCCACAGCGCGCCAGACCACGCATCAGCGGAAAGAACTGGTAAGCGCCGCCGCCCCAGCCATGCACAAACACCACGGTGGGACCGCGGCCGGTCTGGTAAGCCTGTAGCTTGCCTTCATTGGTCTTGATTATGAACTGTTCGATACCGCGCGGCAGCCTCACCAGCTTGCTATCGGCTGTCTGTGGAAAGAACAGCATCGAGTCGATCTGACTGTTTGTCCATCCCGGCGCCAGCTTGCCCATCAGGCGCGCCTTGCTCTTTGACAGGAGCGAAGCCAGACTTTTTGGTTTATGCGGCAGGGATGACGATTTTTCCATTCGATGCAAGCTCTCAGAAGGGTCATAATAATAACGCAAAAGGTGGCTTGAGCCCCCCGTCGGGGAGGTAAATATGTCACATCAAAAATGGTAAAATTATGCAGTTCGCAAATTATTTGGCCGAGTTCAGATTATAACGACAGAGCCTGCGATTACAGGTCGTTGGCTTGCCGATATCCAGTGACTATTCCACGGGTGTTGCTGATCGGGATGCGGCAATAGTGGTCAAGCTGCGCGAGCTCGTCGGCGTGCAAACCACCGAGGTGGTGTAGTATCGAGAGCATCGCTACTTCAGCCGCCTGGCCGTTGCCATCATCGATTTTAAGCGCAACACCCAGCCCCTGTTGCTGCAACGCGGCGACATAAACGCCATCGGCACCACTCTTGACCAGAGTTCGACGCCCGCTAAGCTCGATGATTTTACTGCCGAGGCGGCCGCTGCCGGCCAACATAAAGGGATTTGCGGCAATAGCGGTGGCGAGACGGTTCACTGCGTCGGCGCGACCCGGCGCCAGATCGTCAGGCACTGCGACCCGGGCAAATGCGGTCGCTATCGCGCTCAACGGCATCGCAATCACCGGGATACCGCAACCATCGCAATTCCAGGGCAGGGCGCGCAGCTCGGTACCGGCCATTTCGCCGAGCGCGTCGAACCAGCGCTGTTGGGCGGGATGCTCGCGTTCGATGTAGCCGCGGGTCTCCTCGCCGAGGAAACGGCTGGTGGTGAGCATACCCGTGTGCTTGCCGGAGCAATTATTGTGTATGCGTCCGGGTTCACGCTGCTGTCTCAGCAACGCCTGGGCGGTAGCTTCGTGAAGGGGAGCATGAGGGCCGCACTCGAGCGCCTCTTCGTCGAGTTCGATGCGACCCAGCCAGCGTTTTACCGCCTCGGTGTGGACCGGCTCCGCACTGTGTGACGAGCATGCCAGCGCGAGTTCAGCCGCGTCGAGATGAAAGTGGTCTGCGGCGCCCGACTCGACCAGCGGCAAGGCCTGCAGCAACTTCACCGATGACCGTGGGTATACCAGCGCGTCGACGTCGCCCCAGGAATGGATCAGTCTCCCCTTTGGATCGCATACGGCGATAGCGCCACGATGGCGATTTTCGATAACATCGCCACGCCAGCTATTTACCAGCACCGGATTAGCCATGCGACAAACCCTGTTTGCCGGAGCGTGGCCACAGCACCGGGAACCAGTCCTCGCGCAGTCGCTCACCGTCGCGCATGTCGTGGCCGGGGAAGGGTGGCGAGGTCTTTCCGGGGCGCTCCCTGTAATGCCCGTCATCGCCTACCCAGCGCATCGAGAAGGCGCGCCGGCGACGCTTCTGCAGGTTGCCGCGGGCACCGTGCACGGTCCGAAAATCGAACAATACCGCGTCCCCGGGTTGCATCTCCCATTCGAGAATGGTCTCGGTGCAGTCCTCGGTATCAAGATCCGGCAGCGTCATGTATTGTTCGTTGTCCGCGGCATAAAAATCGGCATCGTCGAGCCATTTAACCGGCAGCACCAGTTTCGGCCAGCGGTTGGAACCGGACACCAGGCGCAGGGTTTCGCGTTCGGAAACCGGGTCGAGCGGCAGCCAGAAGCTGACCGTCTGACTGCCCTCAGCGAAATAGTAGGGGGCGTCCTGGTGCCAGGGGGTGAGCTTGGGCGTATTGGCTTCCTTCACCAGCACGTGGTCGTGGAAAAACTGCGCACAGCGCGAACGCATCACCTGGGCCGCCAGTTGCGCGGCGTTTGATTCGGTAATAAAGCGATGAAATTCAGGGATTCGCTGCCAGTTACAGTAATCGTCCCAAAATCGACCCGGGTCCCCGGCAGTCACATTTTCGGAAAAATACGGACCGGGTTCGTCGTGGTTACGTTCCACGCCTTCGCGCAGTAACTCGACCCAGTCGATAAATGCGCCACGCAAGCAGATTGCGCCCTGTTCGGCGTAGGCTTCGCGTGCCTGGTCGTCTATGCTGTCAAAGCTTGTCCGGGTCATTTATCACCTGTCGGGAAAAGCTGCTGCGTTGTATTGTAATCATTGCGA
The DNA here is from genome assembly GCA_022340305.1 of Gammaproteobacteria bacterium. GTDB lineage: Bacteria > Pseudomonadota > Gammaproteobacteria. Next base: position 47,463 of record JAJDOF010000113.1, read on the forward strand.
CTCCGCTGATCGCAAGGCATCCACCGAGCGCTATCTTTACGGTCAGCGATTCGCCGAGGAAGAATATACCACCAAATACCGAGGTAACGGGTAACAACAGTAAAAATGGCATGACCTGGTTGACGCTGTAGTGTCCGAGCAGGCGGTACCACAATCCATAACCCAGCGCGGTCATCACCAGGCCGAGGTAAATAACCGCAGCCCAGGCCGAAGTCGAAGCCGTCGCTATCTGTTCGAGTTGCTCCTGCTCGAACAGCCACGAGGCAATAAATAGTTGCGGTGCGGCGAACAGGGCGACGCCGGTGAGCAGGCGAAAGCCACCGATGTTGCCTAGTTTCTTGATCATGATCTGTCCCACGGCCCAGGTGAAAGCGCCACCAATGACCATGAAGGCATAGATCAGCTCGCCGGCTAACCGTGGCTCGCCGATAATCAGTACGACCCCGCCGAAGGAGACTAAAATGCCAAGTGCCTGCAAGGGTCTTATGCGTTCGCCAAATACCACCCAGGCCATGATCAAACCGAAGGGTACTTCGAGCTGTACCAGTAGCGCGGCGGTCGATGCATCGATGCCGCGAACTCCGTTGAAGGTCAGGCTGTATTGCAGTGCTGCGCTGATCAGCGATATCCAGAAGAGCTGTTTGAGTACGCCGGGAGGCGGACGAAAGAAACACAGCAGGCAGGCTGCCGTCAGCGAAAAGCGCAATGCCATCAATAAAATCGGTGAAAAATGTGCCATGCCCGCCTTGGCTATGACGAAACCCATGCCCCAGATGACCGCGACAGCAATCGCAATCAGGATATCGAGGGGTTTCATTGGAACGGGACCGTTCCCTCGCTCGAATCGGCGATTCGAGCGAGGCTGCGGTATGGCCTGATTATGCGCTTAGGCCCTGACGACGGTTACCGAACATCCCGCATGGCGTGCGACCCGTGCGGAGTTCGGACCGAGCAGGTAATCGGCCAGCGACGGTCGATTCGCACCCATGACGATGTGTTCGATGTTCAGATCCTTGGCGGCTTCCACGATCTCGCGATAAACGGTGCCGTTTTCGACGACGACCCCGCCCTGCATCTCCTTGGGGACGCTCTTGTTGGCGATATCCTGCAGTTCCTTTGCCGCCTCATCCTTCCATTCCTGCAACGGATACTCAGCCGAGCCGTGCATTTCTCCGCGAACAGCATAGCGCTGATCGATACCCGGGGTGATGCCCGGGATAACCGTCATCAGGTATATCTTGGCGCCGGGTACGCCAGTTGCCATCTGCACGGTTTTTTCGATCACACCGGCTGACAGGTGTTCGTCTTCCAGGTCAATGGGTGCCAGGTAATTTGCCATAGTGTTATCTCCTAATTAGCGATGCCCAAAAAAAACAAACGATCAAACGTCTTCTGGCATTTTGAAGTCACGGGGACTGGGCAGAAAGACCAGATAACCCACCCAAACGGTAAACAGGATCATCAGGATATTGATGATCGAAATATCCGCGCTGAAGGGCAGTGATTTGTCGACCACGGTAATTTCCGGCACCAGCGATCCGTGCACGGGGATGGCCGGATCGATGACATCCATGGCACCTAGCGCTTCGCGAATCGATTTAACCGCAGCGGGGCTGACCGGGATTGCCGCGTCCGAGCCGATACCCGCGGTTCCGGGACCCACTTCGCCGGCGGTCTGCGCGGTCCTGGCCGGACTAGCCAGCACCAGCTGGGTGCTTACGGTGGAAATCGGGTTGCTTTGTGTCAGGTAGGTGCCCGCCGGAATCGTCGCCGGTCGAATAAAACTGAATCGAGCGGTGTGTCCGCCTTCGGACCATTCGTTGAGGTTGAGCAGCTTGTAAAGACTGCTGCGCAGCAACTTCGCAATTTCACGATCCTTGGCAGGCGCCATCAAAAATACACCATCGTGACTGCCATTGGTCATGGCCAGCAGCAATTCGGCCGGGCTGCTGTTGGAATTGACTACCTCGATGCTACCCGATTTGCCGATGGAATCGAGCATCATATTTAATACGATCGATGCGCCGGAACCCTCCGGTCCGGTGGCAATCTTGCTCATGCTGCCGATCGAGTTGCCGCCACTGGTCGGGCCAATCAGGTGTCCTGATTTATACCCCAGAACGGCAAATGCCTCGGCTGTACCCTTGCTGACCGGGCCATCCGCGGTCAGCGTATAGAAAGATTCGGCACCGACTATAGCGACTCGAGCTTCGCCAGCAGCCAGCTGACCCAGCGGGTCTGCGTTGTTTATCAAATCGAGATCGCTCCCGGAATAACCGCTGCGAATCGCCCTGAGTGCGCGGGCTGTAGCAATGTCGCGCTTGATGCCCGGGTCGGCGACCACGGCGATCTTGGCGACGCCCCCGCCCTTGGCATTCTCCGGCAGCAAGCCCCTGGATGCCAGAAAGCTGGCTGCCACGCTGGCAGCAGATTGCGCATCGAGGTCGACGGCCTTGTTCATCGCCTGCATGTCGGCGGGCGTAATCTTGCCCGCCAGGCTCGCCAGGACGTCAGCTAACCCGGGAATATTGGCGAGCGCATCGGAGCGCACCAGTGGTGCGACCTCGTAGACCGGGAAAAAAGAGAGGTTGTCGTCGAGCACTACCAGATCGTATTCGGCGATCTGACCGTCGGTCATGAACAGTTCGCCGACATCGGCCGAGCCCTCGAGCAACGCCGCGATGATCTTGTCCTTGCCATCGGTACCGACCGCAAAAGTGACGACGTTGGAACCGGTGATGCCGTAACGACGGTTCATCTGCTGCAGTCCGTCCGCCGGGCGTTGCACGAAGTCCTCGTCAACGGCGTAGTTGAAGCCGGAGATTCGGGTCAGATCCTGAATGCTGGCGACTCCGAGTTGAGCCGCGCGTTCACGCGTCATGACCATGGCGTAGTCATTGGAAAAGCCAAATTTACCGGCCATTTCCAGGCCGAGTGGCTTGAACAGGGCGTTTACCCGGGATGTCGACTCGTCGCCATCGTTGGTGGGCGCCTGACCGAGAAAAGTCAGGCTGGTGCCGTTGTACTCGGGATAGACGTCGAGCACATCCTGCTTGACCGCCTCCATGATTTTCGGCGTCAGGCCGAAGGGGATGCTGCGCTCTACCGGAATACCGGCGTTTTCGGCCATCTGCGCAATCATTTCTGCCAGGATCAGGCTTTCCGCAAATGGCTTGGCGCCGACGCGCAGGCTCTTGCGATCTTCCCCGCCACAGGCGGCGATTGCGGTACACAGCGCGAGGGTCAGCAGGTATTTTGTGTATTTGTTAGCCATTGATCATACCTCCCGAGCGACGCTGGAATCGGTCGTGTCGCTTGCGACCGGCCGCACTTCGGTATGCTTCTCGCGCACCATCGGATCCTCGCGCACCACCCTGAAAAAAGCCGCGAGTTGCATGATGATGATGAAGGTGAAAGGGATAGCACCAGTAATCGCCATCGCCTTGGCGACCGTTACACTCTCGGTAACGATGGTGGCTATGGTTATGCCGGTAATGATCAAACCCCAGGTCAGTTTCAGCTTGGTGGGTGGATTCAGGCTACCCTTGCTGGTCATCATGCTGATGACGAAGGTGCCCGAATCAGCGCTGGTCACCAGGAAGATGAATATCAGGCAGACCGCGAGGAAGTTCAGTAGCGTGGTGCCCGGGAAATACTCGAAGAAAACGAACAGGGCACCTGCCACGTCGGCAAATACCGCCTCGGTCATACCGCCGGCGCCGAACAGTTCGATGTGAATCGCGGCACCGCCGAAGGCCGCGAACCAGAGCATGGAAACTATAGTCGGTACGCCGACGACATAGGTGACAAACTCACGAATGGTCCGACCGCGACTGATGCGCGCGATGAAGATGCCCACGAACGGTCCCCAGGCGAGCCACCAGATCAGGTAGGTCAGCGTCCAGCCGTGGAACCAGTTCCAGGAACCGGCCGGTGTATAGGCGTAGGTTTTGAACGACATTGGAATCAGCTGAATCAGGTAGTCGCCGATGGCGAGGATAAAGGACTGAAACAGGTAGGCGGTAGGACCACCGAACAGCACTACCAGCAGAATCATGATCGCCACGATCATGTTGATGTTACTGAGGATCTTGATGCCCTTGTCGACGCCGGTACAGGCCGATAGCAGGAAGCAGATGGTCATCACCACGATAATGATCATGCTCATGGTGACATCGGTGGGCGTGTCGAACACCGCATTCATGCCCGAACGCACCATCAGTGTACCCATCGCCAGTGATCCGGCGAGCCCGAAGATAACCGCGATGACCGCAAGGATGTCCGAAGTATTGCCGATCTGCTTGAGGGTTTTAGGACCGAATACATTCTTGAAGCCAACCAGTATCGGTGTGGACACCATCGACGGCAGTTTCAGGCGGAAGGTGAAGTAGGCGATAACCAGCGCACAGCAGCCGTAGATTGACCAGGCGTGCAGGCCCCAGTGAAAGTTGGTGATGACCATGGCGTTCCGCGCTGCAGTCGCGGTTCCGGCCTCGCCCACCGGAGGGGTGGCGAAGTGGTAAATGGGTTCTGCAACACCCCAGAACAGCAGGCCCGAGCCCATGCCCGCGGCAAACAGCATCGCGACCCAGGAGCCGGTGCTGAACTCGGGTTCGTCGTCGTCGTCGCCGAGCTTGATGTTGCCATATTTTGAGACGGCCATGTATCCCATGATGACCAGGAAAGCGGTGCACAGCGCGAGGAAGTACCAGTCCAGCGCGGTTAGCGAGTAGTTCACCAGCCATTGTGCCGAGCCGGTCATCGAGTCCGGGTCGGCGACACCCCAGATGGCGATGGCCGCACATAAAATCAGTGAAACGAGCATTACAGTGTTCATTCTAAAGACCCCCCGTGGTCATGCCTGATTGGTCAGGCTATTGTTTTATCTGGTTTTTACGCGCACAAGCCTCATACAGCCAATTCCTGTAACTTTTGCATGGGTTTGTTTCGGACTAGCATAATCCCTGTAATCCGAGATGTCTAATATGCTAAGAACAGGAGGATATAAGAGACATGTCGTGCGCTCTTTGGCGCAACCGACCTGTTACTACTCGATGCCGACAGCGCCGATGCACTAGCGGGCCGCGATGATTCCCACCTCAACCAGCAGGTCGGGGCTCGCCAGTCGTGCCTCGATGCAGGCGCGCGCCGGGGCGTGACCCGCGGGAACCCAGGCGTCCCATACGGCGTTCATCGCGGCGAAATGGCCCATGCTGGCAAGCCAGATTTGTGCCGAGAGGATCTTGCTGTTATCGGCGCCGGCCTCGGCCAGCAGCTTATCGATTTTTTCTAGCACCTGTTGCGTTTGCACGGTGATATCGGCGTTGGCGTCAGCTGCGACCTGGCCCGCGAGGTAAATGGTATCGCCGTGAATGACGATCTGACTCATGCGTTGGTTGCCGTGATGGCGGGTGATGCTCATGTTGAATTCCCCTGTCCTGGTTGATTAACAATTGTTGATTAGCGATTAACGGTAATTATTTCACGTGGATACTGGGTGATGTATTCGATGCCATCGGTGGTGACGGCAACCGAGTCGCCGATGCGACCGCCGAGGCGGCCGTCGACACTGATACCGCCGTCAACCGCAAAAGTCATGCCCGGCTGCAACACGGTTTTATCGCCCTGCTTCAATTCGGGCGATTCCAGGTAAGCCATGCCGATCGAGCGACCGGTGCGGTAGCCGGTTTCATAGCCGCGCTCACGGTATACCTCGTTGGCGGCCTCGGCGACCGACTCGGCGGTCACGCCGGGGCGCATCGCAGCGATTGCGGCCTGCTGCGCATCGATCGCCGCTTGTTGCACCAGGGCGGCCTCGTCGGAGAGTTCTTTGATAAAGAACATACGATCGAAGCCGAGCTTGTACTGCTTGAACTGCGCCATGTTACAGAAACAGAAGTACACCGGATCGCCTTTTTGCAGCGGCTTGACGCTGGCGCGGCGATGCACCATCGAGGTATCGCTCCCTGACTGCATGATTTGCAGGTTGTGGATCATCGGCGAGATGAATGCCTCCCAGCCCTTGTCGGTGAGAAAGCCCGCGGCCTTGCGGGTGCCGGCGTTGATGACTGCCAGCGCCGCTTCGTATTCAGGACGGCCTTCACCGAGCGCATCCTCGGCGGCCTGCATCATCGCGCCGGCAATCTCGCCGGCCTGTTTCATCACCACGATTTCCTCGGGTGACTTGATCATACGCATGTCGCCCAGTAGCGGTGCCACATTGTGCAGGCGGATCGATGGCATCTGGTCGTCGAACCAGTTGCGCACGATAGGCGGCAGGGCGGCGATTTCGACACCGATCTTGCCGGGGTTGTCACCGATCGCCGCCGCCAGTACGTTTTCCCAGCGCCGCGCACCGGAATCTTCCCAGGTAGAGATGTTTTCCACCCAGGTCATCGCACCGACCATTTCGCTTTCCATCAACGGCGTGATCACCTGCGGTTCGGCATCGGGGCGCACCAGCAGAAAAGTGGGTCGACCGAATTCGACCGACAGGTATCCCCAGAAACCGGCAAGATAAGCGATTGAGCTCTCGTCGGTCAAAATGGCAAGATCGATCCCGGCAGCGCCGAGACGGGACTGAAATTCACGGGTGCGTAGGCGAGCCTGGTCGAGCATGGAATTCCTCATATTTCGCGTTCAAGACGAGTGTGTATATCATACCGCTCCCGTTAAAGGAAAGAATTCGCTCATGACTGAACATCCGGTTTTAGCCAGCCCGCCACAACAGATTCGTTTCGATGCCGGCAGCCACCCGCGCGCCAAGATCGGTTACGTGCTGCTCGCGACCGAACAGACCGTGCAGGACGACGTCATACGGCTGCGTCCGCCGGGCGTCGGCATCCATTTCACGCGTGCCGCGATCGCTGATTCGATTACCAGTGAGTCACTGGCGGCGCAAGCCGACCTGCTCGCCGACTGCGCGGCAACCCTGTTGCCGGACGGCAGCCTCGACGTGGTCTGTTATGCCTGTACTTCGGGGAGCCTGGTGATTGGCGAGGAGCGGGTATTTGCCGAACTCAAACGTGGCGCCCCGGGTGCCAGGCCAACGTCGTTGATCAGCGGTGTGATTCGCGCCCTGAAACAGCTGGGGGCTCGGCGCATCGTGGTGGCGACGCCCTATCTCGACGAGGTCAATCAACGCGAGGTGGACTATCTTGAGCAGGCCGGTTTCGAAGTGATCTCGTTGTGCGGACTGAACCTGGAGAGGGACAGTGACATGGTGCGCGTCGCGCCGGATTTCATTGCCGAGTTCGCGCTTGCGCAGGATCGTGTCGAGGCCGATGCCATTTTTGTTTCCTGCGGTGCGCTGCGCACGCTGGACGTTATCGAAGAGATTGAGACGCGGGCTGGGAAACCGGCAATCTGCAGTAACCAGGCGATGATCTGGGATTGCCTGCGGCTCGCTGGTATTGAAGATCGTTTCGCCGGATACGGCCGCCTGCTGGCCGATTACTGATTCGCCAGGCCTTCAGCTGATCTTTGCGTCGGCTTCACCGTCGGCCAGGCGAATGCTGATCGCGTCACCCGAGGCTAACTGTGTCACCGAGGTCACCAGCTTGTCCCCCTTGCTGACGGTAGCAAAGCCACGTGCCAGCGTCTTCAGTGGACTCAGGGTATCCAGCGAACGACTGTGCAGCGACAGTTGATGGCGTGCCAGTAACAGGCGCTGGCGCATCGCCGTCTGCTGGTTTTGCAGCAACCGCGACAGGCGCTCGTGCAACTGGGTAATTTTTACGCCGGGATGGTGTAGCGCCAGCGTCGACTCGCACAGGCGCAGGCGGTGACGCTGTTCGACCAGGCCCGCCCTCTGCTGGCGCAGTAATGCCAGGTAGGCGTGTTCCAGACGCAGCTTCAATTGCGCGAACTGGCGTGTCGGATGTTGCTGGCCGAGTGCCTTGGCCAGGTAGCCCATGCGTTCGCGGTCCTTGCCGAGACGCCGTTCGATCTGCCCCAGCAGGCGCGCGACGCGATCGTCGATACCCTGCATCAATTCGTTGATGTCGGGGGTAATCGATTCGGCGGCAACCGACGGCGTCGGTGCGCGCAGATCGGCGACAAAATCGGCTATGGTGAAGTCGACTTCGTGCCCCACACCGGTGACTAACGGGATCGGCAGGGCGACGATATCGCGCGCCAGCGCCTCGTCGTTGAAACTCCACAGGTCTTCGAGCGAACCGCCACCGCGCACCAGCAGCACCACGTCGCATTCGCCGTAGTCGACAACGCGTTGTAGTGCCTGGCGGATCTGGAGCGCGGCAGTTTCGCCCTGTACCGGGGTCGGGAACACGACCACCGGTATGTGCGGTGCGCGTCGGGCGATGACCGATAGCACATCGCGGATCGCCGCGCCGGTCGCCGAGGTGACCAGTGCGATTTTGCGCGGATGAGTCGGCAGCGGTTGTTTGCGCGCGGCGTCGAACAGACCTTCCTGGTTAAGCTGCGCCTTGAGCTGTTCGTAGCGGCGCATCAGTTCACCGACACCCGCGTCTTCCAGGTGATCGACGACCAGCTGGTATTCGCCGCGCGCCTCGTACAGCGTGACCTGTGCCCGCACCAATACTTTCTGACCGTTGCTCGGCTGGAAGCCGACGCGGCTGTTACGCCCACGAAACATCGCTGCGCGGCACTGCGCCCTGTCGTCCTTCAGGGTGAAGTACCAGTGACCCGAGGCGGGGCGGGCGAAGTTCGAAATCTCGCCCTCGATCCACAGCGTTCCGAGCCCGCGACTGAGCAGTGTTTTGACTTCGAAGTTAAGCGCTGACACGGTCCAGATGGCCGCGTCTCCGGGTTGTTCTGCTGACATGGATTCAGATCGGAAATAATTTAGCCGATATTCTAACTTACTGGCGTAGATTTCGATAATGTCACTTACGCTCGCGCGCGCATTTGCGTATAATCGCGCTTTGCCACCGTACCCTCGGAGCCGCCATGCGTATCAGCGAGCAAGCCCTTACTTTTGACGATGTATTGCTGGTGCCCGCGCGCTCAGATGTGTTACCCAACCAGGCAATTCTGAAAACCCGCCTGACACGAACTATCGACCTCAATATTCCGCTGATATCGGCGGCCATGGATACCGTGACCGAAGCGCGGCTGGCGATAGCCATCGCCCAGGAAGGCGGCATCGGTATCGTGCACAAGAACCTGTCGATCGAGTTGCAGGCGGCTGAAGTGGCCGCGGTCAAGAAATACGAAAGCGGCGTTATCAAGGACCCGATTACGATTACGCCCGAGACCCTGGTGCGCGACGTGATCAAGCTTACCCAGGAGCGCCGTATCTCGGGTCTACCGGTGATTGGCAGCGAAGGACTGGTCGGCATCGTCACCAAGCGCGACCTGCGCTTCGAGACCCATCTCGATGAACCGGTGTCATCGATCATGACCACGCGTGACAATCTCGTCACCGTGGGCGAGGGCGCGGAAAAGTCTGAAGTCATCGAATTGTTGCACCGCCACCGCATCGAGCGCGTACTGGTGGTCAACGAAAAGGGTGAGATGAAGGGCATGATCACGGTCAAGGATATTACCAAGTCGAGCGTGCACCCGCTCGCCTGTACCGACGAATGGGACCGCTTGCGCGTTGGTGCGGCGGTGGGAACCGGAGCGGATACCGATGATCGAGTGCGCGCCCTCGCCGAGGCCGATGTCGACGTCATCGTGGTGGATACCGCGCATGGTCATTCGCGCGGCGTGCTGGAGCGTGTCAGCTGGGTGAAAAAACACTTTCCGGATGTCCAGGTGATCGGCGGTAACATCGCCACGGCCGCGGCGGCGCTTGATTTGGTCGCAGCCGGTGCGGACGCGGTCAAGGTTGGTATCGGACCGGGATCGATCTGCACCACGCGCATTGTCGCCGGTGTGGGTGTGCCGCAGATTACCGCGATCAGTAATGTCGCCGAAGCGCTCGCAGGGACCGGCGTACCGGTGATCGCCGATGGCGGAATTCGTTTTTCCGGTGATGTCTCCAAGGCGATGGTCGCCGGGGCTTATGCGGTCATGATCGGCAGCATGTTTGCTGGCACCGAAGAGGCGCCCGGCGAAGTCGAACTGTTCCAGGGACGCTCCTATAAATCCTATCGCGGCATGGGCTCGATCGCGGCGATGCAGAAAGGCTCCAGTGATCGCTACTTCCAGGCGGACAGCGCCGACGAGAAGCTG
>JAJDOF010000129.1 GCA_022340305.1 Gammaproteobacteria bacterium
CATGCGGGCCTGTCCGTTATCGTCTGTTGTGACATGGCCGATGCCGAACAGCTGGAACAGGAAGTCCGTTTTTTCAGTCACGAACGACCCCGCATATATCGATTTCCTGACCTGGAAACCCTGCCCTATGACCAGTTTTCACCACACCAGGACATTATTTCCGAACGCATTCGTTGTCTCGCCTCCATAACGACCGCCAGCGCGGGTGTTTTGATCCTGCCAGTCAGCACTTTACTGCAGAAAATCGCTCCCCCGCCATTCATCCAGCAACGCTCGCTGCAGCTCGAGGTTGGCGACCAGGTTTCGATGGGGAGTTTACGCGACAGCCTCGGACGATATGGGTATCGAGCCGTGGCCCAGGTCGAGGAGCATGGCGAATTCAGTGTACGTGGATCGATTCTTGACCTGTTTCCGATGGGAAGCACCATCCCTTTTCGCGTGGACTTCTTCGACGACGAGGTCGAATCGATACGCAGCTTCGATGCGGACAGTCAACGCTCCATCAAGAAAATTAACGAAATCCGGCTATTACCGGCACAGGAATATCCACTCGACGAAGACGGTATCAAGCGCTTTCGACTGAAGTTTCGAGAAACCTTCGCGATCGATCCGAACACCTGCCCGGTCTATGTCGACATTTCCGAAGGCATCGCCTCGCCCGGCGTCGAATACTACCTGCCGCTGTTTTTTGACGAGTTGGCAAGCCTGTTTGATTATCTGCCGGACAACTGTCGCCTGCTGATCGACGACGCCGCCACCACTCATGCAAACAGTTTTATCGAACAGGTAGAACAGCGCTACGAGTCGCGTCGCTACAATCTTGAGTGGCCACTGTTACCACCCGATGAACTGTTTCTCGATGCCGACAGCCTGCAGGCCCGGCTGCAGTTGCTACCACGCCTGTACTTTTCCGCTTTCAAACTCGATACCACCGACAGCGCCTGCTTCAACTGTGATTCGCAGGCGATACCGCAGCTGACTTTGCAACCCAATAGTGAGGTTCCGGACAAGGCGTTGCGCGCGTTTATCGAGAACAAGGCCCTGCGCAAGGTGCTGTTTAGCGCCGAGTCTGCCGGTCGACGTGAATTTCTCAACGAAATGCTGCGTCATTACTCGATTCATGCCAGTCCAGTGGACAGCTGGGATGAATTTCAGCAACGCGATGATCAACGTTATTGTTTGATTGCGTCGACGCTGGCGCAGGGCATGACACTGACGCAACAGGGGTTTGCCGTCATCACGGAAAGCCAGCTATTCGGTGAACGCGCGGTCCAACGCCGACGGCGTAAATATCGTAAGACGCGTGATTCCGAATCCACCATCCAGAGCCTTGCCGATTTACAACTGGCGGCCCCGGTGGTGCACGAAGATCACGGTGTCGGGCGTTACCAGGGATTAAAAACCATAACCGTGGCGGGCATCGCTACCGAGTTCCTGTGCATCGAATACGCCAACGAAGACAAGCTGTACGTGCCGGTCTCGTCGCTGCACCTGATCAGCCGATATGCCGGAGCCAGCGAGGAAAATGCCCCCCTGCACCGACTCGGTGGCGATCGTTGGCAGCGCTCGCGCAAAAAAGCGCAGCAGAAAATTCACGATATCGCGGTCGAACTGCTGGATATCCAGGCGCGGCGGGAGGCCATGCAGGGTTACGCGCATACACTTACGCTCGACGAGTATCAACAATTTGCCAGTGAGTTCCCGTTTGAGGAAACGCCGGATCAACAAACTGCGATCGAATCGGTCATCGACGACATGCGCGCACAACGCCCGATGGATCGAATTGTTTGCGGCGACGTTGGTTTCGGCAAAACCGAGGTCAGTATGCGGGCGGCTTTCATCGCGGCAAATTCAGGTACCCAGGTCGCCGTGCTGGTGCCTACCACTTTGCTCGCGCAACAACACTATCAAAATTTTCTCGATCGTTTTGCCGACTGGCCTATTCGCATTGCCAGCCTCTCCCGGTTCACCGCCAAAGCAGGCCTTGATCAGACCCTCGCGGAACTCGCCAGCGGTAAAGTCGATATCGTAATCGGCACTCACAAGCTGCTGTCCGAAAGCATCAAGTATCACAATCTCGGCCTGGTGATCATCGACGAAGAGCATCGCTTCGGTGTACGTCACAAGGAAAAGCTCAAAGCGTTGCGTGCCAATGTCGATTTACTGACCATGACGGCCACGCCGATTCCACGCACGCTGAACATGTCGCTATCGGGTATGCGCGACCTGTCGATCATAGCCACACCGCCCATGCAGCGCCACGCGATCAAGACCTTCGTGTCACGCTGGAACGCGGACACGATTATCGAGGGCTGCCAACGCGAACTCAAACGTGGCGGCCAGATCTATTTTCTGCACAATGAAATCAAGACCATTGAGAAAACCGCGCTGGAGTTACAGCAACTGCTGCCCGACGCACGCATTGGCATCGTGCACGGCCGCATGAAGGAAAAGGAGCTCGAGCACGTGATGCTCGATTTCTACCACCACCGCTGCAACCTGCTGGTGTGTACCACCATTATCGAAAGTGGTATCGATGTGCCCACGGCCAATACTATCTTTATCAACCGCGCAGACAAGCTCGGCCTCGCTCAACTGCACCAGATCAGGGGTCGCGTGGGGCGCTCGCATCACCGGGCTTATGCTTACCTGTTCGTACCTTCCGAACGCGCCATGACCAGCGATGCTAAAAAACGCCTGCTGGCCTTCGAATCGCTGGAAGAACTGGGTGTCGGCTTTACCCTGGCTACCCACGACCTGGAAATCCGGGGTGCCGGCGAGCTACTGGGTGACGAGCAAAGTGGCCAGATAACTGAAATCGGCTTCACCCTTTATGCGGAATTGCTGGAACGTGCCATACAGTCATTAAAGGCCAATCTGCCCATCGATTTTGACCAACCCATCATGCGTGCCTCGGAGGTTGATTTCCATATCCCCACGCTGATACCCGAGGACTATATTGCAGACGTGCATCGACGCCTGATCGAATACAAGCGCATCGCCTCGGCCAGCGATGAAGATGGTCTACGCGAGATACAAATGGAGTTGATCGATCGCTTCGGGCTATTGCCGGAGCCGCTCAGGCAACTGTTCAGGATTACCCGTATCAAGCTGCAAACCGTGGCGCTTGGCGTCGACAAGATCGACATTGGCGAAGCGAGCGGTAAAATCGTATTTAATCCCAATCCCAATATCGATCCAATGAAAATCATCGAACTGATCCAGCGCGATCCCCGGCAATATCGATTCGACGGCAAACAAACCTTGCGTATTGTTTGTCAAAGTGGTGAACTTGAAGACCGATTCAAGCAGGTCGAAAACCTGCTTAAAACGCTGACGACCATCCTGCCATGATTCATCGATTTTTCAGCTTGCTGGTGTTTTTAAGCCTTATGCCAGGCGCAGCACAGGCGCAATCCGGCGCGGCTGCCGGGGCCGAGCTGGTCCCGCGTTATGACATCGAAATCATCATTTTCAAAAACCTCAAGGTTCCCGTGAGCAAAGAGTTTGTGTTGCCGGTGAGCTCCCCGGGCAAGAGTAAAGATATGCTTGATTTGTCTTCGCCGGCAAGCGTGGCAGCGGCGCGTGCAAGGGGTTACGAGGTGCTGACAGCGAAAGAATTCCGCTTGCTCGATGTCGTGACGCGCCTGGTCGAATCTCCGCGTTACCAATTACTGATGCACACCGCCTGGCGTCAACCCGGGGTTGAACTCGAGCAGGTCATGCCAGTCTGGATCAAGGGTGGGCGCATCTACGGTAACGAATATACTTCGATCGACAGTAAAATTGAATTATTCGATAACAATTTGCAGAGCTCCGGGTTACCTGAAAAAGAACCCAGGACCTATGAATTTGACGAACAGACCCTCGAATCGCAGAAATTGCTCATGCAACAGGAGCAATCCAGGCTGCGCCATAACGGTCTTTACGAACTCGAAGGCAAGATTACCATCGCGCTGTCACGTTACCTGCATATTTACACCGACCTCATTCTGCGGCGTCCGCGGCTCCTGGCCGACCCGGTTCTGGACAACCCGGCCGAAGCGGAATACCTCGAAGCTCACGCTGCCGATACACGCATACTGAATAATCACCTGTTGCGCGAACATCGTCGCATGCGCAGTAAAAACCTGCACTACCTCGACAGCCCGGAGTTTGCGATGCTGGTGCTAATTACTCCCTACGAGGTCGCAGAGGGATTTGTCGAAGCGCCGCTCGAATCGGATCCGGTGATCAAATCCGTGGTAGTCGAGTAGCTACAGCAATTGAGTCGATACTTCATTGCATCAGCATGTCCCTACCTATTTCTCGTCACTGCCAGAATTCGCAGCCGCTTCGCCTGCGGGCAGCGATATTCTGGCACAAACTGTCGTAATCCTGTCCTCCCTGCCAACTTATTCACTGGGATTACCGTTGCAAGAAAGGTAAAATGCCGCATGATTCGAATTTCCCTGTTAGTCCTTTTCCTAATGGTCGGTGCATCGCCCCTGCATGCTGCCGAGGTCAAGTATGTCACCGACGAATTTGAGGTCACCCTGCGCAGCGGTACCAGCACCGCAAACAGCATTGTGCGTCTGTTGCGCAGTGGCGCGGAGGTCACCGTACTGGAAAATGATCCGGCTACGCAATATTCGCTGGTGGAAACCGAGGACGGCAAGCAAGGCTATGTGCTCAGCCGCTTTCTGGTGGAGAGCCCGGCGGCAAGGGAAATCCTCAAGGACCTGCGCGTCAAGTATGAGCAACAACAGTTACGACTCGAACAGCAACAGACCGAGATCGAGCAACTGCAACAATCGTTGCAGCAGGAACAGGCTGACAGTCAAACACTCAAAAACACCTTGCGCGCCTCTGAAAAGGAACTGTCCGAGGTGCGTGACGCCGCGCAGAATACACTTAATATCCTCGAGCAGAACAAGCGTTTGCAGACCGTCGTGGACCAGTTGCGTGAAGAAAAAACCCTGCTCAGTGATACCAATGCCGAACTGAGCGACTCTACGCAGATCGACTGGTTCGTGCGTGGCGCAGCCGTGTCACTGATTGCCTTCATTATCGGCATCCTGGTGACCAGGATACGCTGGCGTAAGCAGGATTCCTGGGGATCTTACTAGGTAGCTGTTCAGCTCACCTCTGATTTTCCCGACTACGGCGCCAAAAGTGCTCATATACACTTGTATACTGCGCGCTTTTTCCCTGGCCTCGGGAAAATCAGCGGCAATCTGAACAGCTACCAACGATCTGGCAAATAAACCAAACAGTTTTGTTACTCGTGGTCGTTCCGGGCCATCGACTGCCATTTAGTGGTCAAGTTTAAAGGCGCTTAGAGACCCAGCGGGTTATTCGCATCCACTTCGGTCATGAACGGCTGGTGCCGATCGATATTGGTAATCTGGTAAATCAATCCGATCCAGGTGCCGACTACCGCACTTGCGGTATCGCGCCAGGTATTCTTCAAATGTGGCAACACCAGATGTTCGGGGAAATCGGAAACTATCGATCCCTGCTGCCGGCTACGTTCAATCCGCCCCCTGTATTCGCGCATTACCGCGGTAGAAAACTCGCCGAAATAATTCTCTGGCATGGGGCTATAGACTTCCGTTTCCCGCTGTATGTACAGATTTACGTCGCGCTTGTATTCCTTTAACAGGGAAACGGTATCGTATTCCGGGTGTCCCTGAAAAAAGATGGTGCGAAAGCCATCCGGGCTGGTGGCAAGATGAACACAGCCATCTTCTTTTCCAGCCACCAGTATGCGCAAACCCGCTGCCTCGAATTGCTCGGGATACACGCTATTCCAGCGTGAATGGGGTACATCGAATTCAGAGTTGACATCGCTGACCAGTGGATGGCCGCTGGCAATCACCTCGTGGCTGAAAACCCCCCACTTCTTGCACTTCTGTTTTTCGCGTTTTTGTCCATAGCGAAAATCCAGCACAGCGTGGGTGGCAAGACAGGAGCAAAGCGTAGACGTTACCTGCCGATGTGCCCAGTCGGCCACCTCGATAAGCGGATCCCAGAATACCTCTTTGGATAAATCCGCGCCGATCACATTAGCACCGGTAATGATCAGGGCATCCAGGCCCTGCGCCTTGATCTCATCGAAGCTCTCGTAATGCTGGTCTATGTGCGCCTGCGCAGTCGCACTGCGCGGTAACGCATCCAGCGTGAAAGGGTGCACGTAGAACTGTGCGATCGGGTTACTTTCGCCAATCAGTCGCAGGAACTGACGCTCGGTAGCTTCCAGTGCAGCATCCGGCATCATGTTCAACAGGCCGATGTGCAATTCGCGAATGTCCTGCTCGTCCGCAATCTGCGAACTGAGCACGCGCACACCTTCCTGTTGCAGCTTGCTGAACGAAGGTAAATCGTTATGTGCTACCAGTGGCATCGGTCACTCTCTCAGCTTTGTCTCTCAATGGCGGTTTCCAGCAGGCGCACAAAATCGGCGTCATCCCGAACCTTTTCGACTTCCTCGGATGTCACCGTGTAACCCAGTTCGGCGATGGCGGCGTATTTCGGCAGCCGCGAATGAAACAGGCGTGGGAATACCCAGCGTGCAAACTCGTCGGGATCGACCTGGGCGGCGTATTCCAGCCCGGTCTCTTTGAAATAAATCTGCAGATGCTCCTGCAGGAATTCCGGACGATAGTAGAGCGGCTTGGGATCTGAAACCGCCCGTTCGATCAATAATTGTTCCTGCTGATTGTTGGTCACCTGGATATAAAGAATCAGGGTGTTATCGACCAGGATGTCCATGACTCCCGGCTCATCGAGCTCGCACAGGCTGCCGCCGACGTCGTTGACAAAGTGCGGGTAGCCGTAAATCTCCTGCGCTTTTTTGATGAAACGCGGAATATCAAACATGGCGTCTACTTCCGCCTGGCGATAAATTGCCTGGCGCTCGATAAATTCGCCAATCTCGACACCGCCACGCTCGGGGTCGCCGAGTTTGCCGACAAAACTCAATACCGGCCCAAGGTCATTGACGCGGATATTGTTTTTGATATAAATCCAGTCGTTGCGCAGCAATTCCTTGAGGAAGGGTATGCGGATCGCCTGCGCCTTGATCATGTCGATAATATGCTCGTTAAGGTAACGCGTACCGATGCGGTAGTCGCCCGAGTAATGGAACCAGTTACTGCCGCGCAATTTCGCTGACAGATAAGATTTGCCGACACCGGACATACCGACCAGGGTGACTCTCTTGTTTTCCCAGGCACGGAATTCTTCAAGCTCGAATTTCAAAATTCACTCCAAATGAATTAGCGTCCAGATTATGCATCATGCGCACTGAGGACGAAACTGGAAGTTATGCTTTACGCGCGCATGGCACCGATTATAATCCAGTTTTCCCATCACTGACGACATCGTGAACTCCGACTACGACTTCATCATTATCGGCGCCGGCTCGGCCGGCTGCGTGCTCGCTAACCGGCTCAGTGCCGATGGCAGAAACCGCGTACTGGTCATAGAAGCCGGCGGCAGCGACAAGCGCTTCTGGATCCAGACGCCAATCGGTTACGGCAAAACCTTTTATGATGAATCGGTAAACTGGAAATACCTCACCGAAGCCGATCCCGGCATCAACAACCGGCGCAGTTACTGGCCGCGTGGCAAAGTGCTTGGTGGCTCCAGCTCGATCAACGCGATGGTTTACATACGCGGACAGCACCAGGATTACGACGACTGGAGCGCGCTCGGCAACCCCGGCTGGAGTTGGCACGATGTGCTGCCCTACTTCCGCAAGTCAGAAACATTTTCAGATGGAGCCAATGAATTTCGTGGCGATAGCGGGCCACTTTACGTTAACAATGTGAGCGCCCAATATCATCCCCTGTGCAACCGCTTCATCGAGGCGGGTCGGCAGCTTGGATTCCACTATAACCCTGATTTTAACGGCGCGGATCAGGAAGGCGTGGGGTTTTACCAGATCAATACCCGCGATGGCCGACGCATGTCTGCCGCCCGCGCCTATCTGCACCCGGCGTTGAAACGACCCAATTGCGAGGTGCTTGCCAGGGCCCAGGTAACGCGCATTGTGTTGCAGGGAGGTGTCGCCAGGGAAGTGGAATTCATCCATAAAGGTCAAACCCGCAAGATCAGGGCAAACCGTGAAATCATCCTCAGTGCGGGCGCCATCAATTCACCGCAATTGCTGCAATTATCAGGAATCGGTAGCGGTGAATTATTGCAGGGTCTCGGCATCGAGACACAGGTCGACTTGCCTGGAGTCGGGCGCAATCTGCAGGACCACGTCGACTACTGTATTTACTATCGCTCAAAGGTACCTACCCTGAATAACCGCCTGCGCCCCTGGTGGGGCAAGCTCCGGGCCGGTCTGCAATACCTGTTGTTGCGCAATGGCTTGCTGTCGCTCAGCGTCAACCAGGCAGGCGGTTTCGTGCGCAGTCACCCCTCGCGACCGCGACCCAATATGCAAATGTATTTCGCTGCCATCACCTATACCAGGGCACCTGCAGGCGAACGTCCGCTATTGCAGCCCGACCCCTTCCCCGGCTTTTTAAATTCGATAGGTTTGACACGACCCAGCAGCCGTGGCCACCTGCAGATCGCTTCGGCCGATCCACTGGCGCCGGTGAAAATTCACCCCAACTACTTATCCAGCGAAACCGACATTACCCAGATGCTGGAGGGTGCCCGGCTGTTGCGACAACTGGCGAGCACGCCGGCGCTCAGCGAAATCATCGACAGTGAAACGAGACCCGGTACAGCAGTGCAAACCGACGACGAGTTCATCCAGGACATTCGTAACCGCGCCGACACCGTGTTTCATCCCAGTTGCACTTGCATGATGGGCCCGGATCAGCGCACCGCGGTAGTCGATGCACGCTGCCGGGTTTACGGCGTCGGAAGCCTGCGGGTAGTCGATACCTCGATATTCCCAACCGTCACTTCAGGTAATACCAATGGACCTACCATCATGGCTGCCGAAAAAGCAGCCGACATGATTTTGACCGACGGTACGGCCTGATCGCCAGTCGTCCCTATTCGCTCGACAGCGGACGCATCGACAACCCGGCCATCGGTTTCAGTGCAATGCTGCTGAGTATCCTGTTGTTTTCGCTGATGGACGCCTCTGTCAAATGGCTTGGCGCCTCTTACCCGACCACGCAGATCATGTTCTTCCGTTGCAGCGTTGCCCTCGTCCCGGTGCTGGTAATCATCTACTTGCGTGGTGGTTTCGGCATACTGCGCACGCAACAGAAAAAGCTGCATTTGCTGCGCAGCCTCATGGGGATCTCGGCGATGGGCCTGGCGTTTTACGCCTTTTCGCGGATGCGATTGGCAGAGGCCGTGTCGATACTTCACACGGCGCCCCTGTTCATGACCGCACTATCGGTATTGTTACTGCGTGAAGCCGTGGGCATTCGTCGCTGGTCGGCGGTATTGCTCGGTTTTACCGGCATGTTGCTGGTGTTACGCCCGGGCAGCGGTATGCTCGAAAGCGGCAGCCTGTTCATGCTCGCCGCGGCATTCCTGATCGGCGGCACCACGATCGTTATCCGCCATCTCAGCAAGATCGACGATCCGGTGTGCATTACCTTTTACTTTACCATCACCGGAGTCATCGTCAGTTTACTGGGCATTATGTTGCAGGGCTGGACAGTTCCAGCGGCAGGCGACCTCGCACTATTGTCGCTGGTCGGTTTGCTGGGCGGGTCAGCGCAATACCTGATGACGCTCAGCTACCAGCGGCTGGCGATCGCTATCGTCGCGCCGCTCAAGTATCTCACCATCGTATTCAGCGGAGTGATCGGCTACCTGATCTGGGGCGAAATCCCCGATCTGCAGAGTCTGTTCGGCATTGCCCTGATCATCGCCACCGGCCTTTACACCCTGCACCGTGAACTCACGGTGAAGCCTCGTATTTCCGCATGAGTGAAGGCTCCCACCTGAAGGCTTATCTACTGCTGGTCGCCACGACCCTGTGCTGGGGTCTGAACGCGATTTTCAGCAAGCTCGCCGTCGATCAGATTACACCGATGCAGCTGGTGACCTTCCGCTGGCTCGGCGTGGTTATACTGCTGTCGCTATTCGCGCGCAACAAACTGCGCCGCGACTGGCCGGTACTGCGCCAGCACCTGCCTTTTCTCTGCCTCATGGGCACTTGCGGATTCACCGCTTTCAACGCCTTTTTTTACGTGGCGGGGCACCACACCAGCGCTATCAATATCGGTATTTTACAGGGTTCTATTCCGGTTTTCGTGCTGCTCGGCAGCTGGTTGGCCATGCGCCATCGCATCACCCGCCTGCAGGGTCTTGGGGTCGTGTTGACCCTGATCGGGGTGATCACCGTCGCCAGCGGCGGCGATCTGCGCGAATTGCTCAACCTGGCGGTCAACAGGGGCGATCTGTTCATGCTCGTCGCCTGCTTTTTTTACGCGGCCTACTCCGTAGGCCTGAGCCGTCGGCCGCGGGTCAGCGCGCTCGCCCTGTTCGCGGTAATGGCGGCGGTCGCCTGGCTGGTTTCGATACCGCTGGTGATGATCGAGACCTGGCTGCTGGGCTGGCGCTGGCCATCCACCAACGGCTGGATAATTGCCGGGCTGGTGACCTTGTTACCGTCGCTGGTGGCACAGATTTTCTTCATTCAGGGGGTCGGCTTGATCGGACCCGGTCGGGCCGGGGTATTTGTCAACCTGGTTCCGGTCTTCGCCTCGGTCATGGCGATATTATTTCTCGGTGAAAGCTTCGAACTCCATCACGCACTATCGCTGCTGCTGGTGCTTGGGGGTATCGGTCTATCCGAGCTGGGCCGCGCCCGGCCGCAGCTATAAAACTGCGCAGACGTCGCTGAAGCCACAGCTGTCAATACCACTATCAACGGCGGGGTAGCGGCTTACCAGATTGAAATCCGCAATCGGGTCGCTTGTTTGTGATGATGATAGATGAATCAGTGAGCAGCGAAGAGAATCGGCTAAACGCAACAACTGTGTTTACGCGTCGTCGATCTCGGCGGGCACCATGCCGAGTGATTCCATGACTTCGAACACCAGGTCATCGGCAACCTGACAGGCCGCTGCAATCTGCTCGATCGAGACCTGGCCCATGTCCCAGTTGGGGATGTCATCCAGGATGGCAAGCGTTTCCGAGTCGTCGAGCGGAGGCACGTATTCGCTGAGACGATTAGCAAGGTAGACCAGATGGGTCGCGCGACGATTAGGCCCGTCGTGCACGGTTTCATTATGAAAGCGGGCACATTCGACCAGGATATCGGGTAGACCCCAATGCTGCATCAAGGCCGCGCCGACCGCAGTGTGAGTCAGGCCGACCTGCGATAATTCAGCACTGAGCTCGTCGATTCGACGCCGAATCATGGTTTCCTCGGCTGCAAGCATTTGCTGGGGGAAGCGTTCGATCAACATCAGCTTGCCGATATCATGCAGCAAGCCCGCAGTAAACATCGCCTCGGGCTCTTCGATACCATCGGTATAATCAGCCAACTGGCGCGCGATAAGCGCCGTCTTGATACTGTGTTGCCAGAAAGCCTGTATCGAGAACGCGGGATTCTCTCCAGCCTCGAATACGCTACCCAACACCGAGCCAATCAGGACATGCTTGCAACGCGCACGACCCAGCAGGTTCACGGCTAAAGTTACCGAGGTAATCTGCCCGGGCAAACCGTAATAACTGCTGTTGACCAGTTTCAGGATACGCGAGGTAATTGCGGGATCATTCTGTATGGTGCTGCCGATCTGAGCAAGGCTACAACTGCGATCGTCGAGTTGCTCGGAGACACGCTTAAAGGCTGCCGGCAAGCTAGGAAGGACCTGGCCATTTCCGATCAGTTGGTCGAGCGTCACCGGCTCAAAAATGTCGCGTTCGGCATTGGATAACATGACAATGAGCATAGCAGAGATACTCTCCATTACGCCCCCAAAATGGCAGACTATGACAGAAGTCACAATCGCATATCCCTGCCCGCCAGGAAGCGGCAAGTGTCACATTTTCTGCTACGCTATATTCTCTCGTAACAAGCCACGCGTTTGTCGGCGACCCAATCACGTACCGTCGCATCGAAGCCACTGAAATGCGCTGAAGCCAGGTGCGTATCAAAGGCACTGCGGTCACTGTAAACCTCGTAAAGCAACACGAAATCCGCTCGATCAGGATCGATGCAGACATCGAAGACGTGGCAGCCAGGCTCACCAGCAAGCGAATCCCGGGCCTGCTGTCGAACGCGCTCGCGAAAGCTCACCGCAAGCCCTGGCTTGATGTTAAATTCGACTATGACCACATACATGAAAATCCTCGCTTGCGACGCGGGTAACGCTAAAATCGCCGGTAATAATACCGCGCGGAATACTCGTGCCTGCAGAATGATTTCTGCCGCAGTTACAGCCGCTAATTTTACCCGGCAGAGATAAACCAGTTGACCGTCTCATAATAGTGTCAGCAACTCCCGGGTGACCGCCCGGGTGCCCATATTGCCACCAAATTCGAGTGGCCGAATTCTATTTTGAGCAAAGCCCTGATACACGGCCGCATCGATCAAGCCGGCGGCATCGAGCAGCGCGGGCCGATCGGTTTTTTGCGCCAGGTATTCCAGCATCAATGCGGCGCTCAGAATAGCGGCCAGCGGATTGGCCCTGTCTGCGCCCATGATATCGGGCGCGCTACCGTGGGCGGGCTGAAACAGGCCGGTGTGATCGCCAATTTCGGCGCAGGCCGCCATACCCATACCGCCCACCAACCCGCCCGCCAGATCTGAGAGGATATCGCCAAACATGTTTTCGGTAACCAGCACGTCGAATTCCCAGGGCCGGCGAATAAGATCCAGCGCCTGTGCATCGACATAGTTATAGTCAGTTGTAATATCGGGATAATCGGACGCGATCTCATCGTAAATCTGTCGAAAAAAAGCCATCGAGACAAACACGTTGGCCTTATCGACACAGGTCAGCTTACCGGGGCTACCCCGCTGCTTGCGTTTACGCGCGAGCTCAAAGCCGAAGCGATGCAATTTTTCGGTGGTGCTGCGGGTGATGCGCAACACGTCGCGCACTTCCTGGTCATCGATCACTTCGCTGCGGCCATGCACGGCGGCCGAATAGAACAGGCCTTCAGTCGATTCGCGCAAAATGACCAGATCGATATCGCGGGCGCGTGGGTCGGCCAGGCGCTGTGGCGCATTCGGATACGCGCGCACCGGGCGCACCCCGGCATAGAGTTGATAGATATCGCGCAGGCGCAAGTGTGGAGAGATCTCGGTGCCGTCGGCGTGGCGAATGGTCGGTAAGCCGATAGCACCGAGAAAGATGGCGTCGGCCTGGCCGGCAGCCTGTTCGCCACCCGTTTCGATATCGCGACCGGTCTCACTGAAATAGCCGGCACCGGCCGCGATCTCTCGATAACTGATCCGGGTCTGGCCTGTCTTCTGCAGTGCTGCGTCGAGCAACGCAAGCGCCGCTTCGCTGACGTCGACACCAATGCCATCACCCTTTATCAACGCAACCTGTAGGCTTTGACCCATTTACTCTCTCAGACCAAATTCGAGCATTATATATTAACAGTGGTTGGGCAAAAGCACGGGGCAAATGGGCAATGGCAGGTCAACAATAGCAGCCGAGCGGCATGACATGGCAGATGAAGTTAACGCGTTTCTGACCCGCGCGCGGTAAGTGCCCGGTGATCGGGCCGGTTGCCGCTATTGGCGAACCTGTTAGCCCCCTGGCGGCCGCGGTTATCCCCGCAACTCGAGTCTGCGCCGATCTGCAAGGCGACTAATCCAATCCCCCGCTACGCTAATTACCGCTAACGAACCGTCAACGGTTCGCTTGTAAAGCGGTATTCAGCAAGCAGAAACCGGATCAGTTGCCGAGGACATTTTTCGTGTCCTTCTTGTCGTGCTTCGCCGCTTTCTTCTCTTTTGGCGAAAGCACCGGTTTTTTCTTGGTATCGCGTTTATTCTTGTGTTCTTTACTCATGTCGTTTACTCCTGGTAATGAACTGGACCGTTTATAGATCCGCCAGGGCCTGGCTTCAGACCCGTTATAGCTTTTCGAAAACCGGCAACTGCTGAGCGCTATTGAGACTGGTAGTCCGTCCTGTGGGACTGGTGGCCCAAACCGCTATACAGCGATAACCGGGGTTGTCGGTGACGTCATCCATCGCTTGTTGCCACGCGTGGATTTCTGGATGTCATGGGTGGTAGGTGACGAGCAGTTTATCACAGCGAGGCGCCTGACTGCGCGCTATTCGTATCGGGCCGACCCTGCCGGGAATGCGCCGGGGTGCGCCAGTGCCGCAAAGCACATGGAAAACCGGGCAATCGCTGGTCGATATCGATGACCCTGTGGTTCTCATATGATCCCGCTCACGGCAAAGATTATGCAGCATGGCAATCGTTACCGATATTCTGAAACGCCTTGATCGTCTTGCAACATTCGCTTGAGCGTGGATTATTCTAATGAAAATCAACTATTTAACTACTACATGCTGCGCCTGGAATATATTGTCAGGTAATTTACCCTGTTCATTGAGTTGTGATGCGAAAGCGCCACCACCCTGGCAGGAATCGATCCTGTCGAGGTACTGGAGCCGTGAAAAGAATGCCGATCAATAATTGGTTACTTGCAGATCAGTTCTCCGACAAGCCCGGCGTGCTAACAGCCCGATTGCACCATGAGCTTGTCGGCCAGGATCATGGAATCCCGACGGGTCGAAGCGATGCTAATTCGCATATCTGGATAAATTGAGTGATGAAGCCATTCTGCCCCTGGTGTCGATTGTCTCTGGATCCAGGCTTTGTCCGGAATCTGGGAAAATACCCGGAACCCTGTCCACGCTGTGGAAAACCAATTCGTGTTTCAATACTGCAGGTTCTCTTCATTGTGTTTGCGCTGCTACCGCTTATTGCGCTTACCCTCTTTCTATCCAGGACGGCTTTCGACTATGGATCAGTCGCACTATCCGCATTTGCTATTATCGCTGGCCTACTGCTGTCGATTTACCTGCAGCGATTCATACCGACAATTCACGGCCCATCCAGGGGAGGCAGCTCTGCAACCTCAAACGACGCTTAACAAATCCCGGTAGTCTATGTGGCAAAACCCGCCGCGGTCGAAAATCGCTACTGGTAAAATCAATTAAGGGCCAGCCGGGAAGATTTACATCTTAATTTGGAAGTCATTGCCTGATTGTGTAGGATTAATCGAATAAAACGGGGAGTGGAGACAATGCAAAAAGATCAATGGGGATACGCTGTAACCACGAAAAATTCGCAAGCGGTGGAGGCCCTGGATCGGGCTTTTAACGGCTATTTTCATTTTCGCACCGATGCCATCAAGAATCTCGACACGGCCATTACAGAAGACCCTCGGTTTGCCCTGCCCCATATCGCCAGGGGTATCTTGCTGGAAAGTCTGAAGAAACCGGAGTTACATCCCATGGCCTTTGGTGAACTTGAAGCCGCAAAAAATGCCCGAATGCCTGCCTCCGCCCGCGAAATCCATTACCTGTCGGCTCTTGAAGCCGCATTGGCGGGTCAGGTCACCGCAGCCGTCACCCACTATCAGCAAATCGTAAACGACCATCCTCATGATCTGTTCGCGATGCGACTTGCTCAGTCCGAGTTATTCTGGATTGGCGAGGTCGCCTGGATGCGAGACATATCCGAGCGTGCGGCTGCGCACTGGAGCGCTGATGTCCCCGGTTATTCGGCCTATCTCTCAATTCGTGCTTTCGGACTTGAAGAAAATGGTGATTCCGGACCTGCCGAGAAATGCGGCCGCGAGGCAGTAGAAATCGACCCCACAGACTGCTGGGGAGCACATGCTGTTGCTCATGTGCAGATTATGCAGGGACGTCTTGACGATGGGATTGCGTGGTTAACGGGTCTGAAGGGTAATTGGTCGGCGGCAAATCACATCGTCCATCACCTGTGGTGGCATCTGGCGCTATTCCAGGCAGAGCGCGGTGATTACGCGGCGGCACTGGACGTTTATGACAATCGACTCCGCGACCTGGACTCACCCTTGATGCAGGCTATGCCGGACTTCTATGTCGATATTCAAAACGACACTGCGTTGTTACAGCGACTCGAGCTTCGTGGTGTCGAAATTGGCGACCGATGGGCCCCGGTTGCCAATTTGGCAAAGGCCCGAATCGGTAACCACTGTAGTCCTTTCACGAGTGCCCATTGCGCCCTGGCCTTGGCGGCCAGCGGCAGATTTGACGAAGCCAGGGAATTGATTAGTCGTATTCGGGACTTCGTTGCCGAGGACAAGGGGCCGCTAGGGGCCAGATATGCAATGGCGGTGTTACCCGCGAGCGAAGCCGCAGTCGCCCATCGCATGAATGAGCATCAGCAAGTCATTGACGTATTGTTACCTGCGCGAAGAAATCTATGGCAGATGGGTGGTAGCCATGCACAGCGCGATCTATTTTTGCAGCTACTTGTCGATTCTGCGATGAAATTGGGGCGTAGAGACATTCTTATTATGCTTCTCGACGAAATTCAAGCACTGGGATTCGATCATCTTACTGAGCGATCAAGCTACGCCGACGCAGTCGCCATGACTCACTAGCAGATCTGCGGACAACTGAAGTTCAGTATTCGCCAGAGATTGCTACCTGCCCGGGTCCTTTGAGGGTTCGCTAGCAGCAAGTCAGGCACATGGATTTTATGAAATTATACGTCTGGTGAATTACGGGGCCAGTTGATACACGATCAACGGGAAGCCATCAAATTAAACACCCTGGCCATACGCCACACGATGTATTGCGATAACTACAGTAATTTAAAGCCGATGCGCTGAAGTGTCACCTGGATTCGCCGGCCACCTGTCCAACCTGGTTTGACGACGTACCTATTGACCTGGAATTCGATACAGCGAGAATTGTCTCGCCGCGATCAACCATACAATAATGCTGCCTCTGTCCGGTTCTTGGCATTTAATTTTGACAGAATTGAACTGACATGAAATTTGACCGTGCGCGGACTAATGATTAAATCCTGCGCTATTTCCTTATTCGATTTACCCACTGAAAGTAATTTAGCGACTTCTTCCTCACGCGCACTGAGCAATGTTTTCGACCGAGCTTGAGACTTCACCATATTCGCTAACACGGCATTCGTTACGCAGGATGACATGTGGCTACCACCATTGAATACCGTATGAACTGTATCGATGAGTTCTTGCGTCGTAAAATCATGCTTGCACTGAAAGCCTTTGATCCCCATTTCGATAGCTTCGACTAACAGGTCTGAGTTGGCACAATCGTTTAAGGCAACAATCTTCAGGTCTGGAATCAATTTGCAGAGGTCACGTAAATATCCAATAACCGATAATCCGTTTTCCTCGAAGTCCGTCAGAACGATATCCAACTCATTGCGGGAAGCCTCATCTTTACCGCGATATTCCTGAACGAGTTCTTTCGTCGACGAAGCCAGGGAAACAATTCTCACCTCCGCCTGTGAACTGAGTATATCCCTGATTCCATGCCTTATGACTGGACTACTATCGCAAATAGTAACGTGTATGGCTGAAGAGTTTTTCATATTATTGACCGCATATTATTTTCAGATATTCTTGCACCCACTAGCAAAACTGATTTCGAAACGTTCTTTTTTTTCTCGTCTATTTCCAACTTTATTGATCTGGATCTAAAACTGCGGCTGGAAATTCCTGCAATTTTATAATGTCCTGTGGCGCTGGTCATCCCCTAAACAGGGTATATGTGCACCAGTTATATGCTTACTGTGAATTGACGATAAGACAGATTTGATATCACCGGTTCCCTGGAATAACGTAACTTATTTTGCGCAGATATTTTGGGATTGTGATCACGCCCTGGTCAGCCTGCGTTCGAAAACGCAAACAAACAACAACGGGGGAATGCGGTGTATGAAATCGCATCCTGCTGCCCCTGCCACAACACAGTCAACCGATCGATAGAGAAGGTAGAACCATCGGCTTTGAAGCGAGATTTAACGCCGTGCTCGCAGATCAGGTTCTGAGTTCCCTGTCTATATTCAATGGCAACTTTGCGCCACGGCTATTGAATGTGCGCCATGGGGATTCGGGCTTCGCCGTCCCCATCCGCGTATTCTCAAGCCAGAGAAAACTTTAGCCGAGGCCGGCAGACGGTTCACCTGCTGCGTGCTTAACCAGCACCGGGCCGAGACAAATGCAAATATCAGGGTCAGCGCGAAGGTTGGCTGGAAACGATTCTGCCAATTCTGCGCTATACCAGGCAGAGGTGTCGGCAGTAAAAAACGGTTGGGCAAAAAAAAGGATCGGTGTGAACTTCACACCGATCCTCGTACTGCTACTACTTGTGGTAAATCAGGCTCTTAGTTGGCCAGTACAGCTGCCGAGGTCACCGTCTCAAGGGCCCCCGCTTCGTCCTGGAACAAGCCCCTGACCCGGATCAGCAAGCCGATATCGGCTAGCTCGAGTACCAGGGTGGGACCGGTCGCTTCGACCGCATCACCCGTACCCTCACGCACGATATTGGTAAAGTCACCGGTGCCAGGATCGAGCTCCACTTGCCAGTTCCAGGCCACCTTGGTAGTGACCAGGCCACCGCTAGACACGTTATCCGCGTCCGTGACGGTACCCAGCGTAGCTGTCAGGACCTGGGCCGGAACCAGACCATCGCCGATAATTTCGGGCTGGCCTGTCGCCAGGCTGTTGTTGCCGCCGGGCCTTCCGCCTGCGGTACCGGCGATCAACAGGGTCTGGTCTGAAAACTGCAGTCTTTCGACATTTCTTACCAGATCGCGCCCGTCCAACGTCGGCACGCGGGTGTCGGTAACCTCGATATAGCCCGTCACCGGATCCATCGCTCCAATCAGGTAATTACCTCTATTACCCGTATATACAGCAACGTCTGTACCCTGGTTCCCAGCATCGTGGTCACTGATCACCCTCGAAATCGAGAGCTCTCCCGGATTGATGTAGCCCGCGAACACGGCATCCTGGATGTCGAGCATGCTGTCTACATTGATCATGACATCAACCGCGTCGAGGTTCGCCTGCGCGACAACCAGCTCAGCTGCTGCAGTCACTGCCCGTGCCGCCGATGCGTCTCGCGTCGCTTCCATGGCTGCAAGATCCAGGGTCGCCTGGGCACTTAGCTCAGCCGCTTGCGTGGCGAGTGCAACCGCCAGCTCCCGTTTCGAGGTATCGACATCCCAGCCCAGATCACGCAGCGCCGCAGAACAGCTGGCGAGGAAATTATTCCACTCATCCTTGATCGAGTCCCCACCGGCGCCCAGCACAGCAGCGGAAATCAGGTTACCGAGTGAATCCGTGACGGTCATGCTGCTGAGGCCTGCTTGTGCAGCGTCCGCCGCATCGGCCGCGGCAAGTGCCACGTCAGCTGCCGCTTGTGCTGCATCAGCCGCCGCTATCGCCGCTGCCTGCAACTCATCGAAAGCAACCACGGCATTGGCATCGAGCACGGCCTGGGAAGCAGCCCTGTTGGCCTCTGCCTTAGCCGCGACCAGCGCCTGCCCCACGGGTCCCGATCTTACCGCCGGATCCGGCGTCAGGATAGATACCTGCAGCGCAGCGTCGCCATCGATGATGTCGTCACCGCCCCGGCCGGTCATGACATCGCTGCCAGCACCACCGAGAATGAGCTCACCACCAGACCAACCGAGGTTGCCGCTTGCCAGGATACTCAACTCGCTAACCGGTACGATACAGGCAGCGCAAGGAGTCACACCATCACTGGATACCAGTCCCTCAACCAGGTCGAAGATGACGAGTTCATTATCCAGGTCAGCACCTGCAGGATTCTCGGTACCGCGAAGGATATCCGCGAAGGGCGAACCGCTGACACCTTCAACCCGGTCGTAACGATTAAGAACCGTGTTGTTCGAAGGTGGGATTTGAGGACGATCAAAGATAGTCAGGTCGAGATCGACATCGACACCGAAACGATCATTCTGGAAGCTGACCCAGTCAAATCCAGACTGACCCTCGACACGCTCGATACCGGGTCCGTCAACTACGATGTCATCACCATTTTCCATGTCGAAATCGTTGTTACCACCATAGGCGATACCAACGTCGTGACCGATCACGGTAGGCTCACCCGCCTCGGGTGCGGCACCGTTGTCGCCCTGGAACAGATCTTCGCCACCGCCAAGATTCTCCATCCAGTCGTTACCGGCTCCACCCCTGGTGTGGCCAAGATGCATTCCATCAAGGATGAAGTCATCGCCGAGGCCGCCGAAGATTTCACCTAGCTCGCTCGGATTGACAATGAAATCATTGCCATCGTCACCGAAGATCACGTCTTCACCGTTTCCGCTGGAGATTGCGTCGTTGCCGCTACCACCTTCGATCACGTCGAATCCGGAGAGGTCGGTAATGATGTCATCACCCGCACCGCCTTCGATAAGATCATTACCGTCTCCACCTTCGAGGCGATCGTTACCACTGCCTCCAAGGATCGCATCGTCGCCGATGCCGCCAACGATCGTATCGCTGCCGACGGTACCGGTCATCGTGACATGGTCACCACCGGTATACTGTAAGACCCGGGTACTATCCAGTACGGCAATGTTAGTGCTCAACAGATTCACATCTCTGATCACCAGTGGGGTCAGCTCCGCGTCACCAACAGGGTCAGCGGTTGTAGCATCACCCGCGGCATCGAACTGGCGGGTTTGATCGACTTCCAGAATGTGTGCAGGAACCGAGAACAGATTGAGCGGCAATCCGCCCTCCACATCGGTGCTACGCATGACCAGGGCAGCGAAAGAGTTGGACTCCAGCTCGGTCAGTAAATGAATGTTGGCGGTACGTCCCAGGTAGTAGAAACGATCGCCATTTTGCAGGCTTTCGATCTGGCTCTCGAAGACGAAGTTATGCGTGGAACCCAGATAGCCACCGAAAGGCATTCTTTCTTCGGCCAGACCGCCGTTCCAGAAGTCGACGTCATCAAGGCCAGTAGTGGTCAGGCCATTGGCATCGTCACTCCAGTCGCCCATGCCGAACAGAAAGTCCATGGCGTCGACGGGTGTTGCCGGAGGCGTACCAAAGCCATTGGCTTCACAGTAAGCGACGGCGTCAGCACTAAGCTTGCCAACGATCGCACAGGCAGCTGCCCGGCGGTCTGCAAAGGTGGATACGGGATCGTCTCCATTACCGACAATTCTATCGACACCCGCCAGCGTCGGGTGCTTTCCGTAGGCCGCGATGAAGTTGACCAGCGATGCTTCATGTCTCATGTTATCGGCATAGTCTGCCCAGTTGGCGTAAGGCATGAGCCTGGTATCCTGGGTTTCCTTGAAGAACATGCGCCGGGCAGCATTCAGCGGCGGGTTGCCGACATCTCGACCACGGGCGATATTGAGCGCACCCAGATCAAGTGGCAATCCTACCAGGTTGTTTTGCAGAGAGCCGTCGACAAACTCGTCGATTTCGTTGGCGATCGTGCGGGTAACGCCGCGAATAACCGCACCCGTACCCTGCTCTGGAGTCAGCGTTGCAACTCCGTTTTCGTCCGCATTATAGAGTGCCAACGGATTGAGAAAAGCTTCGAACAATCCCAGTTGAGTTGCATCGTTGGTGAACGGATCGGTAATCGGGTTGAAGTCTGGATCAAAACGATCCACCGTCTGCGTCAACATGGAATGACCAAAGCGATAAACAGACTGTGAGAATTCAGCCGTAATCACGGGATTGACATTGGTGTGGAATCCGCTGAAGGCGTCTTTCAAACCAGAAAGCGTAGGCGCAAACTCGTCAAACACGATGCGGTTGTACTGCATCTCCGTGCCGAATCTCGCGGCCTGGAAAATGCGCCCACCGTTCCAGTCCAGGCCCAAAGCGTCAATCGCAGCCTGTGTTTCGTCCTGGTGTGCCAGTGAAGCGTCGGAAACCGCGAATGGCAGACCGTCCCAGGCGGGAAGCGCCCGCAACGGAGTGTCGAGCCATTCATTCAATGTGGCCAGGTTGCCTGAATCCAGCAGCACACGCTTGGCGACATAGCTGAGTCGGTTGTGTTCATGATGGAAAATAGAATGAACCGTGGTAAGTGCGATGTTTTCATTACAACGACCATCACCACACATGAAGTGAGCGCCAAGTAATTCGTCGTCGTAGAAGCCATCCGGCGCTGCTGCGCGGACGCCTCGAGTACGTTGCCCACTGAGGATGTCGATACGCGGATTAATCACCGTATCCACGTCAGGCTGGCCATTGGGAGCGGCCGTATGGGCCACGTCAAGGAAGAAATTCTGATTGACACGCAGTGCCTGGGTTGCGTCGACTCCGCGTCCCAGGGAACCCTCAACCGTTGTTAGCGGATCAAGCGAGGTGACCAGTTGTGGCAGACCACTGCGAGGACCCGGAATGAAGTTCCCATATAAATCGGATAAGATCATCGGCACATTTTTGCCGTCCTGATCATCGAGCAGAATACCCATTTTCAATCGGGCCTGCGCCTTGACAGTATCCCAGGTCGCCATACCGCCGTCATCCGCGGTGTCCAGGATACGGTCATTACCGAAGCCATTGAGCAACTTTCCGGAATTCTGCAGACTCGTAGTCCTGCCCGCAGTTACCAGATCGTAGTGACGCAGCAATATCTGCGCAGAGGCATGCGAGGCGTAAGTCTGTTGCTGGTCGACATGGGGCGTCGTCGCGTTGATGAATACATCATCTTCGGTGCCCACTATGCCGTCGGGTCCAGCGCCGCGCGTTGCACGGGTCATGGCCATGAAATTGGGGCCATTGTCGGCGGTGGTATTCGGATCCCCGTCAGGACCGGGATCAAACAGCGGGTCATCCTGTTGCAGCGGCATAAAAACCGTGCCGTTGCCGCCCTTGTTTATCAAGTCAAGACCGTGGTCGAAAAACTGGCCGAAAAAGGTCATGTAAGCGTTAAACGGCGCTGACAGTCCCTCGTCCGGGGCAGTGTTGGGAATGAACAGCTGATCGGCTCCTGCGATGTCAGGACCGATGTTTACACCACCCTCTGCAGCCGCCGCAGAGACGGCAGCCGGGTTCATTACCGACTGGTTGGTGATCAGGTGACTGATCAGGCGCGGGGTCGAATCTGTCACGTTTTCCGCACTGTTGTAGGTGGTAGGAAGATTGGGCGGAAATATACTCGCCTGGGCATCCGGAAAAACCCGACCGGCGGCCTGGCCGAATTCAAGGTCAGCCGCACCGAAGCCTTCCTGACCCGGGATCAGGTTGTTAAACGATCCATCCACCGTGCGCAGTCCCCACGGAATGCTGAGGTTCGGCAGGATATCAGCCAGGTCCTCGCCCGCGGCATGCCGCTCGGAGATCTTGATCTGATCCAGGATAAAATTCATATCCTCCATGTCGAAGGCCAGGTCCGTGCTCGGTGAGCAGGTCGCATTGCCGCAATGATTGGCGTTAGCGGTCCGGGGTATCGCCAGACTGCCAAGCGCTAAAGTTAGCATCCCGGCCGATGCCAGGATGGCTAACGTTTTGATCCCAGGGATCAATTCAGTTGTTTTTTTCATTTGGTTACCTATTTCCGTCCATTATTGAACTCGATTATTCGATTTCATCGTTAACTAACCACTGGGATTACTAGCACCCAGATAACCCGATAAATTCACTTCCATTCCGTTCCCCACACCGTGAGGTACAGGAATCTTGGCTGGACGGTAGCAATCTGATAAAAACGGATCATCACCCAAACAGGTTAAGCCTAGGCAGACCTGTAAATTGGACCTGTACCATGGGTTTGTACCCCGGTTCGATAAATGAATAACCCCGACAACAAACTGCTCGGCCGACTAGCCCGGGATTGGTGCATTGAAATGCATTGAAGTTTGATCCTGTGGCAGGGTTTGACTGCATCGCAGATTGCACCGACGTATCGACTGCCCCCGAAATATCAGGCGCTCCTGGAGAGCGACAGTGTGAGCGACGGAGGGAGCTCCAGAGCCTTCAATTTACTGGATGATTGCCATCCGGTAGGGCTCGGAATTGAAGTGGATTTCTGCTTACCCAGCGAGCGGGACATTCATTCGCTGGAGCGAATCAGCGAGTGACGAGGGAAACCGTTGGCGCGCCTTGAGGCAACCATCCAGAATACACTAGTCAGAATTCATTCGACTGGGTGAACCATAAGCAGATTAGATCGCCGCATATCCAGCCAGGCAAATCGACACAAAATGCCTGCATCGAGCATGCCCAACCGCTCGCGACACAATGGCCCTAAAGATACAACAACGAACGGCCGCATACCTCGATTGGTGATATCCCACCAGGAAAGTTACTGGAGGCGGAATATCCCTCTACTATTGAAATCGATTACTAATAGGGGACTACAAGGTAGGACGCGATCGACGCGATTGGGGGGCAGCGCAATCCGCATTCAATACATTTGCTGGTGGCGTTGTTGAACGACCCGGATTACCGTTTCTGCAAGGCACACCGTGGCGCGGTAGC
The DNA here is from genome assembly GCA_022340305.1 of Gammaproteobacteria bacterium. Classification (GTDB taxonomy): domain Bacteria; phylum Pseudomonadota; class Gammaproteobacteria. Next base: position 24,417 of record JAJDOF010000129.1, read on the forward strand.
AGCTTTCCCTGCAACCGGTTTAAGCGCAGCAGCGAAAACTTGAAGATATAATGGACGAACAGCGCCATGAGGCCAAAGATCGCGCTAGCGAGCAGCCAGGGTCGGGTCCAGTCGTAGTCAATCTTGTAACCCATCCAGGTGGATAATTCACGGTACCGTAAAACCCCGTCCGCCAGCCTGATGCGGTCGCCCGGCTTCATTTCGTAACGCTGATCGTCGACGCGCACGATGATTCGATGGTACCGGGGAATGCTGAACTCAAATGACCGCCCTTCCGGTAATACGTTCTCGTCGATTTTAAGCATCGTCCACAAGCGTCGATCAGTGCCCGGTATCCGCCAGTCGAGCGCCTGTCGGTACTCGTTGATCGGGTAAGCCGGTAAATGGATGCTGCCGGTTAGCGCCGTATCGGCGCCCGACGGCAGCCATTCGAACACCGGGGCGTAGCCCTTGTTATGCGTGGTGTAAAAACGGTAATGACCGATGACCAGCGGTACATGGTCCCCGATCTCGACAACCCGTCGACCCGCAGCGCCGGAATCGACTGAGATCCGGTTGACTGTCCGGTCTCGCTTGATGCCGGTATGGTAATTAATGCGAAATCCAAGGTTACTGAATTTCGCGTCGCCCAGGGCGTAGCGATGCCAGGGTCCATTACGGACATTATCGAGCTGCCGTTGGTCACCGCCGAAGACTTCGTTCTCACCCAGTTCCAGGGTGCCCTGGAAAAAACTCATCTGGCCGAGCAAAATGAGCATTACCAGCATGATAAGTGCGAAATGAAACACCATCAGCGGCCAGTTGTTTTTCAGGATTCCCCGCTTAGCGATGGCAAACAGGAAGTTCGCTATCAGCAACAGGGATGGAATGACGATAAACCACAGCCTGCCCGGGGGCGCAAAGAGATAATAAATCAGGATTCCCGTCGCCAGCACCAGCAGCGACAGCAGCGTGAAACGGTTAGATGCCAGCACCGCGATCATAGCGGCGCGAAGCACCGACTAGGGCGGATTTTGACAGTTTTCACTGCTGTCCCTCATCCAGTCGCGGCCCACCTGACCATTACCCGGGGCTCCCGCCGAGCCGCAGTCGGTTTCGTCCCAGTTGCCGCTGGTGGCGAAGTTGACGATCTTGAGCATGGCATTCAGATAATAGGGACCGTTGGTGAACCCGGCAGTGGTGCCAATGCGGACCTGGGTTCCGGGCGGCAGTCCGACCTCCGGACCAACGTCGTTCAGATTGACCAGCAACCCCTTGTTCTTCCATCCGTGCGGCACCGCGACATGGCACCAGGAGCAGTTCAGACGGTTGGAATCAATTTTTTCAGCATGAAACAGGTGCAGGTTCTCGTCCTTGGACCCACCGAAGCCGCTGGCACCGCCAGCGCCGCCGTCGGGGTCGGCATACTGGTTCCAGTCGTGGCATTTGAAGCACAGGTCTTCGGGAGTATTGGTGCCGGTGTTCTCGTCCCAGTCGCCCTTGAGGATAAAATTGTTGTTGGATCCGTGGGGTCCCCAGGGATTGCCGTTTTCGCCGCCCGCGGGCGTCGAGGTGCCGACCCCGGTATTGGAACCATGACAATCCGAGCAGTACATAGTCTGCGAGCCGACGTTGGCTCCCCCGAACGGCCGCAGCCAATTGCTGGCCGTCGCCCGGCGAATGCCCGCGGATCGACCGGTACTGCCGATAACAGGATGCCAGGAGCGATGGTTGTTGGTCGAGTACGCGGACGCCGCACCGGAATCGGTGGTCGTGGTCTGCCCGCGGTGGCTGAGCGGTGCATTGAATTCCATCGCCTGGTTGGTGTACTCGATGACGCCGTTGGTGCCAGACGGGGTACCGCCCGAGGTGTCACCCAGATCGGGGGGATTGGTACCGTAGGCATAATCGGAGTGACACCTCAGACATACCTGGTATTCGCGCGTCAGATGGGTGCTGGTAACCGCGGTGCTGGCGCCGAAACCGCCGTCACCACTTTTTACGATGTAACTGATGGGAAAATTGTTGGGATCGAAATTGTTGGCACTGTAAACCGGCTCGATGCCCCAGCCTCCGCGCAATACCCCGGACGCGATATTGGTATGGGGCTCAGTATGATCGTGGGTGCCTGCCTGGTTGTCGCCGAGACCGTTGAAAAGACGGGCTTTTACCACCCGGTGCGGATTGTGGCAATCGGTACATTCCACGTGGCGGTTAGCGCTATTGAAACTTGTCCGGTCTTCGAGCATGTCGCCGTTTCGTATATCGTGTATCTCGGTCCCGGCCAGTTGATCCATCGTCGTAATCGGCATGTGCCTGAGGCCGAAAGTGAAGTCAGTTTTGATATCCGGAACTTCGAAACTGGCACCGCCCTGACCGTTGAGGACGCCACCGCTCGACGAGTGGCAGGTATAGCAGGATTCCTCCTGGGCCGGGTTTCCGCCGGTCTTGGGTGATGTCAGGCTATCCGTTCCCTCCCTCAGCAGGCGGCGTGTTCCCTGCACCGCATGCGTGTCGTGGCAATTCAGGCAACTTGCCTGCCAGACCTGCGTATTGAGTGGAAACTCGCGCAGGTTTGCCGCCGAGGCGGTATAGGTTTCGTCGGCAGCGGTCGGGTTCGCGTGCGCGGAATTCGCCCAGGCCAGGCCCAGCTTGTCATGGCAACCCAGACAGGCGATATCACCTGTTTCGCTGAAACTGCCGCCGCCCGGAAATGATTCCTGCAGGCGATTCAGGCGCAGAAACTTGATGTTCTTGTTGATATCACTATCGCGGATATGCGGGTCATGGCAGCTAGTGCATTGTACCTGGTTGTTTTCCAGCGGCACCGCCGGGGTCACACCGCCGGCGCGGTTACCGATATGCGCCTCCAGGTCCGGATTGCGCAGTTCGCCGTCGGCGCTGGCGAGCTGACTGTCATAGGTGAAGGAGATCGGATGGTCGTTGCTGAGATCGGTCCCCAGTTTGCGCGTGAACCCGGTGGTATCTCCGAGTGCGGAAGGCATGACACCGCCAGCACCAGTACCGGTCATATCGATCAATACGTTGCTCTGCGAGTTCAACACGCTGACCGAACCGAGCGCAATAGTGCCGTCGTGACAGGACAGGCACAGTTTGGAACTCCCACCCGGCGTCGCCGCAATGTCGTTGGCGTCGATCGAATTCGAGGTATAGGGTGTATAGGTGGCCCCGGAGGCCTTGCGATTCCACAACGGCGCGTTGGGTATGGCCTCGGCCTGGTGAGGTGTATGACAGAATACGCAGATCTGGGTCTCGGAAACTGCCGCCACGCTTCCGGGACTGCTGATCGACAGGTTGTGCCTGGTATTGGATATATCGGATATTCGCTCGGCATAGAGCGAAAAACTGAGCAACTGCAGCGCGATCAGTAGGGCACCGGAAATTAATCCGTGTGTCGTCGACGAGTATCGGGTCATGCTGCGAATCTCAGTTTCCCCCCAGGTATTGAAACATGGATATCCGTCGATTGAGCATATCGGACACGAACACCCTGTCCTTGTCGTCCACCCACACACCGGTCGGCTGAGAAAATTGCCCAGGCCCTAACCCTGAACCGCCCAGCGACATCAACAATTCGCCGCTTTCATTGTAGATGACCACATAATCGTAATAGCTCTCGGAAACATAGACGTTGCGATCGGAATCCAGCGCGATTCCCTTGGGCCTGGTGAGGTTACCTATATAAAGCCCTCGCTGCCCGAATGTTCCGCGGTAATCTCCGAGCGCATCGAAAACCTGCACACGGGCATTCAGCGAGTCGGAGACGTACAGGCGATCATCGCGGTAGGCGATAAAGGTCGGCCGGTTGAATTCCCCTTCGCCGAAACCAGTGCTACCCCAGACCTCCTGCAGGGTTCCATCGAGGTCGAATACCTTGATATTGTTATCTTCGGTGTCGCTGATAAAAACGCGTTGCCCGTCCGGATCGAATGCGATACCGGTGGGCCGCACGACGACCCCCTCGCCGAGCGTATCGATCAGGTCGCCCTGCCGGGTTAGCCGGTAAATCAGGGACAACTCGGAGTCGGTTACCCATACCGAATCGACGACGTAGGCGACACCGACCGGGCTAAGAAACGGGATATTCAGACTGCTTTCATTCCAGATGAAAAACTCACCCAGCTCCTCGTCGAAAACGAACACCGCCTGGCGTCCGCTATCAGCGGCGTAGACCCTGCCCTGCCCGTCGGAGCAGACCTGTTGCGGCTGAACCAGGTCGATTGCGTCGCTTTGTTTCTCGTCAAGCCCCACCACCGCGGCCATGAAGCTGGCAAAAGCGCCTCGCTCGGGATCGACTTTTGCAGTATTGGATTCGCCGTACAGGTGACCGATAAAGGCATACCTGGGTACATCCGGGCGCGCGGGCCAGACTATATTTTGCGCATCGTCGGGCTCGATGCCGGGCATCTCGAAGGCATGCTTCGGCGGCACAATACTGCACGCGGGGAGCAGCATCAAAAGGAATAGCGTTAGCGGGTATCGACCCCACGGCAATACCACCGGGCCGATGCAGGATTCCTGCACCGGCTTCACCATCGTCCCGGTCCCCCGGTTTGATTACTGCCACGAATTCCCGTCTTCAGGCCGGATTTGCCCGAATGGCACAGATCGCAGTTTTCCACGCCCCAGGCGATTTCATTGTTGTGGCACAGGCCGCAGTATTGCCCGTCGATAATCTTACCCATGGTAATCTCGTTGGCGCCGGCACGCATTTTGAATCCGAGTTCATTATGGCAGACCTTGCAACGAAAGCGGATACGATGGAACCAGTGCGGGAAGATGACCGGGCGGACGTCGTTGCGGTCGGAAAGCCGGTTTAGCACGACATCGGCATATTCCGCCGAGACACCTATGCTAAGACCGGCCGCCCCCAGGCTTGTCAGCATGACGAGCAATCGGCGCCTGAACATGTCTTTCCTGCTTTCAATAATCTTCACCATTCTGAACAAACTTTCCTGGACTGGGTTAGCGCACTAACGACTCAGTTCCTGGAGTCCTGAACCCCCGGTTTACCTGTGAAGGTGCTTCTCGGCACGCTGTGACATCGATTACACTCGGTTAGTGGAAAAGCGACCGCGCCGTGACACTGGCCACAATATTGACCCGAAAGTATCGCGAACATGTTGATCGGGTTGGCATCGACTTTCCTGACGAAGATCTGGTCGTGGCAATTGCTGCAATCCAGCCACTCCGTATGCGGCATGTGAGGAAACAATACCAGCGGCATCTCGCCTGTCTTGTCCATGATGATATCCATATCGATGACCTCGATTTTGGTTTCCGGGAAAATATTGGTTCGCGGCTGAATATATTGCTCGCGCATTGCACGATTCCATAACACCTTGTTTCCCACGGTATCGGGCGGCAGCTGTGACATCGCTTCTGCCGGCTGCTGCAGCAACTCGATGGCGGGGTTTTCGGGGTCGTGCAGACCGTCTTCGCTCAACGCTTTCCAACCGAAGTCCTGGGCCTGCAAGGCGCCCCAGAGGACAGTCAGGAAAACTAGGTGGCGAGGTTTGATTTTCATGGTCTGTAGCCGTTTCCCTATCCCGGAATATAGACGCCCGTGATACGGATTGCGCGCAACAGCTGGCGGGTGGACTGTTCCAACAACTCGATAGCGGCGACAAATTCATCCTGTTCCGCGTAGGCGTCGGCCTGCTGGCGTAACTGGATTGCCTGCTCGACGAACTTGTCCATTTCCTTGCGTGTATTCTCGGATTTGCTTTTTTCGTCCACCAGCAAGTCGATCAGTATCAGGTGAGTATCGTTGCGATCGATCTCATATAGATACTCTTCTTCCTTGGATTCGAATTGAAGTGACCTCACCAGGGTCTGACCCGCTCTTTTCGCCTCGATGCTGACTTTTAACAGGTGGTAGGCCTTGTCGATTTCCACCTGCGCGCCGCTATAGTCGCCCGTTGCCAGCAAACCATCGGCCCGGGCAATTAAATGCGACAACTGCTGATCGACTAGCCGTCTGGCTTCGCTGTCCCCGGTTTCGTCCGCGATACGGTTGAACGCTGCTCTCAGTGCCGTAACCGACTCTTTGCGTTTGCCGTAGTCGACCTTTTTTTTATCCTCGGTCATGGATGCCGGGGTCGCCGCCTTGATCGCCTCGAACATCAGCTTCACGGACCGATTCAGCAGCGCAGAAGCCTCGTCGCGAGCCCCCTGGTCCATTTTTTCCCGTGCTTGCTGCCAAAGCGCCAATGCTTGCTCCCGTTTCGCCATGGCCTCGCCGTTACTGCTGCCAAGCACTTGCCTGGCGCCGGAGGATTCGTTCAGCAACCTTTCCATGTTCTGTATTCTGCTACCCATGGCATCCGTCGTGGATTGTGATTGCGCGGTACCGTAGACGCCATACAGCGAGAACAACAGGATGAATAGATTAATTTGTCTGGACACGAGGTTATTTCTCAAGTATTGACGCCGAGGATTTTCAACACCGAAACCAGTTGCTTGATTGTCTTTTCGAGCTTGCCGATAGCCTCTTCAAGCCTTTCCTGGAACTTGAGATTTTCGGCCTCCTCGAGATCGACAACGGAGCGATAAAGGTAATCATCGACGAGCTTTCGTGTCTGCGGTTTTACTTCGGTGCGAGCGAGCGCGAGATCGACCAGTTCGAGATAGTGGTAGGAGCGCTGGTTCAGGTACTCGTATTTTTCGTGAATCGAATGGAACATCAGATCGTAGACGACCTGGTGTTCGTGAGGTAATTTTTTGAGTAACTCCGATTTCAGACTGTATGCCCTGTCTAGCCCTTCGACCGCAGCATCGTAGTCCTGGGTCTCGGCGAGCTCCTCGGCGGCTACGCGCAGATCCCCGATATGCGCCAATTGCATCTTGAGGTACTCGCTTTGCTCCGCTGTCAGGCTCTTCCATTGTGGCAGCTCGAACGAGTCAAGTTGACGCAGGGATTGCATATACCTGCTCTGTTTTCTGCTGCCGGCGCTGATCAATTGCGAGGCCGCGCTCAGGTCACGTAACACGTAATCGAGAATTGCTTCCGCCTCGAGAAACCGCCCATGCTCGAAATGCTCGTCCATCTCGTGAAAGTTTTTCGTCGCCCTGGCAAGCAAATCCTTCACCCGCTCGTCGTCGCTGGCCTGCAGACGCTGCTGCATCTCGGGACTGCTAATCATATTCTCCACCATCCTGACCTTGCGCTTCAAACCGGCGTCGGCCTGATGCGTGGCTGGGTTGGCAGAAGGTAATGGCTCCTGGGCGAAAGTTGTGAACGAAGCCAGCGACAGGAATAAAACGAAAATCAGAATGCACATGTCGTCAGCCCTCCCTGTTAGTTGATCTGTTTATTGACGGTTTCCACCGTGTCCGGTTTCTGCTGCGAATGGCAGCGTCGGCATTCGGAAATCGGAAACGCGACCTTACCGTGGCAAACGCCGCATTTCTGACCGAGCAGTATCGAAGCCATGGATATCTGGTTGGCGCCTTTTTGCGGAATAAAGATTGCGGGGTGACAATTGGAGCAATCGAGCCACTCGGTATGCTGCTTGTGCGGATACACCACGTCGGGCATCGAACCCTTGACTTCACGGACGATATTCAAATCCATGACCACGGGTTTGACCTCGGGGTCCAGTCGATCGTAACGCGGCGCTATTTCACCTTTTTCAAGCGCCTTGACCCAGTCGACCCGGTTGCCCGACTTCGCCGACACCAGAACCTCGAAGGCCGTCCTGGGGGATTGCAGCATATGGGTACCCTCGTTTTTCGGATCATGAATGCCGTCTTTCGGTGGAGCCAGGTTCCATTCCTCTTTCGATTTCATCAGTCGGTTGAAACTGTTGACGCTGCTGCTTCGGGCCTGCGGTACCGGTTTCCTGTCAGCCACACTCGCGACCGTGGCACTGGTTTTAGCGGTTTCCGCCGGAGCCGGCTTCGCTGTGTATTTCTCGATGCCCGAACTGACCAGCATGTGGATAATGGCATTTTCGATTTCCTGATCCTTGATGGTGGGATTACCGCCCCTGGCCGGCATGTTTTTGTATCCCTTGAGCGCGTGTTCCAGCAATACCTCGAGTCCCTGTTGTTCGCGCTTGCTCCAGTCCGCATTATCGCCCAGTTTGGGGGCCTGTAACACGCCGGTGGCATGGCAACCGCCGCAGGATACGCCGTACACCTCTTCGCCAGATCGAATTTCAGCCGCGCCACAAGCACCCGCCGCAAGCAGCAGCAAGCCTGTTGCCCATAACCGCTGCCCGCGCCTGCAGCAGCGATCGTGTAATTCAAAACTACTCCTGATCATTGCTGACTCTCCTGTTGCTTCTTGTTGGCGCCGGACAACAGCCTGGAGGCGGTGCTTTTATGCACCTGGGTGGACATGCCCGGTAACCCCGAGTGACACAGGTCGCAAGTTTCAACCGACCAGGCAACCTCGCCGTTGTGACAGGCGCCGCAATATTCCCCGTCGATGATTTTCAGCATGTTGATCTGGTTACCACCGGCCTGCATCTTGAAGCCCAGGTCCGCGTGGCAGACCTTGCACCTGAACCTGATGCGATGAAACCAGTGCGGGAAAACTACCGGGCGCATGCCCGCATCTTCTGAGTAATTGTTAATCAGTACGTCGCCATATTCCGCCTTCGACTGCAATGGCGCAGCGATCAGAACCAGGCCGATCGTCAGCAGTAGAACCTTCATGATTATCGACACTTGCGTCACCCCCGGTTTCACAGATCACCGAAATTTCGAGTGAGCTGAATTTTAAAAATTCGGTCATAGTCGCCGTTTGCCTTGATGAAATCGATATTGACCTTGGCCTCGAGCCTACCGATCAGGTAATCCAGCGAATTTTCCCAGGTTTCGTCGTTTTGCTCGTTATCGATCACTTCGCCGATCAACTGCTCGGTTGCTGATTGCTGTTGGCTCAGGTTCAAAGTCGACCTGAAGATTAGCCGCGGAACGTCAAACAGGCGCGAGCGCATGTATTCGAGACGCCCATTGGCGACAGTGCTCTCGCTTTTGTTATTACCATCCTCGCGCCGGCTCCACTGTAAGGTCGTATTTCCCGCGAGCTGGGTAAAACGATCGAAGCGCAGCACCCCGTTGAACTGCAGGTTGGCCAGTTGCAACGCTTTGTCATCATCTTCTGTCTCGCGCGCGTCGCTGAGCAGAAATCTCACCATCGCCTGATCAACGTTAGTCGACTGCGACCAGGTAACCGAAAAGCTGTGGTCAATTATCGCCCGGTTGAAATCCCTGGATTGATAGCTGTAACCAAACGCCTGGGTAAGACTGGTTCTGAGCTGTCGCCCCTCCCCAAGTAGATAGCTGTTATCGAGCGAGTGGCTGAAGCGGTTATTCGCGATGTTGTTGGTTTCGATGTCGCCGTGTTCGTGCACATAACTGAAGCCGAAGTTCCAGCCGTAATTACCTACACCGACATCTATCCTGTCCGGTGTGTAATTGAAGCCAACAGCCTCTGACGCTATAAGCGACTGGCCACCGCCGGAATCGATCTGATTGGCGTTCATCGATTCTCTCAGCAACAGGTGATCCGAATACTGGTACAGCAGTCCCTGGTTCAGGTTTACAGTCATACTGTGCCTGCGCAGCGAATCATCATCGAGTGTGCTCTGGCCCCCGGCCTGCTGCAGCACCTGGTCGGAAAGCCGCAGACTTCCGGTTACGCTGAGATCCCTTTCGCTCCCAGGGCGCCATACCAACAGGCTGGAGAATTCCCTGGTATCGATATCGGTCACCGAGCGAATGGAATCGTTTTCCACCGTGGAGGCAGACACCAGGTTGTCGATAGACAGGCTATTCTGGTAGTTATAGGAATGACGCCCGGTAAGCGCGTAGCTGTCCGTTTTCTCGCTTTTAAAACTGTCCTCTACTGTATCCAGCCGAATATCACTGCCCAGCGTATTATTCTCGAGCTGGCTATTGCTCGAAAACAGCAGGCGATCGCCCTCGATATCGGTGGCGGTTGGATCTTCGCGCGTATTATTGATGTACTCGGCTCGCAGGCGATGCGCATTGTCCTCGGTTCGAAAGAACTGCCTGAGATTGAATTCGCTAGTGTCTATGTCCCTTTTTAACAGGTCGTCGTCGTATTGATTGCGCGACTCGAGGTAATAAACCTGTGACGGGAAGCGGCTACTCGGAAACAGGTCCACGCCAACATTACCCGTGATGTACTGATCTTTTGCCGACGACTGGTCGCTGAAATCCGATTCGTCCAGCGACAGGGTCAAGCCTCCTCTTGCAGTCGCAAACCAGGGCCGCCAGATATAGCTGCTTGCGTTAATGCTGCCCGTATTCAGCCAGTTGGTCGCCTGCTTGTCGATGCCGACATAATCCCTGGCCCTGTAAGTCGTACTAATCTCGCCCCAGGTTCGCACCGGGGTAGAGTTAATATGTCCCACGGCATGGACGTTGGATGCAAGCATTGCTATCGAGGCCAGTAGAAATACCAGCTGCCTTTGGAGTAGAAAAGAATCCACATTCACTCATGGTCATTTTGGGCATAGAGGTTTTCGTTTACATATATATCTGCCCCTGTTTTCAATTCACGAATATAGTTTCTCCAGGCCTGGTCCTGTATTTCCCGGTACAGTAACCCGGCCGCGCGCTGTTGCACTTCGGCAAAAGACATGAGCCGACTCGGCTGTACGCCGTTGAGACGGAACAGGACAATACCATCCAGCACCCTAATCGGGTCGGTAATCCCACCGATCTCGAGGGCATCGACCTGCTGCTGCACCTCAGGCTCCAGGATCCCCTGGTGCAGGTAGCCGAGATCACCACCGTTTACGGCGCTCGGATGGCCCGAATACTGCTTTGCCAACGCCGCGAATGCCTCGCCGTTGTCGATACGGGACCTGAGCTGCAGCGCCCGGGCCTCGGTTGCGAACCAGGCTTCCTCACCCGCCGATGGCGGCACCGGCAACAGGATCACCGCGCTCCGCAAGCGCTCGGGTTCGGTAAATTTATCTGGATTGGCGCGGTAATAGGCGCGTACCTGTTGGCTGCCGGGCTCGGGTAGCCGTTTTACCTTGGCCTCCATTTTCTCGAGCAGGTTTTGCCGTTCCATGCGCAGCGCCAACTGCGGGATCACCTGTTCCCTGTGCGCCTGCCATTCCGGGCTATTGCCGTATTTCGCCTCGTACTTCTCGATTTCCCGCGCGATGTTCTCCCGCCCCGGTTGCAGGCCGTTACGCTCGGCGTCACGGTGCACAACTACCTGGATGACGATATCCTGCGCCACCTTTTGCCTGAATCGTTTCAATTCCTCGGCTGGCACTTGACCGTGATAGTACTTGTGCCTGACCGCCGCCGCGAATATTCCTTCGAACTCGTTTGCATCGATGGTCAAATCGTCGACACGGATGGCGATCTCGCCTGCGGGTGGCGTCCCGACCGGTGCGGCGGCAAGCGCGCCAGATATGGTCGCCACGGCGAGCACAATGACGCTGCGAATCACTTTTGACATAGTCAACTTCTCCAGAAACGCCACGTTCACCGTTAGCGAACCGCCCCTGTTGGTAAAAAATCCTCCCATTGTCGAAGACGATGGAGGTTTGTATCGTCGGCTGTCGACATTTAAATGGATAAGCATCAGATCCCCTTACTTGTTATGACAGGCCAGGCAGACTGCACTGCCGTCATTTGAGACGCGTAGAAACGTCGCGTTAGAAGTGTGCGGATCGTGGCAACTGGCGCACTCGACGAATGGCTGGGAAACACCTGCGTCGATGCCAGCAACGGACCTGGTGTAAAGCTGCATATCGGTCTTCTGTCGCGTGCCATCAGGAGTCACTTCGCTGTCAACCCACCATACTGTCGTTGTGTTGATCACCGTATTCGACGGAGCATTGAAATCCGGATCGTTGGTCGGCGCAACCGGCGCACCCGCGGTGATACCACCGCCACCATACTGGATACCTATCGGGTGATCGTTTCTCAGATCCTGACCGATATTCGCAAGGCCCTGTGGACGATCGTTGCCGGTCCAGGTGCCACTGGCGCTGAACGCCGCCGGATTAGTTCCTGATCCAGGCGTGTTGATCAAGGTGTCCATCGCCTGGGTGCCGTCATGGCAGGACAGGCAAGCGATAGAAACAGAACCTACCGGGGCCACCTGACCAGTGATGCTCGAGGAGGAGACGGTTGAATAGGTGGTGTAGGTTCCGGGCGTCGCCAGGGTGCGGTTCCATAACGGCACCGCGGCAGAGGTGTCACCACCGTGCGGCGTATGACAAAATACGCAGATCTCCGCCGTACCCGAAAAGGTGTTGGGGCCTGGACCGGTTGATCCCAGATTGTGCGGTGTCAACTCGATTTCCGCGACAGCACCAGTCCAGGCGAATGCACTCGCTGTCAATGCTGCGAAACCGAGTCTTTGCAGATACCGCTGGTAAGGTTTCATGGTGGTTGCCTCGATTAATAAACTTTTCCTCCCTTAAATGGAGCAGCATTCGTGCCAACTTTCACCAACAGCGGGATAATTCGCGTTTAATATTTTTTTTCCTTTCAATTTCAATAAATTACACAAATGCGCTTGGCGATACGACATCCCCGCGCAAGATATATGGATGTCGACTTGAATGTCTTTTTCTCAACATTGGGAATCGCCACGGAAATATTCTCGAAATTAGGTGCTGCCGGTGGCCCAGCGGGAATCGTAGCTGCGGGTCTGCGCGGGGTCCTGGCAACAGAGTCGGGACCTGATGCCCACGCAGATTCGAAAGTTTCGAGTTTCATTATGTTTAGCCCAACTCGATGAACCGCCTATGATTTGTGCAATTATCGAGCCAGCACGAAAAAACACCCTATGAACCGAGCGGTTATCGACACTGTTCGGGTAATCGATTACGCCATGACCGGGATTATTCCCATTTTCGAGAAGGAGACGGGCCCTGGCGCCGGCGGTCTGCGGCGACTCACCGGCGATGCCGGCGCTTATTCCAGCTTTTCCCTGTGTACCAGCCAGCCTTCATCGACGGCCAGTGACGCAGGACGAAACACGTCAACTTTCCTGAAGTACTGATCCACCAGGTAGACTCGGCCGTCTTCATCCACGGCGAGCCCCGCAGGCAGCATGAAACTGGCGGGTCCGTTGTTGGAGTCACGATTGCCAACCGCGAGCAGCAAGCGTCCCTGGGGGTCGAAGATCTGGAAATTGCCGAATGCGGTGTCGGCGACGTATATATTCCCGTCACGGTCGGCGCCGATTCCCTTGGGCCGCGAAAACTGGCCGCTACGCCTACCGACCTCACCAAAACTACGCACGAATTCGCCCTGCTGAGTGAATACCTGGACCCTGAAATTCCCGCCATCGACAATATACAGGTTACCGTCCCCGGCAATCCTGGCATCGCGCGGCAGATTCAATTCGCCGTCCTGGTCACCGCGCCTGGCAATCGTACGCAGCAAGTTGCCCGTCGCGGTATCTAGCACCGATACCTGGTGCCTGTCGCTGGCCACGCCACCGGTGTCGACGACGAATATACGCTGGCCCGCGGGATCAACGGTCAGGCCGGCCGGCCGATCGAACATTGCGGGCTCTCCGAACCGTTTCAGAAAATGGCCGTCCCGGTCATACATGAATACTTGCTTGTGGGTCGCATCGCACACGTAGAGGTTACCGGCGGCGTCCACGTCGACGCCCATCGGCTTGGCAAGCTGCCCTGGAGCACGAATACCGATCTCGAAGAAGCGCGCCTCGGGGACATCGAATGCGAATACCTGGCGGCTAATCGAATCGCTGACAAAAACCCGTCCTTGATGGACGGCGACACCGAACGGCTTGATCATGCCGATTCCAACCCGTTGACTACCGGTCACGAACCTCTCGAACACCGACTCCCTGGACTCGATTTCGACATCGACACTGCTGGCGATGGTTCTCTCGTAGTAGAACCGCGGTTCGTCGGGCGGCTCGGGAAATACCGGTATAATGACATCGGCCATATCCTGGGTCGAACCGGCACAGCCAGCCATCAGCGAAACGAATATTGCGCACAAAATAAGCTTAAGCGGTGCTGAGATCATAGTCATGGAAATCGTATTTTTTTAACCTTAATCGTGAAATGAGCAGCAAGAGACGTGCCAGCATTCCGGATCTGGCACTATTATTGCTCTAAATTTACTGTTGAACGTTACTCCAAATTATGAATCCAGGCTTCAAGATATGAATACGATGCGGTTTCTGGCTCTGCCAACCCTGTTATTATTTTCCAGTGCCCTGTTCGCGCAGGCAATCGATCCGGCAGCACTTTACCAGGATTACTGTGCGGTCTGCCATGGCGACAACGGTGACGGCAAGAGCCTCGCCCGGAAGGGGCTGGTGCCACCACCGCGCGATTTCACCAACCCTCGCTCCACCCTCGAACTAAGCCGCAAACGCATCATCGCCGGCATAGCGCAGGGGGTGCCCGGTACGGCAATGAGCGGTTGGAATTCGCGCCTGTCGACGTCACAGATAAACGCGTTGGCCGATTTCATTCAGACCCGCTTCATGTTACCCGCCCCCACCGAGGACGCATCCCAGGGAGGCCGCATCTATGCCGAGTATTGCTCTGTCTGCCACGGCGACCAGGGGCGGGGAGCAATCTGGGCGGCCGGGGGGCTTTCCCCTCCGCCGGCGAATTTTACCGATCCGAGGGTTCAGCGGTCGCTGTCACGCGATCACATGATAGACGCCGTTACCTATGGTCGCCCCGAAACCGCCATGACGGGCTGGCAAAGTCGCCTCAGCAAGCAGGAGATCACTAGCGTGGTGGATTACGTCATTACCACGTTCATGCCGAATTCCAGGATGGCGCTTGTGAATCCGGCGCAGACGCTTGCTGCCAACGGGCATCAGGGACACGATCGCATGCATTTCGACATCAACCTGCCGTTTCCGGACCAGTTGCTGGGTGACCTCCAACGCGGAGCGCGGTTATACCAGGCCAATTGCGCCACCTGCCATGGCGAGGAAGGCGACGGTGGCGGACCCAGGGCTTATTTCATCAATCCCAGGCCGCGCAATTTCCTGCATGCCAGTTCGCGTTCCGCACTCAACCGGCCGCGCTTGTTCGAGGCAATCGGCAAGGGCCGGTTACGTACCGAGATGCCGGCCTGGGAGAAGGTCCTGACCCGGCAGCAGATCGCCGATATCGGGGAATACGTTTTTCATACATTCATAAAGCCCTGACCCCGTGAATGTATAAACGGATCAACAGCTTGATGGCTGTCCTCGGGCTAATGCAAGCGCTCGCGGCCAATGCCACCGCGCCTGATGAAAACCAGGCGTCACACGAACTGGGGCGTGAGATTTACAATTACCGTTGTTACTTTTGCCATGGTTATTCGGGCGACGCCAAAACTCTGGCCAGCACCTATTTGCAGCCGCCGCCGCGGGACTTTACCCGCACCCGGCCCGACACCCTGCCACGCGATCAAATGCTATCCACGGTTGCCGCGGGCAAACCCGGCACCGCAATGCACGGCTTCTCGCGCCTGTTGAATGCCGACGAAATTGCAGCGGTAGTCGATTTCGTGCGTGCTGAATTCATCACCCATCGGCGAGTCAACAGCCGCTACCACGTGCCCGAAAACGGCTGGCCGAATCACCAGCGATACAGTCCCGCGTTCGCGTTTGCCACCGGCGAGATTCCGCTCGACCGGGAATGGGCACAACTGACGCCTGAACAAGCACGCGGTAAACGATTATTCCTGACCGCCTGCATAACCTGCCACGACCGCGCCAGGGTGCGGGAAGAAGGCGTTATCTGGAGCAAGCAATCCGTTTCCTACCCGAGAAACAATTATTCGCACACTGAGATCGATGCGATTTCTTCGGCCAGCGTTTATGCTCTGCACGATATACCCCCCGCAGTAAAGAATCTTTCCGCGGAGGCCGCCAATGGCAAAAAACTGTGGCAGCAAAATTGCGCCTTTTGCCACGCCGCCGATGGTACCGGCGAGAACTGGATCGGAAGTTTTCTGGAGCCGAAGCCGAGAAACCTGACAAAAGCCGAATTCATGCGCGACATGACCGACGAATTACTCCTGGAGCGAATCCGCGAGGGTATCAGAAATACGTCGATGCCGGCCTGGAAAAACGTGCTTAGTAATCAACAGATGCGGCAGATCGTCAGTTACATAGACGCGGCGTTTCATCCGTTAAAACGGGATTAATTTCTCATAAATGGGAAATTAACCTTGTGGATTCTCGTAATCGGGATTTAGTATTGACAATTCTGACCGTCGAATGCGATGCGCATGGGAGATTCTTTGCCTGGTTTGCCGATCCGGTGGGGATAACAGTAGGAATCAGCAATGTGGGCCCTTAATCTACACCCCCAGCCAATTTTTGGCACTTGAATTGCTAGCAGAATGGATAATGCGAATATTTAAATCATACTCTCTAACCTTTCATGCAAGCAGTATTCGATCGATATCGATGCTCTTGCTGTTCGCTGCATCTCTTAGCAGCCTGCCAGGCTGCAGCGATCGAAACCAGGGTTACCCGGGCGTCGGGGACGCTTTTCCTATGATGGCCCTGGGCGAAATCGAACCACTCGATGGCCGCCATGCCGAGTTGGGCGACAAGACCCTGCTGATCAACTTCTGGGCGACCTGGTGCTCACCGTGCCGCAAGGAGATGCCGGATTTACAGCAGCTTAGCGAAACCCTGGATCCAGAGAGGTTTGCGGTAATCGGGATTTCCGTCGACGAGGACAGCAACCTGGTCAGGGAGTTCTTGCTGGAATACCAAATCCGGTTTACCAATTACCAGGATCGGGATCAGGTTCTTGCCTCGCGCCTGCTGGGCATCCAGGCTTTTCCCGAAACCTATATCGTCGCTCCCGGCGGCCTGATCCTGAATCGCGTGAGCGGCGAGCGAGTATGGAACGATAAGACCTTCGAGGCGCTGCTGGGCGGGCAGAAAGCGGCCGCTGGCAGACCCACTGTTGAGCGGATAAAAGGGTGAATCGATAATGTCCCTCGCCGAAACCCTGCAAACCCCGAAACGCGAATTACTCGGTGGCGAATACGATCAACAATCGTCTCGTCGGGGCCCGAAATTCTACCGCTCGCTGCGCTCCAGGGGCTACATCATCTTTATCCTGCTGTTGGCCTACCTGGTTCTGGCAACGGTATTTTTCTTCAACCAGCGCGAAAAATCGCTGCTGAAGCTTGAGGAATACCAGAAAATTCAGCAGGCCCAGGCCGAGCTGGTCAAGGCTGATATCGTCGCCATTCACTTCGACAGGTTATTGTTTTCGAATGTCACCCCCACAGAATTTCAGCAGGTAGCCGGTTATTTCTCGAGCCTGGAACAACAGTACCGCAACCTGGCCCTGCTGTTCCCCGAACAGGTCGCAACCTTCGCCAGGCTGGAACAGTCCATTCCCCGATCGACGCTCGAATCCGAGGAAATATATCTGCAAAGCGCTCGATTGCACCTGGCGGAGTCGATAAATGAAATCGAGCGCCTGATTGCCGCCAACCAGGTCCGCCTGACCAACCTGATCCAGCAATACCAGCATCAAGAAGATCTGCTGGGCATCAAGTTGCTGGTTCTCGGCGCCGTGGGACTGATACAGATTGGCGCCCTAACAGCGGTATTTTTCAATCGCCTGAAGTCGGACCTGCTGCGACTGCAGCAGCGTACCGCGGAAATCGCCAGGGGTGGCCGTGTCGCGCCTCTGCCGATCACACGCGAGGACGAGGTCGGGCAGTTAATCGACGCTACCAATGACCTGTCGCAGGCACTCGCCGATCGAGAGCAGTCGCTGGAAATACGGCGTCGCAAGACCTCGTTTCAGGAAAAGATGATCGCTATCGATTCGCTGGCCGGAGGAATTGCGCACGAGGTGGGCAACCCGATTACCTGTATCGCGGGGCTTGCCGTCGAGATCGCTAACGACGCGCACAACGTGTTTAGCCAGCAAAGCCGCTCGATGCTGGAACAGTTGCAGCAATACACCAACGGTATCGTCAATATAACCCGCGACCTGTCGCAATTCGATACCAATAATATCGATCGCAGCGAATGGATCGATATCAACCAGTTGCTGACCAATTCGGTTAACTTGTGCCACTACGATCATCGCTGGTCAGGCATCGCCATAAAACTCGATCTGGATCCCGGGATACCGGCCATGTATGCTTCGGAAACCCAGATCAACCAGTGCACCATGCATATTCTCGAAAGCGCCCTCGATGCGCTCGCCGGACAGCACGATCCCAGGGTTCTGCTGGGATCCGGGTTCGATGCCGAGCGTGGCATCAGGATCGTATTCCAGAATAACGCGGCCGGCATTAAAGAGG
Source organism: Gammaproteobacteria bacterium (assembly GCA_022340305.1). Lineage (GTDB taxonomy): Bacteria > Pseudomonadota > Gammaproteobacteria. Next base: position 42,708 of record JAJDOF010000129.1, read on the forward strand.
ACGACCTGAAGCATATTTTCGAACCAGTCTTATCGACCAGGTCACCTGGCGAGGGCACCGGCCTGGGGCTTGCTATCTGCAGGGCTATTGTCGAGTCCTATAAAGGCGAAATTCACGCCGAGGCCACGCCCGGCAGCGAGTTGAAGATAGTTGTCGACTTCCCCGTCGAAATGACTTCGCTGAACTCAAGCGTGTTGTCATGAAGTCGCTCGATCGCGCAACTTGCCCTTCCTTGCGGCAGCACGCCGTTCACCGCCAGGCGGGATAACGACATGCGCTCGCTGCAACTACTGATTATCGACGACGAACCCGCAATCCGGCAGATACTATCCAACGCGGCGAGTAACGCCGGTCACTCGGTGTCGGTTGCATCCAATGGCAAGGAGGCGCTGGAACGCCTCGGCAAGGGTGATATCGATGTTGCCGTCTGCGACATTCGCATGCCGGATATCAGCGGTATCGAGGTGGTCGAAAAAGCCCGTGGCCAGGGCATAGATACCATTTTCCTGATGATGACCGCCTACGCTTCGGTAAATACGGCGATCGAGGCGATGCGCGCCGGTGCTTACGATTACACCATCAAACCCCTGCGCAACGCGGATTTCCTCAACCGCATCGAACGCCTGGCCGATGTTATCCACCTGAAGTCGGAGAACAAGGTATTGCGCGAGCTGGTAGAGAATCAGCAAAGCGATACCTGTGCCTCAAGCTCGCTAGCGATGCAAATGGTGGATCGCCTCGTGCTCAAGGTGGCTCCCACCGACAGCACCGTGCTGATCACCGGACCCAGCGGAGCCGGCAAAGGTGTGATCGCGAAACTGATTCACCAGAACGGCTCGCGCGCAAGCCGTGCGTTCGTGCCGATAAATTGTGGTGCAATACCGGAAAATCTGCTCGAGAGCGAGTTTTTCGGCCATACCAAGGGCGCTTTTACCGGCGCCAGCAAAGCCAATCGCGGGTTATTCGTCGAGGCGGACCAGGGGACTATTTTTCTTGACGAAATCGGCGAATTACCGCTCAACCTGCAGGTAAAACTATTACACGTGATCGAAGATCAAAATGTGCGCGCGCTCGGCAGCGAGCAGTCCAGAAAAATCGACGTACGCATCATCGCCGCAACCAACCGGGATTTGAGCCAGATGGTAAAGCGCGGAGAGTTTCGCGAGGACTTGTATTTTCGCCTCAACGTATTCCACGTACCCATTCCTCCGCTCGAAAAACGCAGGGAAGACCTGCCGGTACTGATCAAGCATTTCATCAGGAAAGAGAGCGCCAAGATGGGCCTGTCAGACTCGATCGAAATCCTGCCGGAAGCCATGCAGTGCCTGCTGGCATACGACTGGCCGGGCAACGTGCGCGAATTACAGAATGTCGTGGCGAGATCCTTAATCCTGTCGGAAAATGGAATCATCGAGATAGCCGACCTGCCACAAAATATCGGCAAATTGTATTCCTACGCCACCTGCGACCCGGTCGACGTGCAAGAGACGCTGAAACAACGACTGCGAAACTTTGAACTGACAATTATCAAAACCGCGATCAGCGACGCCCACGGCGACCGCAAGTTGGCGGCAAAACGCCTCGGAATAGGAATTTCCAGTCTTTACCGCAAGCTCGAGACTTGAAAACTCCATGCCACAAAACAGGAAGACAGTCATGAAACACCGGATCGGCGCACCGGCAATTTTGCTGTCCTGCCTGCTGACGATGCAGCAATCGCCGCTGCTGGCCGACGCCAGGTCCGATGGCGACAGGGGAATCGAGGCTTTTCGCCAGGGCAACCTGATCGAAAGCATGCAGTTGCTGGAGCGCTCGGCCCTCGCGGGCTACGTGCCGGCACAGGTCACCTACGCCTACATTCTGGATATTTCCGAACGCGATGAAGATGCAGTCAAATGGTATCGGCAGGCGGCCGAGAATAACGACCCGGCGGGAAAATTCGGACTCGGAGTCATGTACGCCAAGGGCGAAGGTGTCGAGCGCGATCCGCGAATGGCGGGGCAGTGGACGCGGCAAGCCGCGGAGATGGAACACCTGCCCGCCATGCGCGCCTATGCCTATGCGCTGGAAAACGGCACCCTGGGTTTCGCTCAGAATCCTACGGCGGCCGTCGAATGGTTCCTGAAGGCGGCACAGGCAGGAGACGACGTTGCCATGCGCCGCCTGAAGAATGCTTACGCTGAAGGCCAGCTCGAACTAACGATCGACCCCGAACAGGCATTGTTCTGGGAAGAAAAAATCAACCCTTAAAATTGAGGTCATCAACAACATGATCAAATCGATATCTTTCGCTACGATTGCCTTCGCACTGCTCTTTTCCCAGCCGCTTGCGGCTTCCGACGTAAACAGTGGCGGCAAGGCATACCGAACCTACTGCGCCAAGTGCCATGGCCCCGGCGGCAACAGCGTTATGGCGGGAGCGCCCGATTTAAACCGTCCGGGCAGCCTTTCTCAATCGGACCAGGGTTTGCTAGTCAGGATTCAATCCGGGAAAAACGCCTGTCCCGGATTTCGTGGCATTCTGAGCGAACAGAAGATATTCGACGTCATCGCGTTCATCAGAACCCTCAGCTTCTAGGTTTTCGGCCTGATGAAAGTATTCCGGCATTCCGGGATCTTCCTGCTGCTTTGTACGCTGTCCGTCGGTGTGGAGGAAAATGCAGCGCACGCGGCACAAACCCCGGTCGCCGCTCCAGTCGACAGTCTTCCCGAGATCGTCGAGGTATTCAGGGTCGGCGAGTCGGTTTATGTGAGATCCCTGGCCATCGAAGCCGATACCAATCGCCTGTGGGTGGGTACCTCCCTCGGCGTCAATGAAATAGATCTGGCCGACAACAGGCTCGTCAATACCTTTAACCGCGACCAGGGACTTGCCAACGAGTACGTGTTCGGTATCGGTATTGATAGCGACGGTTACAAATGGTTCGGCACCAACGCAGGGGGCGTTTCACGCTACAGGGATGGCGACTGGAAAGTATTTTTCCCGATGCATGGGCTGGCCGACTACTGGGTATATTCCTTCGCCAACGATCACGACGGAGGCCTGTGGATAGGAACCTGGGCCGGCGTCAATTACCTTGATCGCCAGTCCGAAAAATTTGTTACCTATGTCAAGGAATTGGTCAACGAATGGGTTTACGGCATTACCGTGGATAGCAAGGGCGTGGTCTGGTTCGGCACCGAGGGCGGCGTGAGTCGGTTTGACGGCGCGACCTGGACTTCGTGGAATCACGACAACGACGTCGGTGGCGATAACCCGGACGCCCTGCCCTTCAGCCGTAACACCGGCCTCGGTACCCGTTCCCGGCACGATCTCGGGATTCTCGCCGGTGGTAAACCGACCTACAATCCGAATTACATTTTCAGTATCCTCGCCGATCGCGAGGACGTCATCTGGGCCGGAACCTGGGGAGGTGGCGTCGCTCGTTTCGAGAACAACACCTGGACCAACCTGATGGAGAAAGACGGGCTTGCCGGTAATATCGTTTATTCCATCGCTCAGGATACCGCCGGTGCTTTCTGGTTCGGCACCAACAAGGGATTGTCTCGCTACGATGGCAAGACCTTTCACAACTGGAATATTCACGACGGCCTGCCGTCGAACGATGTTTACACGATCGCGACAACGCCCGGCGGAGACGTCTGGATCGGCACCCGGGGAGGTGTCACCCGGATGACGGTGAAAAAGTCACCATCCTAGCGGAGTTTACGGTATGCGCACGAAATCACTGTTTCCCTTGATTGTCATTGTCGTCGCTCTGGTCACAGCTGCCTTCACCCTGGGGGTCAGCAAGGGGAACGAGATTCAGACCACGGGAAATCAACAGGCAACTGCCGTGTCTCAGGAGACCGGCTCTCCCAGTGAAGCCACGACTATGAGTGCCGCACCGGCAACGGCGTATCCGGCGACACAGAAAAAAACCAATTTTACTCATTTCCGGGTCGGCAACCGGAATGTCAAATCCGTATTTGCCGAAACCGACAAGGTCTGGGTTGGAACCTCCGGTGGCGTCATCCGTTACCTCCCCGACAACGACGAGTATCGCCTGTTCGACGTGCGCAACGGCTTGCTAGCCAATGGCGTGTTTCATGTCAGTCGCTGGACGGAAGGCAAGATGCTGGTCGGGACTTACGGCGGCGGTTTGGCAGTTTACGACGAGGCCGAGGACAAGTTCAAGATCTTCAACGTGCCGGAAGGACTCGCGGACGCGTTTGTTTACGACGTGCTGGTGATGCCTGATGGCGATCTCTGGATCGCGACCTGGTCGGGGGCCAACCGGGTGAGGGGCGGACGGCTCGAGGATCCCGCAGCCTGGGAAACCTACACCGTCGAGAATACCAATAACGGCCTGCCCAACGACTGGGTTTACGGGCTGGAACTGGGAAAAAATGGCGAAGTCTGGTTAGCCACCGAGGGCGGATTGGCCCGCTTCGAAGACGGCAAGTGGGCGAACTGGAACCACGAAGATGGCCAGGGCGCCCCATACGACAAAGTCAGAAGCGACAATTCTTTTGATCACGATCCGGCGACCATGTCTAGCCATCACGCGCGACAAAAGCTAGAAATGGGCCTGGAAGACGTCGATACAGCATACAACCCAAACTATATTGTCGCGCTGGAAGTCGACCGCAACGGTATCGTCTGGGTCGGCACCTGGGGCGGCGGCCTGGCGCGCTTCGATGGCGAAAACTACATCAATTACACGGTTAGCGACGGGCTTCCGTCGAATCACGTCTTCATGCTGCACGAAGACCGCAATGGTAGCCTGTGGGTAGGCACAAGTAACGGCCTGGCGCGCTTCGACGGCAAAAATTTCAGCGACCGACTCACGATTCACGAAGGCCTGTTTTCGAATACAGTGTTCTCGATGGATACGCAGGACGAAGACGTCCTCTGGGTTGGCAGCTTTGGCGGCGTGACACGCATAAAACGCTAACCGTCGCATGACACCGAGCAGCCGCTGCCAGGCGCTTATTCCAACGGCTGCGCCTGCCCTCGGCCCGGGGTTTCGCCTGTCGGCGGCGAGGACAGTTGCGACTCCCACTCCCATAGCGCAGACCTGGCGTGGCGAATGAAGCGCTCGTCTTCTGCCGGGCCGGCCAAATGGATATAGCTTCGCATGGCACCCACCGCAACTCCGAGGTCGCCTGATTTTTCACTGACCAGCGCGAGCCCATAGTAGGCATTGGCCTGGAACGGATTCTGCTCCATCGCGCTGACAAAGAAATCCCGTGCGGCCGGGAAGTTTCCCAGCTCGTAGAGAGTGAAACCCATGTTGACATTGACCTCGGCAATCCCGGAATCAAGCAGCAGGATCTGGTGCCAGAGTTTCATTGCAGCCTGGTACTCGCCGCTTCGCATATGCCGAACGGCGAGCTCGAATAACTGATCGAGATCCTGGCGACCGATTGGCGTCTCGGAATTATGTGACAACGGCACGTTGGCCGGCTGTGTCATCCAGAGACTCAGCAACCAGCCGGACGTCGCCACCAGCCCCAGCAGCAGCAGGATCGCCATGAGATAGCGGCGGCTCGCGTGCCGCAACCTTCGCGAGCGCCGAGCAGACATCAGATCATCCCCTTGTGCGGTGCGGTAGACACGAAAGGCACACCAAAAAATGTCAGAAATGCCATCACCAAGCAAATGCCGACCAGGATTGCATAGACAGTCTTGTGGGGATGGGTCTGGCGCCAGTGCAACACGAAGATGACGCAGATCCAGGTCAGGAAGGCCCAGGTTTCCAGCGGATCCCAGGCCCAGTACCTGCCCCAGGCATCCTGCGCCCATACCGCCCCGAACAGCAACATCAGCGACTCGAAGCAGAACGCGAAGGCCAGCAGGCGATAACTCGACGACTCGATTGCGGTGTCGGCCGAAGAGCTGTTTTCCGCTCCCTGACGTCGATATTCGTAGAGTGCCAGGCCGGTTGCGAGCATCAACAAGGCAAGGAAAAACTTTCCCGACAGTACGTGGAAATACAGCCACAGCGTATCGTAGGTTGCCGGCAGATACGTATCCCTCGGGGTCGTGAGCAGCAACCAGATCATCAACAATCCCGGTAACGGAATAATGAAACCGACTGCCCCCCGCAGTCGTGGTGCCAGCAGCATGAAGCAGGTTAGTCCCAGCATCAGGCTCCAGAGGTTACTGCTGAGGATTTCGTAAAGGTTAATGAACGGGCCGTGCCCGACACGATCCCAGCGCTGCGCCAGGCTAAGGCCATGATTCGCGAGTCCGAGAATACAAGCGAGAACCAGGTACCTGATTGGCACTCGCCCACCACCGAGATAGGTGATTACCAACGCGATCGAATAAAATAGGCAGGCGGTGTAGAGCAGAAAGGTTTCGTTGAGTATCGGCATGCTGGATATTGTAAGGCTTCGCTAGCGGAGGTGAAGACTGAATCCGGGGTTACCCGGGAACAGTCTACATCGCACGCCTGTTCTCGTTTGGTTTATCCCCGGGTGGGACCTCGCCAGCCAGATCGAGAGGCAAGAAAACGTGCACCCGGGTCCCCTTTCCTTCCTCGCTTTCGATCCTCAGTTCACCGCCGTGCGCGCTTACGATGGTATCGCATAGCGACAAACCGAGCCCCGTGCCCTCACCAACCGGCTTCGTGGTGTAAAAAGTTTCCCTCACGTGTTCGATCGTTTCCGTGGACATGCCCGAACCGAAATCCTGCACGCAGACATGCACTCCGTCGCTACCGGTTTCGCTGGTCAGGATAATAGCGTCATTATTCGTTTCGTCCGGCGCACAGGCGTGCATAGCGTTGATTAGCAGGTTCATGAAAACCTGCGTGAGCTGATCGGCGACACCGACGATAGCCGGCAGGTTCTTGTCCAGCTGCAGACGCACGCCCACGGAACCGAATCTCCGATCATAGGTCAACAAGCGTGCGGTGCTTTTCAGCAACTCATTGAGGTCAAGCATTTCGCGCTCCCGCGGTTTGGGCGATGTGAAGTCGGCGATTTCGCGGGTAATCTTGCCGAGCCTGGTGATCTGTTCATCGATTAACTCGATGTTCTGCGTCACGTAATCGTTTTCGCTGATGTCCCGGGTGGCACTCTTCACCTCTGCCGTAGCCCCCGCGATCGCGGCGATCGGGTTGCCGACCTCGTGCAGGATTCCCGCCGCGAGTTCACCGATGGCCGCCATTTTTTCCTGGTGAAAATTTTGTTGGCGAGTATTCTCGAGATCCCGCTGGGCTTTTATCTGCTCGGTAATGTCACGAATCACGACGATGTAACTGCTGTCGCCGCCGGTATTTTCAAGCGGACCCTTCCACAGGTCGACCGGGAATTCCATGTCGGACACCGGTTTCAATACGGTTTGCTGATGCGCGGGCGATTCTAACGCCAGCACGCTACCGTTATCATCGTCGGGGAAAAAATCGCCGAGCCTGCGGCCCACCAGTTGCGACTCGGTCTGGTTGAGCAGGCCGAGCGCGGACTGGTTTGCGCTGAGGATCACGAAATCGTTGTCGCAGGTCAGAATCGCGTCCGGCACGTTATCCATGGTGGCCTGCAATCGCGCCTGGCTCCCGATCAGTTCGTTCTGTATCTCAACCAGTTCTGTTACATCATGCTGGACCTCGATGACGCCTTCAAACTGACCGTCCACGGAATACAGCGGGGTGGTGAGCAACTCGAGAATAACCTCGTTACCTTCCTGGTCCTGATGTCTATGCTTGACGCTAACGGCGGTGCCCTTTTGCCTGACTTCCATGAAGGGACAGGGGTGCTCGGGCTGGCTACAGGGTGTTTGCAGATTATGCGAAACCTGGTAACAGTAGCGGTAATCCCGTTCGTCCAACCCGGGGCGGATCAGGCTCCTGGCTTTCTGGTTCATCAACGCCACGGTGAAGTCGGGCCTGATCACGAATAACGGGTTCGCGATTCCGTCGATAACCGACTGCAGGAAGCTCTTCGCATGGTCCAGTTCCGCGGTTCGCTCTTCGACCCGCTTCTCCAGATTCGCCTGCATCCCCCTGAGCTCGTTCAGATGCATCTCGCGCAGCCGGGTTTCATTGCGCAACAATCCGTGGGTACGGAGAAATGTTGCCGTGATTGCCAGGTAGATCGCAGCGAGCAAGCTACCCATCATCCAGAACATGGTCTGCTGCATCGCCTCCACGTTCTTGATGATCTCGTGTATGTCCAGGTAAGTCTCGAATACCCCGATCGGACCGTCACCGTTGATCGACAGGATAGGCACGTATTGCTGATGCAAATTCTGGATCTCGACGACCTTGTCAAACTCGTTGAGATCATCAGGATCCACTTTGCCGGATGCCGGTATTCCGTCCATCGCGCTCAGGTAGCCCTTGTTGTCGCTCGCGTCTTCGCCAATTTCATCGCTCTTGGTAGAAAACAGGACGCGCCCGTCGCGGCTATAGATTTTGACCTTGATCACCGGTATCCAGCGCAGCTCCCGCTCGAGCTTCGTCCTGATACTGGTGAGCGTAGTCGAGGTCAGGACATGGCTGCCGTCAAGCAGCTCCTGCTCCAGCCCGGTTTTCAGAATCGAATTGCGCAGCACCACGGCGAGATTCTTGTTGTGCGAATCGAGATGGATGTCGATGTAACCCTCGGTCAACCGGACGTGCAGGTACAGCAGCGATGCCACCGTCAGGGTTACGCTGACGATGCTGATCAACAAAAACAGCCTAAGGGGCTGGGTCATTGGCAAGCCTTTATTCGCAATAACATCACATGAACACCTGTATCGAACTTGGTAGATTTGCCAAAACTCAGCGCAGATTGTGGTAACAATAGTCCGGAATAAACGCAATCGCCACCGGATCCCCCTGCTTTGCATCACACCGGGGTAGCCACAGGTCCTCGAAATGATGAATATATTCTCATATCAGGGGAGGAATGCAGAGTACCCCGGCGAAATTCGATCCTCAGGTAACTCGAGCCGAGCGGTCGACATCGGCACGCTGGCATGACCTGGATTACGCAAGATCCCCAGCAACCCGATACCGATTAACCTGACCCACGTATGACGCAATTTAGCACCACGTGGATAATGATAATCGATATTGTTCAGGCAGGTCTCCCGCCTGGTGAAATGTCGTGCCTTGCCTGGGCCGGAAATACTATGTACGTCGTCAAACCTGTAAGTCGTCAACCCAATCTGGATAGCTGGCAGCCTGATTTAAGAGACAGTTCAGCTCATCGGGTTTAAATTACTTCGATTATCGTAATGCATCTTTCGTCGCATGGCCAAAGTGTTTAGTTTAATCGTTTCCCACTGGTCCAGCATTTTCTGCCCTCGGCGGTAAAACACACCAGCCGGCGTCAAATTGTCCAAAGATTCATGATCGCACTCGTGGTTGTAGTAAGTGATGAAGCGCTGAAGATGTTCCTGTAGCTCCCCGGGCAGATAGTAGTTGTTCAGCAGTATCTGGTTTTTCATGGTTCGATGCCAACGCTCGATCTTGCCCTGGGTCTGCGGGTGATAAGGCCGGCCCCGGGTATGCGCCATACCTATCCTGGTAAACCAATCGCCAAGGCAAATACCAGGGCGTTCAGGAAAGGGCTATCGCAGGTGGGGATCGAAGACTTCCGTTGGCATGACCTGCGCCATACCTGGGCCAGCTGGCACATTCAACACGGCACACCGATACACCTGCTGCAAGAGCCTGGCGGCTGGTCAGATATCCGCATGGTGCAGCGTTACGCTCATTTAGCACCGGAGCACTTAGCGTGCTATGCCGGCAATATCAGCGGTCTCAAAGGGGTGAATGGTACATTATTGGCTACACCTGGGAAGATTACAGCTTAGGAGTTATATTAAAAAACCCTTGCAAGTCACTGACCTACAAGGGCTTTAAGATGGCGCGCCTGGAGAGATTGTGCGGCACATCCTTGTGCCGCACCCCTGCGGGCGGCCTTCAGCCGTCCTCGGGGCCGCTCGCTGCGCTCGCGTCCAAAATCACTCCGGGCGATTTTGTCAAACTGGGAGTTCTCATCTGATCCCCAAACGACCCATCCATAAAAAAACCCCGCTTCGCGGGGCCTTTTTATGGATGGCGCGCCTGGAGAGATTCGAACTCCCGACCGCTCGGTTCGTAGCGCCGCTGTTAAAATAGTAAGTTTTTATAAATCAACAACTTGCGGCCTTGATCAATCTTAAAATGTAGTAATAATCAGTGTAAATGAGCCATATTTAGTGTTGTGCTGGTACATTATTGCTACACACGAGTGTTGTGAGTGGAGATACCTACTCACTTCCTGAAAGCGGGAGCAAACAATTGTCGCGCGAATGACTGCTCCCGAGAATTGTTCTTGAATTAGTTCCTTTTTGAAACCTATTCTAAGATAGCAGCCATTCGTGACTCAATTGTGGACGACTCTGATGTGGTCTTGCCTCGTTTTAGTGGACGGTTTCATAAAGACCGGTTGTCTTGTGTTCGAACTCTGCCGGGCTGATATTACCAAGAAAACCATGTCGCCGTTTTCGGTTGTAAAATACCTCGATGTACCAGAACAGATCGACCCGTGCTTCTTCACGAGTTCGATAACGAACACGGTTAACTCGCTCGCGTTTCAGTAATCCAAAGAAGCTTTCCGCCACCGCATTGTCGTAGCAGTTTCCGGTACTGCTCATACTGGCTTCGATACCGTGTTTGGCGAGTTCGTTCCTGAAGTCATCACTCGTGTATTGAGCGCCACGATCAGAGTGATGGATGAGCTTTCCTTGCGGTTGTCGTGCATTGATGGCCATCAGTAAGGCATCAACAACGATGCGCCGATTCATCAAACGGCTCATTGACCAACCCACGATTCGTCTTGAGTAGAGGTCCATTACAATGGCTAGATAAATCCAACCCTGATGGGTAGAGATGTAAGTAATATCAGCCA